>DDLS01000102.1:7524-21129 GCA_002340255.1 Cyanobacteria bacterium UBA2566
CGGTCGCAATGACAATTCTAACCCAAAATTTCCCTTTCGGTCGGTCTAAATATTTCTAAAGCGGCTTTATGTTGAGGGGCTTTCGTATTAGCAACATAGGCGAGAATGTTGGTATCCAGATAAATGCGTTTAGACTCTGTTGCCATAAAGCATCGTCCGATTAAAGGGCTGGAGGATTTCGCTATCAAAAAGTAACGGAGTTGGATCAAACTGCGATCGCGTTTCTTTGGTTGATGGTTGCTGCTGTTGATTGAGGGTTTTAAATGTCTCTATCATCACAGCAATTTGCTGAATTTGCTCCGGTGTGAGTCCAGTCGTATCAAGAGTTTGAGTCATATTAGAATCGGGAACTAGGATTTGCCTATATTTTAGCTGTTTCAGAAACCGGGTTTCTATCAAAATCTCTGGTTTGTAGCTGAAATTGTCGCAGAAACCCGGTTTCTTAAATCTCCTCTAACCAGGTTTCAATAGCAGATAACAGATTGAGTTGATTCGGCGGAAAGCCTTTTAACGGCGGGTCTAGGGGGGCGTCCGTGAGGAAGGCGGCGATCGCCCCCGTAAGTTTTTCGCAGAAGGCGATGATTTCTGGGGTGGGTGGTTGAGTAGGCTGTTTGAGGGGGTGATGTGGTGCTATAATTTTGTTAAATGATAAATTCCCCATTAAAAAGAAAACTATGGCTAGTATTATTCTTCAAGTTGATGAGGATATAAAATCAGCATTTGAACAGGCTAACCCTGAAATTCAAAAACAGTTAAGCGATATTGTTCAATTATTTTTACGAGAGAGGCTATACAGCAAGAGTTTGACTGAGGTGATGGCAGAAATTTCAGATAAAGCACAACAAAGAGGCTTAACGCCAGAAATTTTACAAGATATTTTAGCGGATGATAATGAGGAATAGATTTGTCATCGATACCAATGTTTTAATCAGTGCTTTACTCTTTAAATCCTCAGTTCCGTTTCGAGCGATCGCATTGGCAGAAAAGCAAGGAATCATTTTATATTCTGAAGCCACATTAAAAGAATTAGAGCGAGTTCTGAATCGTTCCAAGTTTGACAAGTATCTTTCTCAAGAAGAAAGACAAGTGTTTTTGCTTAAATTTATCGGTTCATCCCAGTTAGTGAATATTACAGAAAAAATCTCTGTTTGTCGAGATGAAAAGGATAATAAGTTTTTAGAACTGGCTGTTAGTGGCAATGCCAATCTCATTCTTACAGGCGATTTAGATTTATTGGTGTTAAATCCTTTCCAATCCATAGAAATTCTGACTCCAGAGCAGTTTATTGATAGATTTGCTGAATAAATGAGGGTCAGAAACCCGGTTTCTTAAATCCTCAAATCTCCTCTAGCCAGATTTCGATCGCAGATAACAGATTCGGTTGATTGGGGGGAAAGCCTTTTAACGGTGCGTGCGTCTAGGGGGTTATCGTTAAGGAAGTCGCCTCTGTATTCATTATGAGTTCAGATTTTAAAATTCATTCCAACTCAAATTAAGGACTTAGGGTTAACCTCGAATTCCATCTTGGAACGGTAAAAACACACATCAAATTCCATAAAAAAGTTGGTCTGTCCTAGAATGAGAGATGTATCGAGTTGTTTTATCCAAGCAAACGCTAACTGAATCAGTGGAATATCGCCAATTTGAGCCATTACAAATAAAGGTATTGCTGGCTGCTTTCCTAAGTTACCTGTTATTTGAATGATTGCCTGGTTATCTTCCCAGATAGCCCCTAGTTGTTGTCCGATGTCATAGGGCATGACGCTGACAGTTGCGCCACTGTCAACTAATCCAACAGTTTCAATGGTATGACCTTCTCGCCGAAGAATAATGGGAATCCTCGGCAGGCTATCAAATTCGTTTTGGGATGAATCAGTGGTTGAGTAACGAAATCGCATTGCTGTTAAACCTCATCAGTGGATTCCATGGCCTGCATGAGAATCGCCCCCGCCCCAAAAGTATTGTATGGGGTTGGCAAGTCATAGCTTTTACCCGGTTCTAACGGTGTAATTTCTTCTCGTGATTCAATGTCTTCAGCCAGCAAGCGAATCAGTTTAATTTTATCGAGGTGTGAAAGTTGCTTGATGCTGGGGAGAAGTTCTGTAAGCGTCATCATAAATTGGGGTCTGGTGATTCGGCCACTAAATTAGGTGGGATAGTTTTCATTTTATCCCAAGTTTTAGGGAGAAGCCCGGTTTCTCAAATCTCCTCTAGCCAGGTTTCAATGGCAGATATCAGATTCGGTTGATTCGGCGGAAAGCCTTTTAACGGCGCTTCTAGGGGTTCGTCGGTGAGGAAGGCAACGGCAATGACTCCCGTGAGTTTTTCACAGAAGGTGATGAGTTCTGGGGTGGGATGTTGGCAGTCGGTGAGGAGGAGGGCGCGGTGGGGGAGGAGGTCGCGGCGTTGCAGGTGTTTCAGGTGGCGGCGCAGTTCGGCGGGAGTGGCGGGTTCCGGGGGGTCTTGGTCGGGACAGGTGGTGTCCCAGATGAGTTCGCTGAGGGTGAGGGCGATTTCCCGTTCGCGGGTTTCGGTGGCGAGGGGTTGGGCGTTGAGGATGAGGATGGGCTGGTTTTGTAGGGTTTGGGCGAGGTTGATGGGGGCAAAGGTTGTTTGGCTGTTATGGGGGGGTTAGTCGGTGACTTCGGGATGGGGAGTGGTGGGGGGATTGTGCCATGCTTGATAAAATTCGGGATAGGGGAGATCTTGAGAAATGTTCCAGATAACTTGATAGCCGTCTTTAAACCGCATCAAGTTATTATTATAGGTTTCATAGTTAAATAGAGGTTGGAGAAAGAAAATTACATCTTCTTGTTGCTTATTATTCACGAGTATTCTGTGTAAGTGACGAGCAGGCTCCCACTCGATAACCCCTTCAGTTGTTCTAATGATGTTGAGTAACGTAGCAATGGCCTGAGAATTACCATGTCCTAGAGCTATCAAGCTCTCACCAGCCCATCTATAGTTGTATGAATTTTCAGTGTTTTCTAGAACATCCACTAAAGTGGCAATATACTTGGAATCGTTTGGATAAATCCTTCCCAAACTTGAAGCAGTCCAACAAAGTATAAATTCATCATTGGTTGTCTCGAAAATCCTGATTAAATCTGAAATGTAATCTTGTTCTCCGGGTTTTATTTCAAGTAACATATCTGTCACCCAGCACTGAGTTAGTTCACTCTTAGTTATATCTACAATTTCAAGCAATGCAGTTAAAAGAGCAAAGTGACATTGTTTTATTTTAATTAAAGTGTCAGCAGATTTCATGCCAATCACATTTTTGTTTTCAGTAGCAAGTAAAATATCCAGTAAAACATCAATATATAACTGGATATTTTCTGGATCTATATTGACCAAAAGAGAAGCAACTTCAAGACGGATTTTTTCATCTTTAGTATTTTCATCCTCTAGAATTTTCCTCAAAGTATTAATTATTCTGGAGTTCCCTTTCCCTATTACTGCTAAATTTGAAATAGCTAAGTTTTGAGTCATTTGATCGTTAGTAGCTTCGACGATTTCAATCAGAGCATCAATAGCTTTGTTATTGCCAGGATCAATTTTTACTAAAGTAAATGAAAGATTCACCTTAGTAAATAGACTGTTAGTATTTTCTAGAAGCTTAACCAAAGTATAAATAGCTTGGAGATTTCCGTATCCCACTTCTTCTAAATCATCAGCAGCTATCCAAATCATTTCTTCATCATCAGTGGTTTCGATAATTTCAATTAGAACGTCAATGGCTTTGGTATTGTCAGGATCAATTTTTCCTAAAGTAAGTGCAGCATTTTCACAAATTTCTTCATCATCAGTAGATTCGATAATTTTCATTATTGTAGAAATAGCTTGTGAGTTTTTAGATCCGATTTGCCCTAAAACTCCGATGGCTTCCCAAGATGTTGTAAATTGATAGTCATGATGACCGTGTATCAGATTACATAATTTCTGAATTGTTTTCTGTCTATAAGTTTCTGTTAGGCTTTTCTTTGCATTTCTTTCAATTATCTCAAATGCACACTTGCTAAGTGCCCAATTTACCAATAGCTCAATTATCTTATCTGCTAAATAGTAGGACTTAAATTCATTTATTCCTACTGCTGCCAGAAAAAAGGCTTGATATTCATAAAATCCTCTATCTACTTTCTCAAAATTCCATTCTCCACACCCATCTTCAAAATTCACCAATTTCTCAATAAACTTCTCTTTCTCCTTATCTGCAACATCCTCACGCCCCAACCACAACAAAATCACCTGCTTCCATTGCTTCTCAAAAATCCGATACCGCTTCCCCTCCACCGGACAATCCACATGATCCTTCGGTAAAAAATAATCCCAATCATCCATCGCCAACGCCGCAAAATACTCTTGAAACGTCGCATGATAAAACCCATACACCTTTTCGCGCCGATTTTCCGCCGCCACCCCCACCTCATTCAACCAACCCAACCGTAACGCCAAAGAACACAAAGACCCCTTTGCCTTCGGTTTCCCCAAATACTCACACACCAACCGATGGGTTAACCGAAAGCGACTCGTTTCAGCCTCCAAAGATGCCTTAGCCAACGCCCCCAACGCCGCATTTAACTGTTCCTTTTCCTCCTCCGTGACCTCAAACCTGTCCTCCTTCCACTCATACATCGCCTCCACAAAACCCGCATACAACTCCGCCGTGGTTTCTGGTAGGGCATCCTCCACCTTCCAAGTCGCACATAACAAGGTTAGCCGCAGGGGATTGCGGCATAAATCCTTAATCCGTTCCTTCCCCGCAGCTTGCAACTCTGACCACAAAGATTCCGCCAACTCGACAGCCTCTCCTGACTCAACCAACCCCCGAAACCACCTGCGGATAAACTCCTGCACTTGTTCATCCTGAAACGGTTGGGTGAGATAGGTTTGAAACCCCTGTAACTGTTTGGGGTTGGCTTGCCACAAATTCAAGCGACAGGTGACAATCATCCGCGCATCCGTCACCCAACCTCGGAATTTTAACGCCTGTTGGTCGCTCTGGCTCATCTCATCTAAACCATCCAACAGTAACCAGACTGCACCCCCCTGAAATTTCTGCTCCCAGTCCCCCTTAATTTCCTCTCTGGACTGACCTAACGCCTCTTTGAGCCATTGGGTCTCTAAATACTCTCCCAGGGGTCGATTCCCCAATTCTGCCAAGTCCACCCAAATCACTAAATCATCGGTTTGTTGCAATAACCAAAAGGCTAATTTCTGGAGTAACGTGGTTTTCCCTGCCCCCGGTTCCCCAATAATGGCAATATTTTTCTCGGTGCGTTTACCAATGATTTCGTCGAGAAACTCCCGATAAGCAAACCGTTTCTCTACTTCTTGCCGAGCGAACAAATCCGAACCCCGTTCTGGGTCAATATCTTGGCGGTGTTTTTCGTTCTCACTCCGTTTCGGTTTCACCAGCGCCAAATCGACAAATAAATCCTCATCGATTAAATTGCGATTCCCATAAACCTGACCTAAGACCGTATTGCTGGTTAATTGCATCTTTCGTTCCAGCATCTGACGGCAGATATCTTGCCATTCATCAGTAGATAGCGATCGCTCCTCCGATGGATATTGCATTGCCGCCAACCCCTGCCGCATCTCCTGACGAAATTCCTTCACCTCTTGGTGCAACTCCTTGAGGCGTTCCTCTAGAGTTTGTAACAATCCGGTGATAGTGGTTTCCATCACTCCCAACTGCTGACAGACTTGGGCAAAACCAGAATTGATGTTATCGGCAATATCGCTAAAAAATGCCTGCTGCTGCGTAATACTTCCCTGTAACTGGGTTTCCATTTGCTGGAATTGTTGCAGAATTTGACTTAATTCCGCAGTATCAACTCCTGCTGAGTCAGTTCGCAGTTGGTTGAGTTGCGCTTGCATTCCCGTAAGTAACTGCAAAGTTAACCCTGCAAAGGCTTTCCCATCCTTAGCAAAGTCTTCCTTGAGGGTTTCTCGTAAGGCTTTAGGGAACGTGGTATGGAGTTTCTGGGCGACTTCTTCCCGCACTTCTGAGGCAATAGGAAACCCACCCCCTTTACACGCTGCCATATTGAGACGGATAAAAATATCGCCCCATTCTGTAGCAGTGAGGTTGCCCTGTTGGGTGAGTTGATATTCTTCCGGAGTGAGGAATTTGTCGAGTTTGGCTTCTCGAAGTTGGGGATAGCGTTTCTGAGCAAGTTCCCGTTGGGCAATTTCCACCCAGTTATCCTTAGCTTGGGCGGCGATTTTTTCTATATATTGGCGGATTTTACCGCGCTGTTGTTTGGCAGCGAGGGTGATGACTGCGGCGATCGCCTTTCCCACTGCCTGCGTTAAGTCTTCATTGTCTAAGGATACCCGATCGCCATCTTTTCCCTCCGTTAAGGTATCAATCGCGTTAGCTGTATTCCCTGCTGCAACACTCGCTAAAGTAGCTGCCAACACAGTTCCCCAAGTAATCCCTTCCCCAGCAAGCAATAGGGGAAATACGGTGCTGCCAACCACACAGCCGCCACCAATGGTTAATTTTAGGAGAGAGAACCTGACATCCATCATCATTCCCTGAATGCTGTCATTATTCTAGCTGAGGTAGAATTATCATTGGGACGGTGATTATCAAGATGATCCAGATTGCTTCACTGCACTGCGTTCCGTTCGCAATGACTTCTTCTCCCCTTCTCCCTTCGACTTCGCTCAGGGCAGCGCCTGCGGGATAAGGGATTGGGGATGAGGGCAACCGTTGATTAAAATTGCGCTCCGTCTAAGTTGGCATCGCTTAAGTCTGCATGGGTTAAATCTGCGCCCTCTAATTGAGCCTCCGATAAGTTAGCTCCCATGAGTTTCGCTTGCCTTAAATTCGCGCCTCGGAGGTTGGTTTGGCTTAAGTTGGCGAAGATAAACTTCGTGCCTTGCAGTTGGGCATTTTCTAAGTTGGCTTCCTGGAATTCGGTGTGGATAAAGTTGGCTTGGGAAAGGTTAATTCCGGGGAGTTGAGCGCCTTTTAAGTTCATGCCTTGGAAGTTTCGATCGCCGGCAGTGTAGCGATCGATTACTTCGCTGATGTCGGTGATGGAAAGGGAACGCTGAGACTGTTGGGGTAGGGTAAACGTGAGGGAATTTTGAGGTTTTAGAAGTTGATGAAATTCTTGATAAAGAGAATAGTTTCCCACTCCACTAATTGTAACCCAAGCTCTGGTTCGGGTTAAGGCAATAAAGAGGTAATTTCTAAGGGATAAATTGCTCTCATCTTGAGCAATATGATCGAGGGCAATCGCGTAAACCATATCCGCCTCATTTCCCTTGGCTTTCTCAATCGATGAAACTGTCACGCAGCCTTCAAACCAAAAACTATTTTTCAAGCCAGAATCCTGCTTTTGTCCGGGAAGATAGACATCAATGCCTTGTCTTAAGAGTGCCTCAACCACCATCGGCTCCAGTTGGCGCGTCTGAATTCGAGTTCCCAAAAGAATGACTAAAATATCCCGACTTGGTTTTAGTCCATCCTGGCGTAAGTTTTGCCTTAAACAATCGCCCAGATTCGCTAATTCTTCCTGGCGCGACTCATAGGAGTGAAACTCAATCAGCGCTCCTGAGGCTAACTGACTGACTGGATTGAGATCGGTATCGAACGGACGAGTGAGGGTAATGGAATTTCCGGGTAATAGTTCTCCTTCTACTTCAAATCCTAGGGCTTGCCAATCCGATTTTTGGCACAACTGAGTTAAACATCCTTGGGGGCGAAAAATACCCATCACTATGCCATAGGCAACTCTTAAAACTTGTGCCGGAGTTCGATAGGATTTACAGAGGATTTCGGTTTTGGCAATATTCCCCAGATGAACCCCATTTAAAAGATGTCCTAACTTCGCACCAAATAAATCGATAACAGTTGTTATCTGTTGGGGATCGAGATGTTGATATTCATCCATTGTCCAAATTAAACGCCGTTGCTCTGGATGTAAGGGATTGCAAGAGTGCAGGGATTGGTACGCCAACCAGTAAAAGGGTTGCTTTTGTTCAAATTTCATGCTATCTTGGACTAAGAAATCCTGACCCTCATCCATAAAAACCGCATCAAAAACTTGGGGTATTTTTCCTCGACGTAGAAGGTCAATACATACCTCAGCCAACGATTCGTGTGGTGCAGATCGTAAGGTATCGGCAACAGTTCGGGGAGAGACTCCAGACAGACGACATAAAAAGCGATAAAAACCGGGTTGTCCTTTGGCTCCCCAACCGTGGAAAACGCGCAAATTGCGATCGCGGGAAGAATAGCCAACTTGCCCATCGCTAAAATGGCGCAACCAGCGATCGAGTTGCTCGGTAATGGTTTGGTAAAGACTGCGGCTAAAGAAGACAATTGCAATTTTCCAATCCGGATGTTTCAAGTGCATGTGAGCCGCTTTTTGGCAGAGAATCACGGTTTTCCCAGATCCAGCAATCCCGCGAATCCTTTGTACTCCAGGCGGAATCGTTTTGGCGAGAGTTTCCTGGGCTAAATCCAGTTGAGAAAACTGTTGCCTGGCTTCGGCTAAAATTTCGGCGCGACTAGGAGAAGGATATAAGCGCCATCGGCTACTGGGATTAGGTTGAAAAATGGGAGTACCACTCATTAAGGACAGCAAAAGTTGCCATTGCTGTTGGCTTAGGGAGGTGCCTGGAGTTAGGGGACTGATCTTTTTAACGCGATCGCCAAATTGGGCAATGGCAGTTAAGCGCAGATGATTTTCAAACAGAATAGGAGGAGCCGAAACGAGGCGATCGAATTGCTTCTCGTGCCACTGTTCTTGGGTAATATAAGGTAGGGCAACGATCGCCCGACTCATCAGACAAGACGTTAACCCGGGTTCCCTTTCGCACAATCTCAGAATCGCCCAAACCTGCTGCTCGGCTTGTTGATAGGGCGATCCGGTTTTCTGGTAAAATCCTTGATAGTGCCAACGATGACCGGTAATTTGGGTAATTTGGTGAATCCGTAAAGACTTCACCTCAATCACAATAATTCCCAATTGGCGATCGAGAATCAGAATATCCGGCTCTTTGCGGTGTTTTCCTTGGGGAGAAAACAGGGGATAGCGCCAATAGGCAAGACAGGCTCTTTCACCAAACGCATCCTGAACCCTTTCCCATACTCGAAACTCACCGCGCTCTCCTCCGTTTCCAGTAAATTCAGTGGTAATAAACTGCCCTTTCCCCATGGCTCACTTACTCCACAATTGCTCCTTTATCGCGCAAATGTTGTTTCAGGGCTGCCGACAATTTCGGATTATCCTTAAAATAGGCTTGATTGACATGAGCTTTATCAATATTCGCCTGTTTTAATAGCGTTCCCGTCAACTGAGCTTCCTCTAAATTGACATCAGTTAAATCCGAATTGGATAAATCCGCATTCGATAAATTGGCGCGGGATAAATTGGCGCGTTGCAAATACGCCCCAGATAAATTTGCCTCTTCCAAATTGGCATCACTCAGATCGGCACGGGGCAAAACAGTGCGTAAATCTGCCCCTTGTAAATTAGCGTACTGTAAATTAGCATCGCGCAAATTGGCATTACTTAAAATTGCCTTTTCCAGGTTGGCATGGCTTAACTGAGCATGGGATAAATCCGCTAAACTCAAATCTGCACCGCTCAAATTCACGTTGCTTAAATCTGCGCCAGCTAAATTAGCATAATGAAAATTCACCTCGGCTAAATTGGCTCCAGCAAAATCAGACAAGGGATTTAAACCCACCTGTTGGGCAATATCTAACATATCTTGGGTTTGGGTTTGCCGTAATTGGTTGGCGATCGCCCATTGCTCCTGCAAACAGCGCTCTGCTTCTTCCCAATCTTGCATCGCTTGATACACTTGACGCAAATTGAGTAATGCCTGTCCTTGCCGTCCTAAATTCCCCCATTTCCGAGTGAGAAGTAACCCTTGTTGATAAGAGTTCAGTGCTTGAGGAAAATCTTGCAAACGACTATAAGCATTACCCAAATTATTCAGGGCATTCTGTTGTCCTGGGCGATCGCCAATCTCTTGTGCTAAACTCAAATGCTGCTTATAGTAAGCGATCGCCTCTTCAAGATTCCCCAAAGCCTCACTTACAGCCCCCAAATTCCCTAAAGCCGCCCCTTGGTGATGGAGATTACCCTCGGTATGGTAGAGCGATAATGCCTGCTCCCACAGGGTTTTTGCCCCCTGCAAATTCCCCCCTTGATACTCCTGAATTCCCTGCTTAAATAGCACGTCAGCATCCTGAGACATATAATAATCAGAATAAACTCAATCAAATTGACAATAATCAGATCGAAGACCTACTTTTATTACTGTAGACAACTCCGATGAAAAAACTACTGATCGTGGGCGCAAGTGGCTTCTTAGGTTGGAATCTCTGCCAAGTTGCTCAATCTCATTGGTAGGTTTACGGCACCTATCACACCCATGCCCTCAGCTTACCCCAGATTCGCCTCACTGCCCTGAATCTCCTGGACTTTTCCGCCCTAGAGCGCCTGTTTACCGACATTCAACCTGATGCCATTATTCATACCGCCGCTCAATCAAGCCCCAATTATTGCCAAACTCATCCCCAGGAAACCGATGAGATTAATATTCACGCTGCCGTAGAAATTGCCCGATTAAGCGCCCAACGCCATATTCCCTGCGTATTTACCTCCACCGATCTCGTCTTTGATGGCACGGCTGCCCCCTACGGAGAAGCCGATCGCCCTTCCCCCATTAACCATTATGGACAGCAAAAAGTGAGGGCAGAACAGGCAATGCGTCAGGAATACAGCGCTTTGCGCTGTGATGGGGGGATAGGGGGAGCAAACAACAGACTTGGTAGAAGCTCTGAGCTGTTCTAGATATTGTTAAAAACCGTCATTAATGTACATCATAGCAGAGGAAACTGCTGTATCCCCAGGTTACCATTTGCCGGATGCCCCTAATGTTTGGCACAGCGCCTGCCCAGAGTAGCCGTTTTATCCAACCCTTTATTAGAGTATTGAGATCGCACCAACCCCTCGCCCTCTTCACCGACGAATGGCGTACCCCTGTCAGCGCCACCACTGCCGCCCAAGGACTCCTTCTCGCCCTCAACCATCCAGGGGAACTATTTCATCTGGGAGGAAAAGAGCGTATTTCCCGCTATCAATTTGGGCAACTGATGGCAGAATCACTACACTTACCCACAGAATTAATCCAACCTGCCCGCCAACAGGATGTGCCCATGGCAGCGCCCCGCCCCCAAGATGTTTCCCTAGACAGCTCTAAAGCCTTTTCCCTGGGCTACAATCCCCCTTCCTTACAAACACAATTACAGGCGCTCCAGGGGCAAGTTTAGGGATTCAGAAACTCCTCTAATACTAGAGAGGCAATGTTTCTATTTCGGGTTTAGTCTTGAGACTTTCAAAGCTGAACCATAAGCTGACTTTCTCATGAGACTGCTTGCAGAAGTCAGGAAATAGGAACCCGATTTCTGCCACATTGCCCTCTTCTCCCACAGTTTCCATAGAAATCTCGTTTATTGCCATCTGCCCCGATCCAAACCCAGCAATGGCGCTAAACTATCAACAGGGTTAATCATGAGGAAAAAATCATGGCAAAGTCAATTATTCAGCTTGTCGATGAGCTGCCCGAAGATAACATTACTGTCAAAGTTTTAAAAGCTCTCGATTTTGTCGCGCCGGGAGAATGGAATAATTTGATCGGATTTGATGCTACCATCGCCCATTTTACCGGAGAAACTGACCCTAAAACCCTTCAACGTATCCGCGATCGCGCCGCGGCTCTCTATCTCGATCCCACCAAAGGCTATCAAGGGGCTGTCCAACTCTATCAGGCCATTGATAAAGCCGATGTCGCCATGGGCACAGCCGCCTTAGCCAATAAGGTGAGTGAAAAGTTAAGTTTTCTCTCTTTTCTGGGCAACCTTACCCCCAAAGCCGAGACCACCCAAACCATTGATTTATTACTCAAGATTGCCGTCGAAGTGATTGCTTTTTGCAAACTCAATGGCATTCCCCAACCGAATCCCCAACTCTTTGCTAATTCTCTGGCTAAAAACTATCACAACGCTGGCTTAATCCGCATGGTTGCCTTAGTGTGTATTGATGGACTGTTACCCTTGGGGCCAAATTTCTTAACCAAAATCCATGTGATTATTCAAGGTATTAATCCAGGGAACATTGCCGGTAATCCTGTGTTTTCGGGCATTAAAGACCAGATACCGGGTAAGACAATCGGCGATCGCCTTGGATTTGTGAATCAATGTTTTAGCGCCATCGAAGGTTGGATGAATCAGTTGATTGCTAAAACTGGCATTACTCCAGAAGGCATTTTCAATCATTTGGGTAACTTTATTCAAATGGCGGATGATAATCTGGATTTTGTCGCTGCCTTTTTAGATCAAACCACCAATTACTACGAGCATACGGGTATCCAAACCGTTGCCCAGCGCTTGATTTTAGAAGCCTATAAATCTCTGCAAGCAGACGGAGAAGTGCTTCGTAATGAAGATCCAGACCATGAGGATTTCCGTGGCGAAAGAGCAATCGAGTTTTCCATCGGAGATACGGTTGAAGTTTGGGAGAAAAAAGAAGAAGATTGGTATGAAGCAACCATCCGCAAAGTTAAAGTCAAAAAAGATAAACCTCGGTACTATGTTCATTATGTTGGCTATGGGGCATCCGAGGATGAATGGATCAAAGAAAAGAATGTTCGTGCCGGTAATTTTGAAGAGGCTGATGATAATGGGTATGCTGTCGGTCAAAAGGTTAAAGTCTGGGATGACGATGATGAGGAATGGTATACCGCCAGAATTCAAAAAATTGACGGCAATCAATATCGAGTCCATTATCTCGATGAAGATGATTTTGATGATGAATGGGTTGATTTAGACGAAATTTGTTAAGCAAAAAAGGTTTTCCCCATTCCCCATTCCCTATTCCCTATTCCCTAATTATGCCTACCACCGTACCCGCGCAAACCATTACCCTCAGAGAACTGATCGATCGCTTTGGCCTAACCTTAACCGAAGACGAGGAGTTCTTTCCAGAATGGCAAGAAAATTTACCCGAAATTTCCCAGAGCGATCGCCAACTCCTCGATAAAGTTAAAGCCGGTTATATCAACCTACTCAACCACCCTCCCTTACTCGAAAACGTAGTCAGGATGGCGATTTTAGACCCCATTCTATTTATCGGTAACTTCTATATCGCCCCCTTCTATGTCAAAAGTGAAGAACCGATAGAGATTAGCGCAGAAGACGAGGGTGTAATCATAAAAGGTAGAATTGATACCTTGATTTTGAAAGAACAATTTTGGATTGTGGCGATCGAATCCAAAAAAGCCTCCTTTTCCATCGAAGAAGCGCTCCCCCAGATCCTCGTTTATATGCTCGCCAGCCCTCACCCCGCACGTCCCTGTTTTGGCATGATTGCCACAGGAGGCAGCTTTATTTTTGTCAAGCTAGTCCGGGGAGACATCAACCGATATGCCTTATCAAAAGGCTTCTTAGTTCGTAACCCTGGAAATGAATTATACGAAGTGCTACGAATCTTAAAACGCCTAAGCCAGTTATAGCTCTAGGTAATAGGCATTGATAATGCATTACTTCCCTATCTCCCTATCCCCCTA
>DDLS01000062.1 GCA_002340255.1 Cyanobacteria bacterium UBA2566
TGGCATTAAACTGGGCTTGCATCGTGCGGCCTTTTTTACCTTTACCTGGAGATGAAAGGATTGAACGTTTCCTGATTCGCATCTGTCCACGTGCCATAAGTTTTTCTCCGATCGCCCAATAATTCAGTCCATTCTTCCATTTTACAATGTAGGTTGGTCAATGACACACGCCCTGATTATTCCCAAACAGCTATAGCAGAGAAGGAGTCAGTTAGGACAGTTAGGTTATGGTTTGAGGCAATAGGCAATAGGCACGAATCGCAATAGAAAATGTCCTAAATCTCCTTTTTTCAGCCATAGAAAAATGCCTTCAACCCGATACTTTAGACAGTGAAACGATTTTACCAGGGTTTACCTTAGGGGTGGGCAATATGTGGGCTAAGTCTGATTAAACTCTATGGGTAATGATTCACTATTGATCTGTATTTCCTCTCTCGTCAACCCCTGATATTGACGAGAGAGAAATCATCACTTTAAGTTTAGACCTCTTGCATAATTGTGCAGAAAATAAATGGCAATGGAGTAATCCTGCATTCTTACCCCTATTCCCTATTCCCTATTCCCTATTCCCTGACTTCTGCAAGAAGTCTTTTAAAGAGTAGTAGAAATGGCTTGGACGGGACAAGCAACGATACATTGTTCACAAACGACACAGCGCGATCGCATAAAGGATAGCTTAAATGTCTCTGGATTAAGAGTGAGTGCTTGAGTCGGACAAACTCCAGTACACAGTCCACAATCAACACAGATTTCTTCATTAACAATAATCTCGCTGGTAGCTTGAGAGACTTGAATATTTTGCGATCGCATCCATTCAATTGCATCCTCGAGTTGATCGATGTCTCCAGAGAGTTCTAGCACCAGCTTTCCCACTTGATTGGGAGCCACTTGAGCGCGAATAATATTGGCAGCGACATTAAAATCCTTAGCCAAACGGTAGGTAACTGGCATTCTTACCCAACGCTGGGCAAATGTAAGGGTGACTCGTTTTTTCACTGCTTTACCCCCTAATTTGGTAGAATTTGACTGTTTATATCCGATAACAAATTTTTTTTAACTGTATCATTTCTAATCCCTTATGGCGATCGCAATCGATTTTGGCACTTCTAATACGGTCATTACCCGCTGGAATCCAGTGACTCAAACCCCAGAAATCCTCAAAGTCCCTGGATATTCCCTACAACAGGCTCCCAATCCTCCCCTAATTCCCAGTCTCGTCTATGTGGAAAATGCTGAGTTGGAACAAGTGATTATTGGCCAACCCGTGCGCGATCGCGGTTTAGATCTGGCTCAAGACACTCGATTCTTTAGTCACTTTAAGCGCGGGATTGGAACCCCTATTCAGGGATTTTTACCCCAACTCGATGGAGTGACGATTCAGTTTGAACAAGTGGGCACTTGGTTCCTAACTCATTTGTTTAATCAAATTAATCTGGAAGAGTCTCTAATTGTGACTGCACCAGTCGATGGTTTTGAAACCTATCGTCACTGGTTAGGGCAAGTTTGTCAAACTTGGTCGGTGGATAAAGTCAGGATGATTGATGAACCGACAGCAGCAGCATTAGGCTATGGCGTGGGCGATCGCAATTTAATTTTAGTCATAGACTTTGGCGGCGGCACATTAGATTTATCGCTAGTTCAACTGAATACCAATGGGATTAAAAGTGAAGAAAAAGTGGCGAATCCCCTAGGATTTGTTCTCAAATGGGGGGGGAAATCGTTTGGGGAAAAATCGGGTCAACAGGTGAAAACCGCGCGGGTGATTGCTAAAGCGGGTTTGAATTTAGGGGGTTCAGATTTAGACCATTGGATTACAGATGAATTGATTGCCCAGTATGACTTAGTTCAATCTTTGTCTTTAACTCGATTAGCGGAAAAACTGAAAATTCAATTGTCTTCCCGTACCACAGCAACAGAAGTTTATTTCGATCGGGATTCTCTAGAGAGCTATGAGTTAAAACTGACTCGTAAACAGTTTCAATCGATTTTAGAAGACCGTAAATTCTTTAGTCAACTTAATACGATTATGGCTCAAGTGCTGCAACAAGCAACCCGTGAGGGAGTGAATAAATCCCAAATTGATTCGGTGTTATTGGTGGGTGGAACTTGTCAAATTCCAGCGGTGCAAGATTGGATTAAGGGCTATTTTGAGGAAAAACGGATACGTTGTGATAAACCGTTTGAAGCGATCGCTGAAGGTGCGCTGCAATTGGTTCAGGGAATTGAATTACAGGATTTTCTCTATCATAGTTATGGTATTCGCTATTGGAATCGACGCACAAAAGGTCATGGTTGGCATCCGATTATACCCGAAGGACAGCCCTATCCCATGTCTAAACCGATTGAGTTAATGTTAGGGGCTTCCGCAGAAAATCAACCTAAACTTGAGTTAGTTTTGGGAGAATTAGGCGCACAAACCGGAGGAACAGAGATCTATTTTGATGGAGATCGCCTGATTACCCGCATTTTGACCGGCGATAAGCGCTCGGTAACACCCTTAAATGATACAGAAAATGCCCGTACTATTGCTAACTTGAATCCTCCCGGTATTCCTGGAAGCGATCGGATCAGAGTATTGTTTCAAGTCGATCGAGAGCGATTTTTAAGAATTACGGTGGAAGATTTGCTCACCAATCAAACTTTGCTCAATAATCAAGTTGTGGTTCAATTAAGCTAGATTGGGTAATGGGTTATAGGTAATAGAGGGAATTTCTATCTCATGTCTTTGAACACTTTTCCGGTTGGCGATCGCCAAAAAATCAAACTTTTAGTCTTAGATATTGATGGCACGATCTCCGGGATCTCAAACCAAGTCCGTCAACCGGTGATTGAAGCCATCGCAAAGGTAAAACAACAGGGAATTCCAGTAGCGGTGGCAACAGGACGCATGTTTTGCTCGGCTTTACGCTTTTATAAGGCGATCGGTGCGGGACTTCCTCTGATTTGCTACAATGGAGCCTTAATTCAAGACCCAGAAACGAACAAAGTTCACCACCATTTTCCTATTTCTATTCCCTTAGCGGGACAAATTCTCGACTTTTTAGAACAACCCCAATATCGAGATCAAATGACGGTTCATTTCTATATTGATGATTGTTTGCATGTGCAAGATATGGGAGAAGATACCCGCAAATATCTCGACCGAACTTCTGCACCGATTCGGGTGGTAGACAGCTTAAGAGAACGGCTGACAGTGGAACCGACCAAAATTTTAGCCCTGAGTGAGAATCTGGAGTTAATTGAAGAACTTTCAGCGGATATATGTGCGACTTTTCCTCAAGATAAACTGCATTTTACTAAATCTTCCCCCAATTTTTTCGAGATTACCCATCCCTTAGCCAATAAGGGATTTGCAGTGCAATATTTGGCAGAAACCGTATTGGGATTAAAATCAGAAAATGTGATGGCGATCGGCGATAATTTTAATGACTTAGAAATGATCGAATATGCTGGAATTGGTGTTGCCATGGGAAATGCTCCTGCTCCAATTCAGAGGATTGCAGATTGGATTGCTCCCTCCATAGAAGAGGATGGTGTGGTGACAGCTTTAGCTCAAATAATGAATGGAGGGATCCGGATTGATGGTAGATTAGGGCGCTAAAACGGTTGAAGTTGGACTCTCCGACAAAAGGGGGGCATCAACAATCTGGTCGAGTTCCACTTGAGGATGAGTAAGGATACTTTTCCAATCGGTCGTTGCTTGAGCTTGTTCTTCGCTCGATGTGGTTTGGCGCAACTGAGCTAAAGCCATGAGTAAATCGTACCATACACCCGCTTGGGCATAGATTTTAGCGCGATCGCGATCGGATTTTGCCTCCTCCAATTTGGCTCTTAAGGTGGCTTGTTCTTCTGTATTTGTGGCTACCTGAATCCAGCCCTGGGCATAGTCGCTAAAGGTATTATTACAAACGAGCTGAAAGGCCCACAAATAAATTTTTCCCGCTTCCAGTTTGGGGATCTCAGGATGTTCGCCCAGGGAAACCCCTAAGATTCCTGATTCTTGATTTAGGGATACAGGACTCTTGAATTCAGCTTTCAAAAATTGATCTTGATTGTGATGAGCGAGATTGGCTAAAGTTAAGCCAGATTGAGCTAATTTTTCTTGGTCTAATTCTTGCAAAATCAGTATCCCTTGATCTGTGGTATGCTGAGGCAAATACACAAATAGAGTAGGGGAATCTTTGAGGGTACGACCGATATTAAATTTAGGAATAATGGGTAAGAGTTGACCGCTTTTATCGGTAATACAGGGGCCGCGGGTTCCACCTGCTTGACGGCGGCTCGGTAATCCAATGTCTTCTGGAAGGTCTAAATCTTCTAGGGCTAGACTGGGTAAGGGGAATACCGTCACGCCTAAAGCTAAAAGGGTCGCTAAAGTCCCTTGAAGACGAGGCCAGGAAATGGAAGGTAACCAGGAAAATAGCATAAACAATCGATCCTCATCAGAAAAAAACAAGACGAAAAACCACTATCCGATCTCCTTTTAGTTTAACTTCAGTTTTGGTTAAGCGATCGCTATTGCTTGCGGTTGGAAGTCTCGGATATGGTTCCTTTGCCTTGCGCCTTGTTGGTTAGTCTGCCAAACCTCTCCCGTATTCACATCTAGAGCCGTTAACCATCCTTCACCACAGGCCCAAGTATCGATGCAAATAGCGTGACCTAAATTAACCGGTTGACCATTTTTTTGGCTCGTATGACCGCAGATCATCACCTTACCGGACTGATGGGGACGAGGCGATTTAAACTTTTGCCAGAATAGATTTTCATAAGGTTGTTGATCGAGGGGAAGATCCGGATCGGCAGTTGCGTGGAGGAAGAACCAATCTTCGGTTTCCCAATAGTTTAAGCAAGTTTGGGCTAAAAAGCGGTAGTGGCGATCGGGAATATCTGTGATGTTGATGGGTTCCCCATTCTCTTGAGTGCCATAGGAAGCCAGGGTTTCTGGAGTAATGCGATCTTGAGCAACCTTCTCTTCAGGAAGCGATCGCGCCAATAGGAACATTAAATCATGATTGCCTCGAATCGGCACTAACTGACCCCGTTCGTGAAGCGCAATCAATCGATCTAACACTCCCTTCGTATCCGGACCCTTATTCACGTAATCTCCAAGAGTAACAATTACATCATAATTTTGGAGATGCACCCAATTTAATAAGCTATCCAAAGCAGTGGAGCAGCCATGAATATCACCTATAGCTAAAATTCTCATATCACAATTCCATGAGACAACAGGTTCAACTCAAGCACCTCTATAATTTTATAACAAAAATTCTGAGTAATTTAGTCGTCAAGTGAGTTGATAAGCCAATCCTACTTTTCTGTATTTTTAGGGGCGGGCAAGGTGGGCGAGCGATCGTAGGGCATCGGAATATACTGAACACTGGGTCGCCGATTGGTTGGTTGAGGATACAAATCCATTAACCCATAAATCTCTTTTGGTAACCCCGTCACCACAGGTAACCCCAAGGCTTTCGCTTCGTCTGGGGGGATGGGATAATCATGGGTGACTTTACCCGTGGTTAATTCCTCAATAATCCGATTGATGTTCTCAGGAGCGATCTTTTGCTGGGGAATATCATCTTCTAATAATTCGCGCACAAACCGTTTGACTTGTTGAATGGCTTTACGGGATAAATCCGCCATAATCAACGTTCGATCGTCAATTTCTCCTAAAGGTTTATCTTCTATAACTTTGAGAATACTAGCAGCCGGGAAATTCCCCAGTTGCGGATCGACGGGTCCTAAAACTGCATTTTCATCCATAACAATTTCATCGGAAGCTAAGGCTAACATCGTTCCTCCACTCATGGCATAGTGGGGAATAAAAACTGTAACTTTGGCTTGATGGCGAATCAGGGCGCGGGCAATTTGTTCAGTGGCTAAAACCAAGCCTCCTGGGGTGTGTAAAATTAAGTCAATGGGAACATCAGGAGGCGTTAACCGAATGGCTCGCAGAATTTGTTCTGAGTCTTCAATACTGATATAACGAGACAGGGGAACGCCGAGTAAATTAATCGATTCTTGACGGTGAATCAGCAAGATCGCTCGACTGCCCCGTTGTTGTTCAAAGGCGGTTAGGGTTTGGATCCGCCGGCGGATAATTTGCCGTTGTTGCCAAGCGGGTTGTATGGAAATCAGTAGAAGGACAATGAGGATGATATCGAAGAAGGTGAAGGACATAAATTAGTTAAAAATTAAAAATTAATGATGGTAAGATTCAGTTAAAATTGGGCGCGGACGGTGAAGGTGTAATCACCGCCCGGTTCTAATTGATAATCTCGTTGTTCTAAAAATCGCCCCAGGGGTTCTTGAATGAGAGCGCGTCCTAGGGAGGGTTTAACGAGGAGTTGTCCATGGCGAAAGAGCCATTGAAATTCCCATTGATATCGATCGGCTAAGACTTCTCCTTCTAGTTTGCCTTGTTGCCAAGAGTGGCGCAATACGCGGACGTAAACGGTGGTTTCGGGTAGGCGCTGAGAACTCATATCAATTCAACATTAAAAATTTGATATCGCGATCGCTCTTCACTATGCAGCAAACAGTCGGTTGTTATACAAGTTCATGGCTTTTTCTATCCCTTGTTTGAGGCTGATTTCTACAGCATCGGCTGCTCCTGGAAGTACATCATTGATGATTTTGGCTTCTGATGGGGAAAATTTGCCTAAAACATGGGATACGGTGTCTTTGCTTCCGGTGTCTGGAGATTTGGAGGAGCCGATCCCCACTCGCAGACGCGGGAAGTCTTGGATTCCTAAGTGGGCGATCGCACTTTTCATGCCATTATGACCTCCAGCGGAACCGGATAGGCGCAGCCGTATCCGTCCCACGGGTAGATCCATATCATCATAGACAATGAGGACTGAATTGGGCGGCAGTTTATACCAATCTATGACTGCGCGAATTGATTGCCCGGAGCGGTTCATATAGGTGGAAGGTTTGAGCAGGCGCAATTTCTGCCCGTTGGCAAAGGGCGCTTCAGCAAACCATCCATGAAATTTTTTGTTGGCACTCCCGGAGGCATTCGAGCGCCGGGCTAATTCATCGATGATGTCAAAGCCGATGTTATGGCGAGTGCCATCGTATTGAGTGCCCGGGTTGCCTAAACCGACAATCAGTTGGGGGATCGCAAGAGCCGGTTGCGGTTTGGGATTTGGCGATCGCTCGCTATTCATGGTTCTTCGTTAGCTAGTTGAGGTAGAATTATTACTTGCTGTTGACGTTTCTGGAGGTTCGCTTTCAGGGGTTTTGCTCACTTCAACACTCGGTTGAATGCTAGGTTGTTCTTTTACCGAGGCTTCAATTTGGGCAGCTTCGCGCTTAAATTCCTGTTCAAATTCTTTCGAGGCTTGCTGGAAACTACGGATGGTTTTGGCGATCGCCTTGCCCATTTCTGGTAATTTCTTTGGCCCAAAGATCAACAGAGCGACAACCATGATCACAGCCATTTCCGGTAAACCAATGCCAAAAATATTCATGCTCTTCTGTTCTCCTAAATTAACTCGCGTGAAAAACGGTTTTCCCGTTACCTTTCTGCCGCGCAAAGCGCTGTAAAAAAACCCGGTTTATCAACTAAACCGAGTTTTCAGGAATCACTAAACGTTCTGAGTAAACGTTGGTTACTGTATTATGATTGCCGTATTCTACCGACCGAGAGTTGTCCAGTCTACGTCTAATCCTTCCAGAAGAAGGGATGAGTTGTAGATTTGGAGAATAATCAGCAGAAAGACTAAGAACAGTAGCATAAACACTCCCATTAGGGGGGTTGTTCCCCAGCCGGGGGCTACCTTACCATATTCCGAGTTCAGGGGTCTGAGGATGTCTCCTAAACGGGTACGTTGTGCCATGGGTCTCCTATATTCCGTTTCAATTTTCTGATTTTACACTGGTGTGGGTCTGGCAGAACTGCGAATCCTTAAGGAATCTGGCTCAACCCGATCGCCCCCAAATGTAAATTTTTGTAATACTATATTTAAGGATAGTATATCTTAGTTCAAAAACCTATGGAAACTGCAACGGTTCTTAATATCGGCATTGTAGCGATCGTCTTGGCCTTAACTGGTGTTTCGTTATATACCTCGTTTGGGCCGCCCTCGGAAGCCCTAGACGATCCCTTTGAAGATCATGAAGATTAGGAAGATATAGTTATAGAACCGATTTGAAATCTTGTTAACCAGATGCTTTGGTACAGTTAGAACTGTTCACTCCTGAGAGAAATCTTGGGGGTGTTCTTGTGTCTTGTCATTGGAGACAACACCCTGAGTCATTTAAGCGCCAACCAAGAAACCATTGAACAACAAAAAGATTATCTCTAGTATGGCGACTTCTTTCTGTCCCCTGTCTTTTTCTGGTGCTAAATTGGTTTGGTGCGAGATTATGTGCGAGTTCCCTGCCTTAAAAGCACGATGCGCAGTGGCTGGATTCAGTATTATAAAAGGCTAAAGGTGAATGGGCGGTACCGGGCTCGAACCAGTGACATCCTGCTTGTAAGGCAGGCGCTCTACCAACTGAGCTAACCGCCCCCATTTGACTCACAAGAACCTATTGTAGCAAACTGGATTAGATAACGCAAGCTTTTTGTGAATTAATTTTTATGCCTTCTGGTGCTACCCACGATCGCATTACCCTATGGAGTCTCCCCCTAGTGACTGGAGCAACTTTAGCGATCACCCGCAGTAGTGAGTTAACTCTATGGGTAGCGGGGGGATTTCTGTTTGGAGGATTGATCCTCAGTCCGGATCTGGATTTGCGATCGCGCCCCTTTCGGCGTTGGGGATGGTTTCGCTGGCTGTGGATACCGTATCAAAAGAGCTTACATCATCGCTCGTTTATCTCCCATGGTGTGCTGATTGGAACGGTGGTGCGGGTAATCTATTTGCTCTTTTGGATCGCTGTGTTCGGATTTCTCATTGGGGCGATCGCCGTTCAATTCTCTGCTATCGCTTGGGGTTGGACGGATTTAGGTGAATGGATCTGGAGGACTTTAAAAGAACATCGCTGGTCTGGATTAGCCCTATTTGTGGGATTAGAGCTAGGATCGATTAGCCATATTTTAGGCGATCGTATCGGTTCCACTTACAAACGCTATCAAAAATATGGCTGGTCTGGCCTATGGAAAAAACGCCCCACCCGTAAAAGTGCCCCCCGTCGTCGCTCCACCGCTCGTAAACCGACTAAGAGAAAACGGAAATAGTTTATGGTAGTAGGGGCGGGTTCTCCTAGATTTAGGTAACTCATCAGTTACTTTGGTAAACCCGCCCTAATTCCCATTACCGATTACCGATTACCGATTACCGATTACCCAAACATGAGTAATTCCGAATCATCGACCGCCTCCAGCTTAGAAGCCATGCAACGGCTGATTGAAGTCATTGCCCAGTTGCGATCGCCCTCTGGAGGGTGTCCTTGGGACTTAGCACAAACGCCCCAATCCCTGATTCCCCATGTGATTGAAGAAGCCTATGAAACCGTAGATGCCATTCGGGGAGGAGATCAAAAGGCGATCGCCGAAGAATTGGGGGATTTACTCATGCAAGTGGTTTTGCAAGCCCAAATTGCCCAAGAAAACGGAGACTTTACCTTCAAAGAAGTCGCTGATGGCATTAGTGACAAACTGATCCGTCGCCATCCCCATGTCTTTGCTGATATTGAAGTAGAAAGTGTCGAAGACGTTAGACAAAATTGGGAAGAGATCAAAGCGGCTGAAAAAGGAAAAGCCCCTAGCTTATTGACAAAACTTGAGCGATATGCATCAACTTTACCGCCCCTAACCGCAGGCATGAAAATCTCCAAAAAAGCAGCTTCTGCTGGTTTTGAATGGGATGATATTGAAGGGGTTTGGGGTAAATTTGAGGAAGAACTAGCTGAATTGAAACAGGCTGTCGCCCATGAGGATAAAGCCGCTCAACAAGGAGAACTCGGAGATGTGCTATTTACCCTGATTACTCTCGCTCGTTGGTTAGAGTTAGATCCATCGGAAGCGTTACACGGAACCTATGGCAAGTTTTTGAAACGCTTAACCATCGTTGATGCGATCAGCGATCGCCCCCTATCCGAATATACCCTAGACGAACTAGAGGAACTCTGGCAGCAAGCGAAAAAGAGTGAGGGAATAGGGAATGGGCAATAGGCAATCGGATTGTATCTACTCAAAGGCGGTAGAATAGCTAGAGACCTGTTCACTTTTGGCACTCTAAACTCGATCCCATGGGAGACTTCTTTCAGAACGTATCGCGCTATCCTCGGTACTTAATTACCTTCACGCTAGGCATTTTCTTCTTTTTATTCAAATCTGTCCAGCCACTCTTTCGCACTCCCCTAACGGCGATCGCCACTTTGGGACTTCTAGTTTCCAGCTTAGTCTTCCTAACTCTGACATTACGGGCTATGCTAGGATTAGCTTCGGTGTGAAGATCGCATCAAACAAGATTCGGACTTTAGACCCGAGAAAAAAATAACCGCTAATCACCCCAAAATGTGGAGGAAGTCTTATGGCTAACAGTCGTCGTGTCTCTCGCGTGTCCTCCCAAATTAAACGCGAAGTCGGCCAAATGTTACTTCATGGCATTAAAGATGACCGAGTAGGGGCGGGTATGGTCAGCGTTACCGATGTGGATGTCTCTGGAGATCTGCAACATGCTAAAATTTTCGTCAGTATTTACGGTACGGAAGAAGCAAAAGCCGAAACCATGGAAGGATTGGAGTCTGCAACGCCCTATGTTCGGTATGAACTCGGCCATCGGATGCAGTTACGGCGCACTCCAGAGGTGGTATTTTTAGAAGATACCTCTTTGGAAAGAGGCGATCGCCTTTTGCATCTGATTAACCAGATTTCCCACGAGCATCATCCCCTCGAAGATGAGGACTCAGAAAGGATTGTCTCCGCTGAAGACAATGAGTAAAGCGGTCAGGCAGGTGTAGAGCAATGGTACATTCAACTTATTCTTTTCATCTGCCCGATCCAGCTTCTCTTTCCTTAGAACAACAGGTTGCCCAAATGGTAGTCATTCGGGCAAGTGGCTATTTGTTCGATCATCAAATCCGCTACCCCGATTGGGAACCGCCCAATGACACCCTAAAAGCCTGGATTGCTCAGTGGGGCGTGGGTGGTGTAATTTTAGTCGGTGGAAGTGCGGCGGAACTGCACGATCGCATTAACCGTTTGCAGAGTTGGGCAACGTTTCCCCTATTGGTGGGTGCAGATGTGGAGGAAGGAGTGGGACAACGCTTTAGTGGCGCTACCCATTTTCCGCCTCCCATGGCACTGGGGGCGATCGCCGAAAAATCCCCCCAAGCAGCTCGCCACTATGCCCAACAGATGGGGGAAATGACGGCAAAAGAGGCGATCGCGATCGGCTTAAATTGGCTCTATGCGCCTGTGGTGGATGTGAATAATAATCCCCAAAATCCGGTGATTAATGTGCGAGCGTTTGGGGAAACACCGCAACGGGTGAGTCAATTAGCTGCCGCCTATATTGAAGGAGTTCAACCCTATCCGATTTTAACCACAGCTAAACATTTTCCCGGCCATGGAGATACGGCGGTAGACTCCCATTTAGAACTGCCGGTGCTTCCCCATTCGGAAGGGCGGTTAGTCGAGATTGAGCTACCCCCGTTTCAGGGGGCGATCGCCGCTGGAGTCGATAGTATCATGAGCGCCCATTTGCAGATTCGGGCTTGGGATGAGCAATATCCTGCCACATTATCTCCCACAATTCTCACCCAGAAACTGCGCCAAGAATTAGGCTTTACCGGTTTAATTGTCACCGATGCTCTGGTGATGGGAGCCATTACCAAGCATTATGGCAATAACGAGGCAGCCGTTTTAGCCGTGCAAGCCGGTGCTGATATTCTGCTCATGCCCCACGATCCCCCAGGAGCGATCGCCGCCGTCTGTGCCGCTGTCAGAGCCGGAAAAATTGCCCCTGAGCATATCCAATCCTCCGTAGAACGCATTTTTCAAGCGAAACAAAAGGTTAAACCGAGACCAGATTCTCCGCAATTTCCCCAAACTCTGGGCAACCCAAAAAACCGCCAATTAGTGCAGTGTCTCCTTCGAGATGCCCAGGAAACTGGTGGAAATCTGCCCCCCAATTCCCAAGGAGGATGTAATTTAATTGTTGTCGATGATGCCTTAGATTGTTCCGTATTGGCAAAACCCGCGCCTGCCATTCTGATTCCAGCAGCTAAGGGATATCGGTTGCAACTTGTAGACCGTCATACTCCCAGTTTATCCTCCCAAGGTCAAGAGCCAACCTTGTTACAATTGTTTGTACGTGGTCATCCCTTTCGTGGGAGTTCCACGCTGAATGAAACGGCGATCGCCTGGTTTGAAGCCTTGCTTAAAACCCATCATCTGCAAGCCTTGGTTATTTATGGTAGTCCCTATATCCTGGAAGTTCTGCGTCCCCAACTGCCCGATAATGTACCTTATGTGTTCAGTTACGGACAAATGCCAGACGCACAGGCGATCGCTCTCAAAACCCTAGGCTTTTGAAAGATCCCTCTTTAGCGAAACGGCGAGAAGCCCCGCCCTCTACTCTAGCGAGTAGAGAGTCGGGATGAGAGACGAGAGAAGAAAGGAGTTCGATGCCCCTTATCGAATCCGTAAAGCCATGTACCACAATCCTATTCCCCATTCCCCATTCTCTACCCCAAAGCGCTATGTCGCATGA
Organism: Cyanobacteria bacterium UBA2566; assembly: GCA_002340255.1. Lineage (GTDB taxonomy): Bacteria > Cyanobacteriota > Cyanobacteriia > Cyanobacteriales > Desertifilaceae > Roseofilum. Next base: position 12,672 of record DDLS01000062.1, read on the forward strand.
TTACCCAAAACGCTTATTTAGCTTTGTTTACGCAGCTTTGCACCAGCAAACATTAAACCGACGAGAGCTAAACCAGTGAGTGCAGTGGGTTCGGGAACCGGAACAGTAGCGACTTCTTCAAAAATACCTTCTATAGCCATCCCATCATTGGTGCATTCAGCAAACAGATGAGCCACAAACTCACCGAGCATTTCTGGGGTTCTGGTGAAGCTAAAGCCAAAGGTTGTAGCTCCCAGCTTATTGTTACCAACTCCAAAAGCACCCCCAAAGTCTAAGCCTAAACCGCTCAGTTGACTCTGATTCAACAGTTGGAAATTATCGTTTTCGACTTTAGTTCCAGACTTGATGGAGGTGGGAGCGCCACGGTTAGCCGTATAGAAAGAAGTTTCAGAGGCTTCTAGATCGCCGAAAGACTTGATACCCGCATTGCGATCTTGAATATTCTGACTGCGATTTTTGGTCTGATTGTAATGTTTTTGGATGGTTTTCCAACCAGAGTTTCTAGCACTGACATTTTTGGTGGTAATGTCTTTATACAGACCTAGAGGATTGGTTCCCTTCGCAGCATCCTGAGTGGCATTCTTGAGTCCCCGTCCAAAAGAATCGTTGGTTTCGGCGAAGTGAATACCATACTGCTCCCCACCGACGCTGAAGAGAAAGTCGCCCCAACCGATGTTTTTGTCTTTCGCGCCACCATGATATCTTCCATCTAACGCTAGGTTGGCGTTAATTCCAACGGTGATAGTGTCTCCCTCTTGGTGAACTGCCATGCCATGCATTTCATAGCCAGATACTTTGCGCCCATCAACCCATGAATATCCTCCGGTGCCATCATTGGAGTAGTCACGAGCGTAGTTCCAACCGTTGTAGAAGGTTCCCGCTTGGGCAACTCCAGTCATACTCAGCAGACAAGCGGTAGTTGCAGCAGTACCGATAAGAGTTTGAATAGAATTAAGTTTCATGAGGTTTGCTCCTTCTGTTCTGTGTTATCTGGTGTTGCCCACTTAAGCGCCGTCTTTAACATTAATCAAGATGAATGATTATTTTTGCTTCAACAGATGCACGCAAACTTCACGGCGTTTAGTAGGCTTTGTTTTTACCCTATATTCAGCATATGCCAGTTCCTCAGCCATGCCATCGGCAAAGCTGCTGAATTTAGATTGCGTCTAAAATGAAGACTGTGTGAAGAATGCTGTTCTTAACGTGAAGGAAGAGTTAAGAATCGGAAGGGAAAGAGGCAATCTCCCCAAAAAACCGTATTTTTAAGACTAGGCTTTATTTATCTGACTAACAAATAACCAAATCTACGCACGTCCTCACCTGTTTTACCCAGAGGTAGGAAAGGCTGCCTGAAGTGGTCTAGGGTAGCAACACTTTCGTCAGCAGCCATTCCAGAGAGGAGCGAAAGAAACCCGTTTTGTACCAGAAGTTGGCAGATGAACAACAAAGTTGGCCAGAAACCGAGTGTCTAATCAGGTTGGCAAATATTCTAGAAGTTGTTCGCTCTTTTTCCCGTTCCCTGGCGAGTGTTTCTTAGTACAAGTCAGACAATCTGATCCTTTGTTTTTCGGCAACCTGTTTCATCTGTAGTTCAATGTCTGGAATGGCTGGAAATCGCAACCATTCTTCACGCAACAGGAGAACTTTATAGACCTCTACGTCCATATATTTCTCAAGGAATTTCCGGGCTAAATTTGGGATCTCTTGGGTCTAAAAGTAATTATAAAATCTTGCGTAAAGCCAAATTATAGTGAATTCGATTAACAATGAGACATTGTTGTAGAGGCGAAAAATTTTTCGCCCCTACAGATACCTCTGATGATTATTGGGTAATATTATGCCTGTTCTTCCTCCAGGGAGACCAGTTTCTCATCGATCACCAGAGAAGGACGCAGGAGGAAATAGACGACCAGACCAAAAAAGGGAATTAGGCGGGTAATCCACAGCAGAGTAGAATTGTGCCATTGGCGACGAGCCATATCATCATTCACTAGCCAAGATTGAAACAGGGAAAAGAAGAGCAAATCGATCGCAAAGGAATACGCCAGGCGATCGCGACTAATAATCTGCATCAATTCTTGCGATCGTTGCCCAATATCACCAAATTCGGGTCTTGCAAACATCGCCCAACTTATAGAAATCAGGACAATTACACTTAAGAAAATACCCCAACCACGACTTTCTGTAACTTGTTCTAATCGCGATAGGGGGCGATCGCCTAATTCTGGATTCCTGCGTCTAATCCCTAACCAAGGCAAATAAAACACATTCGTCAAAAAGGCAATACCCACTAAAAACGGAAACATCGGCCACCGTTGACCTCGACCATCCACCAGGAAGCCCCATAATAATAAAGCCCAAGCCACAACAATATTAAATAACCCTTCTAAGGTAGGATGTAAAACCGGCGCTTGTTCAGGTAAAACCAGGGGAGTAATAAACCAAAAGTTTAAGCTTAAATCCCAGACTTCTTGCAGTAATTCTGAATTAATATGCAGCAAAGAGGGGCCAGGGGGCAGGTCAGAAAACAAAAGATAAACCACATAAACCAACCAGATTGTCCAAATAAAAATTTTCCCCATCACCATTGCTCGTCTTTGAAACTTTCATTCTTAAAGTCTACCTATTCCCTAGCGTGTAGCGCTATATTAAGCCACCTGATGAGAACATTGACATTTCGGCAACTGATTGAGTAATTCACTGTCAACATCACCGACTGGGGGAAGGGTTTCACCGGGTTCTAAAACTGCCCGATCCGCAGGAATTTGTTTTTCATTCGCTTGGAGCAGCTTTTGTCTAATGGTATTCAAGGCAGCTTGATTATTCACAGGCGATCGCGGTAAGGGTAAGTCTAAATTGGGCCAACTTGATAAACGAATACAAGGACAATTTTTAGTCTCCATGCTACCAATAGTCATAGGAACGGGCATCACACACCGACAGCACAGAATTATGTCCCATTTGGGCGTGAGTAATTCGGCAATAGTCTGATCTGTATCTTCTAAATAACAGTCACCCGATTGATCGGAAAGTAGGGTTTGCCAACAGTCTTCAAAGGCTTTACTATAGCGATTTCCTTCAATGACGGGATGGGGAGAAAGAGTGCGATCGCCATTATGAATATAAATTTTACGCCCTAACTGGAGCCAGTGGGCTAAATATTGTCTAACTTGGTCTGCGGATGCCATAAATAATCTAACCTAAATACAGCTTATGAGTTTTGAAAACAGAGATCATACGTTGAGAGATTGGCTGATCATGCCTAGTGCTAGTCAGTTCACGATCGAGGGGTCTGGAGAAATTGGCGCTCGGCTCTGTCTAAAGATCTTGGTGGTAAGGACAGCAGAAAGGGGAATTGCTTGAGTGCGCTAGTTCCTATTCCCGATCTTCTCCTATTCCTATCTTAACCTCAATCCCCTGTATCTTATCTCCATCAAACACAAGAAATTGAGCGATCAAAGCTTATAAAACTCTAAAGATTGGTGATTGAATTTAAAGGAGTACCTAACTCAGTTAAATTGAGGATATAGCCTCCCGTCACTAAGTACACTGGGTTAGCGATCGCTCCTAAATGACGAACCAAGTTCCCCAGGCGATCGCGAAAGGTTCGTCCCAAAAGATAGGCTGGAACCACCCCCCATCCCGTTTCTTCCGCTACCAAAATCAGATCTGCTTGTGTTCGTTCTACCGCCAATAACAACTCTTGCTCTATCAACTCCCATACTTCTTGATCGTACTCTAGACAGTTCGCTAACCAAGTTCCTAAAGAATCAATTAATAAACACTCCCCTTCCTGTCCCCCATCCAGACATTGGCTCAACTCTTTCGGAACCTCCCTCATTTGCCATTGTGGAGGTCTACGCTGTTGATGTCGTTCAATACGCTGTTGCCATTCTACATCGCTTGGATCGAGTTGCGCTGTAGCAACGTAAACCACTGCCTTTTCCGTCTTTTGGGCTAACCTTTCTGCCCACTCACTTTTTCCCGATCGCGCTGGTCCCGTCACTAATATAACGGTTCCTGGACGAGAAGAATCCGTTCTCATACTCAATTGTTCAATTCCCTATGAAAAAACCAGGTACGTTTAGTGTACCTGGTTAATAGATTTCTGAGCTGTATCTTTTATACGGCTGCGAAGTAAACTTTGGATTTTACAGGATCGGGATTCATGGTTTTTTCACCCGGTTGCCAACCCGCAGGACAAACTTCGTCGGGGTGAGTTTGAACATATTGAATGGCTTGCAGTACGCGCAGAGTTTCATCAACGTTGCGACCAAAGGCTAAGTTGTTGATGGTGGCATGTTGAATGATGCCTTCTTTATCAATGATGAATAGACCCCTCAGAGCAACCCCAGCATCGGGATCGAGGACGTTGTAAGCAGCACTGATTTCTTTTTTGATATCGGAGACTAGAGGATAGTTCAGATCGCCAACACCACCAGATTTACGGTCGGTTTGAATCCAAGCTAAGTGAGAAAATTCACTATCTACAGAAACGCCTAGGACTTCGGTTCCTAACTTCTTGAATTCTTCAAAGCGATCGCTAAAGGCAGTAATTTCAGTCGGACACACAAAGGTGAAGTCTAGGGGATAAAAGAAGATCACCACATACTTACCTTGGTAGTCTGATAGTTTAATCGTCTTAAACTCTTGATCGACCACTGCGGTTGCCGTAAAGTCAGGAGCCGCCTGTCCAACGCGGATACATCCTTCAGATTGAGTCATGTCTGCTTTCTCCGTTACATATTGTTACGAATCATATCATACTCATAGTCGTTATGACTTCTTTTTTCCAACTTTCCCTAATCTTCAGTGGTCAAGGAAATAAAAATCGCCTAGATCTAGGCGATACAGACGGTTTTGGAAACTCTATAAATATTTATATGGCTCGGGGCAGATTTGAACTGCCGACCTTGGGCTTATGAGTCCCCTGCTCTAACCAACTGAGCTACCGAGCCAAAACCACAGCTTCGCCATTGTAACCTAATTTCAATCCAAAAAGCAAGGGAGATCGGAAAACATTTTTCCGATCTCCCTTATTAACCATCCAAATTTAGCGGTTAGGTAAATAAGCCATAGGGTTAACTGCGCCCTGTCCAGCCGGATGAATTTCAAAATGCAGGTGAGGGCCGGTACTGTAACCGGTACTCCCCATTTCAGCAATTTGCTGACCTTGGCGAACTTTTTGCCCCTTGCGGACTAACAGGCGGTTATTGTGGGCGTAGCGAGTCAGACTTCCATCAGGATGACGAATATCCACCAAATAGCCATAACCCCCCGAATTCCAATCCGAATAATCCACGACCCCTGGAGCAGCCGCGAAAATTGGTGTACCAATGGGCCCAGCAATATCAATACCCCGGTGCATTCTGCCCCAGCGCCAACCATATCCAGAGGTGAAAACTCCTTGTGCTGGCCAGATATAGCCATTCATGCGATCGCCAGGAAGATAGCGTTCACTCGGAGCCAATGGCGGCACTTCCGGCGACACCATTTCTCCAATAGGCAACTTACTGGGGTCGTAAGCATCTGGTCCGAGAGGAGCAACCGCTACATTTTGCCCTGCTCCAGAAGCAGGAGTCTGTGGAGTAGAAGGACTTGAAGAGCGGTATTTTTCCTGTAAACGCCGCAAGTCTTCTTCCAAGTTGCCTGTAGAGCTAGAAGTAGAAAACTCAGAATTTACCCGCTCTACAGGTCGAGCTACGGAAGTCACTGGCTGTTGTACTGGGGTTAAGGGTTGAGTCAGGGGTAAAGTCACGCTTGCCGGCTGATTTTGATACTGTTGGCGAAGCTGATTCAGTTCTGTCGTTAACCCTTCCACATAGGTACTATAAGCACTCTCTTCAGTAGGATTAGGGGTAGACTGCTTCTGGGATGACGAGTCATTATTGAAACTGACTAAGGGAACCGGCTGCTGAGAATCAATAGCAGCAGAACTAATCTCGGTGGTATTGATCCCTGGAATTGCGGGAGTTGCCGTTATCGAGTCTAGGCTTTGGCTCTTAGGAATCTTTAAGTTCTGATTGACTTGAATCAAATTGGGATTGGTAATGTGATTCACTCGGATTAACTCAGATCGCGTTACGCCATAGCGACGGGCGATCGAATCTAAGGTTTCCCCTCTTCTAACTTGATGCAGTACGGGTTGAGGAAACACCGAGTCTCTCGGAGAGAACCGAGACGCTACAGAAGTAGAATTCAAGGAAGGCGCGATCGTCAAGCTCGGTAATTCCGGCTCACTCCCACTCATTTCCTTAAGTTGCTCTTTCGGTTGCCCCGATAACTCTTCAACTTCTGTATGAGTAGGTTCGACTAGAGGAGTAGTTTCTTGTAATTCTGGAGCAACTCCTGTTTCAGTTTCAGCTTTCAGAGTTGGGTTGGCTAGAGTCTCTGTTGAGGCAATCTCTGGAGATGGGGTAAATAGTTTCGGGGTGCCATCAAACTCTGGCACAGGTTGTAAGTTTTCCTCTACTTTCCAGGGTAAAGACGGCGCTACCGCAGCAGAGGATATCCCTGATGTGGAATTTTCAAATCGAGTTACTGCCAAGGACTGATCCACTTCCAGTTGATCTGGATTACTCAGTTGATTGGCTTCAATGAGCGCTGATGAGTCCACACCATGGGTTTTGGCAATAGTGTTGACCGTATCTCCCGACTGAACTTGATAAACCTCTAGGGTGATTTTCTTGGGTGTCGCATCCACTTGAGACTCAGTGATTGGCTTAACTGTCCAAGTGGAATTAACGGGTCCTACTCCCTCTGTTTCACTTTGCATCTGCTGCCAAGAAGGTTTAACTGCTGTAACTTCTTCTGCTTTGGTTTCTTTTGGTAGGGTCACAATCACCGATTCTGATGTCACAGGTGATTCCTCTACAGGTGCAGGCAGACTTGGGAACTTGGGGGCAGTTTTTCCAGAGGGCAGAACGGTTAAGGTTCGGGATGACTCTGGGTTGACTGATTCTAATACCGCTACATAGCTAACGGCCTCATCTAAGGCTGCTTGCTCTTGTTCTTTCTGCTGTTGAGCCACCGGTTGGTTTTCATTCAATGCATCAGATGCATCTATGAACTCTGGAGTCAGAATAACTGGAACTTCTGGCTTTATTTCTTGGGTTGAGAGTTCAGAGGTTGAGAGGCTCTTTTCCTCTAAGGCTGTTTTAATTAGCGGAGGCTGTGATGTCAAGAATGGGGATTCTGGGCTTAAGATTTCCGCCCTGGAAAACCCTTCACTTTCTGGCATCACAGGCGAATTTCCCAGAGAAGCAGTTGCTGCATTGAACCCTGGAGAAACTACTGTAGTTGATACTCCCCGACCGGTTAAATTTGATTGGGAGGCTCGGTTGGTAGTTTGAGTGGGGTCAAGCGTTGCTGGTTCTGCTGCTCTAGCCGCTTGCTGACCTTCTGGGAATAATAGGTTTGGTAAACCCATGGAAATCGCAGCCAAGCCAATCATGGCTGCTGATGTACACACCCTACGGTTGCTATCGGGGGAAACCTGCTTCGAGTGACCTAATTCTACATGGAATACAGCGGTGGGAAGCAGAACCGATTGATTATCTTTCTGGGAATTTGCTCGTTTCAAAGAACGACCTCCTAATAGACGAGCGCTTAACAGTGTCTGAGTTAATATAACCTAACTTTCGTGATTGGAAACACTGAAGTTCATAGATCAAGATCACAGACTGTTAATAGGCTTAGGCAAGACTACCTTGCTTTTCCAATTCTGACAAGCGTTAATTTTTGTTTCAATGATTTTAGCTCTGACTCTTCAAATTGTCATCTTCTTCTACTACCTAGATTATCTGGGGTTTTCAGGAGGTTTGATGGGGATCAATCCACTTCTGATAGAAATTTCTTATTTTTGATCGCGATAAAGACTATCGATTAGGGTTTTAAAGTTGATCGAGTTTTCCGAGTTGCCGACAGGCTTCAAAGAGACCCAAGGCTGTACTGACTGAGAGATTCAGGCTACGGACTCCGGGTTGAACCATGGGGATTTTGACCACACAATCACAGGAATCGAGGGCTTCCGAGGGCAGGCCTTGGGTTTCACTACCAAATAGGAGCCAATCATTGTGACCGAAGGCAAAATCGATATAGTTGGTTGTGCCCGAGGTACTAAAGCCGATGCATCGCCCTCCTTGGTTTTGTTGATGGGTGGTAAAGGTTTCCCAATCTAGATGATAAGTCAGATCGACAAATGGCCAGTAATCCAGCCCGGCCCGTTTCAGATAGCGATCGCTAATTTCAAAGCCTAGGGGCCCCACCAAATGTAGGGGAGTAGAGCTTGCTGCACAGGTTCGAGCAATATTTCCGGTATTTGGAGGAATTTGGGGATGAACCAGAACCACCCTAACCATAAACTTTAATAATATCAGAAATTTTAATCAAATCTAGCCCTCGGATTGCTTCAACTGAGATGATTATTTGCTGAGCGAAGACTAAGCGACTAAGGGATGACAGAGCTGCTCGGCCATCTCTCGTTCTTCTTGTTCGGTGGCAGCGATCGCCTTTTGCATGACCTTTTCTAGATTACCATGGACTTGATAATCCTTTAACCATCGTAAACTTTCATTTCCCTGGCGCAAAATCTTTTTCACGGGGGAGAGGAAACAACTAAAGCCTTTTTCTTTGGCTATAGGCAAAACCCGATCGTAGAGTTCTTCTATCCACTCCCTTGCCAAAATAGAGCGTCCATCTTGCCAATGGGTTAATCGAGCATCCAAACTCGACTGAGCTGCTGCTTGTTCATTTTCAGCCGTTAAATGCAGCAATTTTTGAGGATCTCCCCTATATATATGTAGGGGGTCTAACCCTCGATCGCTCATCAATTGCCATAAACGAGCCTCTAACAGCGCTGTGATCGCCAAAAGGGAGATCGCATCAGTGACCAGATCGCAAATTCTCAATTCTAAACGATTCAGGTTATAGGGACGGCGATCGCCATTGGGACGCACAGATGTCCACAAATGACGCACATTTTGCATAGTTCCTTGGGCCAACTGTTCCTGAGTCCAATCAATATAATGGCGATGACTTTCAAACAAGGGCACAAACTCAGGCGTTTGGGGAAACACTTGCCAGCGAGTCGAATGGGAACCCGTTACCTGACCATTAAAAAAGGGAGAAGACGCACTTAATGCTAGATATAAGGGGGCTTCCAGGCGCACCAAACGACAAGCCTGCATTAACACTCCTGGATCGGCAATGCCGATATTAATATGAATACTGGCAGTAACCACCTTCGTGCCATAAGTTTTTTCGATATATCCATGGTAAGGATTCTTGGGGTCAGAGCGATAAAAGCGATCGCCTCCACCTAACGATAAAGTGCTGCCAGGAATTAAGGTATAATCGCCTAGCTCCTTGAGATATTGGCGCAACCGTTGTCGAGGCTGAAGCAGTTCGCACAACAAACTCTCGTAACGACATAAAGGAGCGGTGGTATACTCCACATTACGGCTATCGGGTTCGCGGACAAAACCATTCAGATCGGCCACAATGCGATCGGAAAGACCGACAATCTCACCTTGGGGAGTGCCGGTGTACATTTCAATTTCAAAGCCTTTGGAGAGGAGCATAGCTATTCCTCAAGTATTCTAGTTCTAGCTTATAGCGCTTGAGATCCCTAGGCAAAAGTAGGGGCGAAAAAATAGTGAGGATTCATGAGGATTCATATTCATATAGAATAAAATCCGGTTTTCTGGTATTCCCTATTCCCTATTCTCTTGATTTCCCCAAACTGCTCCAGAAGAGAGTTTCACCCGCCATAACTGATCGAGTTGGCTGGCTGGCATCGTCAAATACAAAACATCTCCAGGGGTTAACGTCGCCTCTAGTAACTCCCAGCTATGCATCACCTGATGATAGGTCGTCTCTAAATATAGGGGCACAAAATCCGCTTGCATGGCTGCATCTTCAACCCGTTGACCACAAAAGGGATGACTGGGGGTAATCAAAGCGGCTAGAGCTACCCATAAACTTCCACCCGTCATACCATTGCCCAAGATTCTACCTCCTAGGGCAGCAGCGGCAAAGGAAGGAGCCGCTAAATCAATAGGACTGAGAACCGAGTCAAGATCAAAGACTTGTTGGAATAACTTGGCAAAATGAGGGTCTTGGTTGCGGACAATAACCCGTAATTTCGGGACTAATCCCTTGCTGCTGAGGGCGATTTCCAGGTTAATCGTATCATTGCTGGTCACGGCAAATAGGCTCTCTGCTTGTTGGATATTGGCACTCTCTAGGGTGGTTGCTAAACAGGCATCACTGACAATGACGGGGACTTTGAGAGAATAGGCGGTATTCAAAAACCGACACTTAGGATCGGATTCAATAATCACCACATCATAGCCTTTGGCATGGAGTTGACGGACGGTTTCCATACCGATACCGCCTAAACCACAAACAATATAGTGATGGCGTTGAGGAATGGGGGCAGTTTCTAGGAGTTGGCGGAAACGAGTCCCTAACACCCAATCATTGAGCAATGCGTAGCCAATACCAACAATGCCTGCACCAATGAGCATCATAAAGGCGGTAAATAGTTTAATGGCAGCAGGAGCTTTTTCAGCAACTTCTTCTTGTCCTCCTGCACCGGTAATCATACCCACGGAAAAATAGAGGGCATCAACGATGGGAATTTCCCAGTTAATGGTGGTATAGGTAAAGGTGGCAATCAGAATGGTCAGACAAAGGAAAAGAGTGACTAGCACCGAGGATTGGAAGTGTTGTTGAAATTGGCGCAAATAGGTAAGTTCGTTCGGAGAGAGCAAGAGATTGAGAGCAACTAAGCTAAATCAAAGAGCAGAAATTCTGAGGATTCTTCGGCTTGTAGATTTAAGGTTTGGGTGTTGGAGATCGCGGCTCCATCTCCAGTTTCTAGTACCATACCATTGACGGATAGTTTCCCGCGAACCATTTGTATCCATCCATAACGCTCTGGTGCAAAATCATAGGACACCTGCACCTGTGGATCTAAAATCGACGCAAATAATTTTGCATCTTGATGAATCACTACCGAACCCCCCTCACCATCGGGAGAAACTAACAATCGCAGTTGATTTTGTTTGGATTCTGGACTAAAATATTCTTGTTGATAGCCTGGCTTCAGACCTTTTTGATTGGGTACAATCCAGATTTGTAAAAAATGGGTCGTATCCTCTTGATTATGGTTATACTCGCTATGGGTTACTCCGGTTCCAGCGCTCATAATCTGGACATCTCCGGGATTAATCACCGACCCATTGCCCATGCTATCTTTATGTTCTAACGCACCGTTAATTACATAAGAAATGATTTCCATATCTCGGTGCGGATGGGTTCCAAATCTAGAACCGCCTTGAATTCGGTCCTCATTAATCACTAAAAGATGGCGAAAGCCTTGATATTTTGGATCGTAATAACCGGCAAATGAAAAGGTATGATTCGACTTTAACCATCCATGGTTTGCCTGTCCTCGTTCTGAGGATTTACGAAGCACAATTTGTGGTGTTTTTAAGGGTGTGTTAACCATAACAGAAAGACCCAACTCAACTCTTAATCATTAGTTTAGTTCAGCTCAACTGAGCCTGTAAAGACGGTACTTCAAAGTGCCATAGTACCCAAAAAGTAACGATGCACAGTCCAATTGAGTCCTCAACTCGCCTAACCTGCGCCGTAGAAACCACGATCAAAGTGATTGGGGGACGGTGGAAAGTTCTGATTTTGCGCGAACTTTTCTCTGGGGTGAAACGCTTTGGGGAACTGCAACGGGCAATTTCTGGAGTAACGCAGAAAATGCTGACTCAACAACTGCGAGAAATGGAACAGGATGGACTCATCGATCGCGTTGTTTACTCTCAAGTGCCCCCTAAAGTGGAGTATTCCCTCACTCCCACTGGACGCAGCTTAGAGCCAGTCTTGACTGCGATGCACAATTGGGCGATTCAATACAACGCTTCGCGCGGTAAAGGTTAATCCATTCCCTATCCACAAACCCCTCGATCGCCCTCTTCCACATTCAGACTATTGACCAAATAATCCCGAACCCAATCACAGCCTAAATCCAGGGGATTAGCGGTGAGGATATCATCCATATTCCAAACAATAACCTTGCGATCGCTGCTTCTAGACATCAATAACTGACCATCTGGGCTAAATTGTAAGGCAGTGATAGCCCCTTCATGGCCGCTGAGAATATGCGATTGCCGGCCTTCGAGATCCCAAAGTTCAACCGTATGATCCAACGTCCCCACTGCTATCAAGCGACTATCCGGACTTAAATCTACACTATTTAAACCGCGATTGGCTTGGAAAACTTGCGCTTCAAACGTCTCTAAATTCCACAAGCGAATGGTTTGATCTTGACTCACGGACACAAGAAATTCACCATCAGGGCTAAACGCCACATCAAACACACTCGCTTGATGTCCCTCCAAAGTTTTTAATACTGCCAATGATCGAGGGTTTCAGTCAAATCCAGTAACGGTAATTGTTGGCTATCCTGACTAATCAGAGTCTGGTTTTGGCGATCGCTTTCCATAAAAATTGTTTGTAAAGGATGGGACAGTCGCCATAATTTCACCCTTGTATCTGCACTTCCAGAAGCCAGAATCTGACCATCGGGACTAAAATCTAGGGCCCTGACTCGACTGTTATGCCCGACTAAGGTCGTTATCTCTGTACCTTCTACTGTCCAAATTTTCACGGTGCGATCGTCGCTAGCCGAGGCTAAGATCTGACCCTGGGGACTAAAGCGCAGATTCCAGACTTCTCCCTGATGTCCTTCTAAGGTTCTCAGTTCTTGAGGGTGAGGACTGGCTAAGTTCCAGAGTTTGATCGTCTGGTCTAAGCTAGAAGAAGCTAGGGTTTGGCCATCGGGACTGAAAACGATATCAGTGATGGCATTCTGGTGACCTTTGAGGGTCGCTTGGAGTTTTCCATCTAACATCCATAAAGTAATCGTGCGATCTTCACTCCCAGAAGCGAGGATTTGCCCATCTGGACTAAACCTCACCGTTCGCACTCCACTCTCGTGGGGCAATGTTTTGAGTAATTGACCCTCCAGAGTCCAGAGTTTAACTGTGCCATCCCTAGATGCGGATGCCAGGGTTTGGCCGTCAGGACTAAAGGCAATGCCAAAGATAATGTTGGTATGGCCGGTGAAAGTCTTGAGTAATTCACCCTCCCTTGTCCAGAGTTTAAGGGTATTGTCCATTGCAGCAGAGGCAATGATTTGACTATTGGGGCTAAAGGTAACGGCAATGACGGGCGCTTGATGACCTTGGAGGGTTTTCAGGAACTGTCCCTCTGATGTCCAGAGTTTAAGGGTATTATCGGCGATCGCCGTAGCAATCAATTGCCCATCTGGACTAAAATCCAATTCAGGAATCCCGGCTTGATTCCCCGATAAAATATTGGCTTCAACAATTTCATAGATTCCCTGTTCTAGGATTCTATCCACCTGTTGGGTTAAGGTTGAGGAACTATTATTCAGACTGTGTAGGCGACGTTTGGCTTTAATTCCTTCAACTAAAGCCAGCAATTTTTTATCAGCAATCAGGAGTCCCCTAGAGGAGGAAACCAGCGCTCTAATTTCACTCATTCTGGCTTGTTGTTTGCTCAGTCTCGCTTGTCGAAATTGCCAAAAGGCCAGAATTCCCAATCCACTCGCAATCAGTAGGGCAAGACTGAGAACCCAGAGAAATTGGCGTTGTAAGTGAGCGAGATGTTGTTCTTGTTTTAACCGTGCTTCTACCTCTTTAGTGCGATCGGCTTCGAGGGCAGTTTGCACCGCTTGCCGATCCACCTCAACCGATGCCGATAGAAACTGATAATCCTCATTGCTTAAACGTTTTCCTTGGGCCCAAACTTGGGCATCCTGAAGCGCTTGTCCTCGCAATAATCGGGACGTATCGGTTTGACCACCGATCGACCAAGCCTGTAACATTTGGGAGTAAGGGCGCAGATCATTTAATTGCTCTCTCACCCAGTCTTGATTAAAAATTTGCTCATAAATCCGAGTTTTAACCCGTAATACCCCCTTTTCCTTGATCGCCAAACCAGATAAGATCAGTTCAATCTGTTCCCAACTATCGTCATTGTGAACTCTCTCTCCTTGGAGGATACGCTGGTAAACACTCAAGAGTCGGGCACTGTGCTGGGGATTGTCGAGCAGGCGATCGCGGATCGTTTTTAAGTGTTCTGGTTCATCTTGAGATTGCCATTGATCGAGAATTTTTTCCTGGACAACTTGCTCGACCCAAAACTCTTCATTTCCAGCCAATAATTTTGCTGATTTTCCATCGATCTCTTCACTCACTTGAGCGAGAATTTTAAACAATTTTTGGCTCAGAAAAGGCTGTCCATTTGTCCAATACAAAACCCGCTCAATCATTCGATCCAGATTCAGGCGCTTGGCTGATAATTCCTGAGCTAAGGGTTGCATCTCAGAAAACGTAAACCCATTCAATTTTATGGCTGTGCCAATATTGAAAGGAGTTCGGGATGGATCGGCAATTAAATCAGAGGGAGTCGCCACCCCAAAAATGGCAAATGTTAATCGATTATAATTCGGTTCTAAAGCGCGTTGATTGTAGCAAAATCGAATAAAAGCGAAAAAATCATTAATCGGGAAAGGCAGACTTAAAATACTATCAATCTCATCAATGAAAATGACTAGATTTTCTTGCTCAAATGTGGCGAACAAAATATCATAGATGAATTGGGTTAAGCGCTGAGTGATGGACAAACTCTCTTGAGTTTTCCACCATTCCTTTAAATTAAATGTCTTAAATAACTTAAATCCTCGTCTTAATTCACTTACGATCCCTTTATACCATTGTTCGGGAGTGATATGTTCACTGCCAATACTGGTTAAATCAACTGTGGCACATTTCCATCCTTCCTGCTCTAATTGATATCGAGTTCTTACCAGTAGGGAAGATTTGCCCATTTGTCGGGAATTTAAAACATAACAAAATTCACCCTTCTTCAACGCATTATATAACTGAGTGTCAGCCTGTCTTTGAATATAACTTGATGAATCTTTTCTTAAGCTACCACCAACCTGATAGATGGACATAATATGAATTGAAAATTACTTTAAAGTGACTTGATCCCTACCTTTTTCCTTGGATTGGTAAAGGGCTTGATCAGCTCGCTTGAATAGGTCATCCGGATGATCTTTGATGTAAGGAATGATACTAGCAATTCCCAAGCTAATCGTAACAATTTTAGACCCAACTTTAGAATTGATATTCTCAATTTTTAAGCTTTTGACTGCCTCCATAATATCTTCAGCCAGGTTCAGGGTAACAATCGGATTTTTCCCTGACAAAATGATGGCAAACTCTTCGCCACCATAGCGAGCCAGCAGATGATCGGTATGGTTGAGGCATTGGGCTATCTTTCGTGCTACTTTTTGTAGGCAGCGATCGCCTTCCTGATGTCCATAAGTATCATTATACTCTTTAAAGCAGTCAATATCAACCAAAACCAAGGAAATAAATAGCGTTTCTTTTAAGCATCGATTCCATTCATTTTCCAGGTAACTATCAAAGAGGCGACGATTAGCAACCTGAGTTAAACTATCCGTGTGAATCAATTGTTTTAGCTTTTGATTTTCCTGCTCTAGTTGTTCCAGATGCTGATTGGATGGAGAAGGAGTAATAAAGGCATGGTTCAAGAAAAAATCGCGATAAAGTTCACAGGAAACTTGAGCGCGATCGCCCACAATATTGACTAATCCCAGACTCTCCAACTTATAAGCAACTCTTGGTTCTAAAACCAATCCTTCTTCTTCAGAGACTAACTCTTGAAATTGCTTAAATAGCTCGGTATCTTGCTGTAAAATTCCCCATTTTTTTTGTAAATGACGCTTGAAAATTTTCGTTTTCAACACATCATTATCTAGAAAATCTTTTAAGCATAAACTAGATCGACAAAGAGAGTAAAAGAGCAAGCGAACCAAATAGGGATGACCGCCTGTTACTTTCATCACATACACCAGATCCGATGGATCGACTAAAGTCAATTTATGTCGCCTTAATAATTGTTCAACTTGTTCTATAGTAAAGGGGGGAAGTTGGATCGGAATGCCTACATTAAACGGAGATTGATTCAAATTGAACTTAACATAATTTTCCGTAGAATGGACAACAATCCATCGAAATCGATCGAACTCACTAACTTGTCTAGATTGTTCATACCAAAACCGCAACAAAGACAAAAAATCTTGGGCTAAACTTGGATAATCAAAGATTCGATTTACTTCATTGAGACTTAAGACAATCGGCGAGTCTAAATGCTGTAAAATATATTCTTCTAAATATAACGTGCTACTGGCTTTAGATCCGATTTCTTGATCCCAATACTCATCTAATTCATTGGGCAATTTGAGAGCCAAAGTTACTTTAATACAAAACCAACGCAAAAACCTATTTAAATTCGTATAAATAGATTCATCAATTTCCTGGAAATCAATGGTAACGGTTGGATAACCAATAGATTGAGCATGGGCAATAATCCGAATTAAGAGAGAACTTTTACCCATTTTATGAGGGGCTTTAATCCGAATCAGACTGCCCGGTTTTTCTAACTCAGTACAAACTTCTTCTTCGATAGGGAACCGTTCAATATAAAAGGGAGAGCCAATAGGAACTGGGGAATATGGAGCTTCTATAGACCAGATTTGTTCAGAAGAAAAATTCATTGACTCACCCTCATTATAGGTAATGGGTAATGGGTAATGGTCAACTGTTTTTCGTTTTTTATACAGACTGACTCCGATTGGCTCCTCATTACTGCCATACTCTATAGGATAGCAGATGTATGAGACGTGTTTATCATGGCATGGCTTCTAATACTGGCAGTACAGACTTAGGTAATAATTTATTCTTAAACCAGACGATTGGGATAGGACACTCTTCTATCTTAACCCCAGCTTTTTCTAAATTCAAGCGGTCAGAGATGGCTAGAATTAAAGCTTTATCATCAATTTGTTTCACTTGATAAAACTTTTTCTGTAAATAACTCGGTCGCCAATAGCCCACAATTTCTAACAAAACTGACCGCCCATCGGGATGAACAAAGCGAAAATCCGGAATCATCACACTCCCAGGAATGGGGATTAAATCGACTTCTCGCTCTAAGACCCAATCGGTTTTCTGTTTGGCCCAGCGATCGGCAAAAGCGGATTCGAGCATACTATCATAGGATTTACCAGGGGGATAATGACTGACTAATTGACATTGGGAATCTAAAGAAAACTTACCTTGTTTGGGTGCCCCAGTATAGAAATCACGAGTTTGTAAATTAGCTTCTATGCTCCATTTTGTAACATGCAGGAGAGCGGGAATTAACTTAGCTAAAGCGAGTCCATAGCGGGTACTCACCCGTAGTAAACTGGATGGCCCGTCAATAGTAATGGTAAATCCATGGTCAGCATCTCCTTCAATATAAGACATCAGTTGAAAGAGTTTTAAATAGCGGAATAAGAGCTTATATTCTCCAGGAACATTGCGATGGGCATTAATTTTAATATGGGTGGCGCGATAAAAGATTCCTTGGACTTGGGAAAGATTATAACGGTGGAGGAGTGGCTCAGGTTCTGGAGGATCGAATTGGGTGAAGATGCGATTTTCGATTAAATCAGAATAAAGCCCTTGACGCAATTGATCAATAGCGACTTCTCGTTTCAGTTCTTGGCTCAAACTTTGGGCAACTTGATTTAAGGTTTGTTCTGTCCAGTCCTTTCCTGGCCGACCTTGGGCTGCTTCAGCAAAGATGCGTTGTCTGAGCAGGGGAGGATCGAGGGGGCTGATGGTTTCAAAGGTAGAAAAGCTGCTTTTCAATATATGAGCGAGTCCGCGCTTAATGCGAAAATCGGGACTTTCGCCTTCAAATTCCTGTAAGCTGCGATCGAGTTTTTTTTGGGGTTGACTGATATGATCTTGAAAACAGGCAATTAAGTCGGTGGCGATGCCTATCCAATAGCGGTCTAATTTTAATCGTTTGGGAATGATGGTTTCACCGCTATAGCGATAAATGAGTAATTCGCTCGGCAGCATGATTAATTAACAATTAAAAATCAATAATGGGTCTAGTAAATCATTGTAGTGGACTGTTTTACCTAAAATAGGGCTTTGTTTGGTGTAAGCACGAAGAGTGCTTAAAAGCCTAGCTGGAGAGGGTTTTAACCCTCACTACAAACAAAATCTAATGTAGTTTGGGTTGAGGAACGTTTCGCTTCGCGACATGTTCATGTCCGCTTTGCGGAAACATGTCGGCTTTGCCGAAAACCCAACCCTATTCCCTATTCCCTGATGTAAGAATCCAATTTACGCCATCAGCTAAATCTGTGGCGATATAATCGGGTCGGGTATGGTGTTGATAGTCTCCGGAAAGTACCCGCGAACCATAACCGGTTTGGACTAAAATGCCTTGACATCCGGCATTATGGGCCATATCAATATCGGTGGCTTTATCGCCCACCATAAAACTAGCACTGAGGTCTAAATCATGTTCCCATGCGGCCGCGACTAACATGCCTGTATTGGGTTTGCGCCAGGTACTCCAACGGGCAAATTCCGGGTGAGTTCCGCCTTCTGGGGGGCTGAGATAGGGGCACACGAAGAGGGCATCTAAGACGGCTCCGGCTTCGGTTTCTAGGAGGTTACAGAGGCGCTGATGGAGGGCATGAACATGATCCATACCATAATAAGATCGCGCCGGCCCCGATTGATTGGTGACTAAACAACAGAATAAGTTGCGATCGTTTAAACGACGTACAGCTTGAGCAACACCGGGAATGAGATTGAGGTCTTCTACTCGATGGATATAGCCGACTTCCTGGTTAAGGACTCCATCGCGGTCTAGAAATACGGCGGGTTTGCTCATGGGATAGGGGAATGGGGAAATGGGGGAATAAATTAACCTTACCAAGGCGTACCAATCATCGTAAATGCAGCCGAATAATATAGCGCTGCGCGCTAGGGAATAGGGAATAGGTGATGGTAGCTAGGTTTCACTCTTGAACCATGTCCTCACCAACTCTTTCTCTGCTATAGGAGTGAGGCCCGACTGTGTTTGGTTAGAGCCAGAAGCGGTTCTGGAAGTGCGGGAAGGGCTAATATCAAATCCTTAAATGGTTGCTACAAGTAGAGACATGGTGGAGGAGGGCGGGTTTACTTGCAATAGTTGTTAGTCTACAAGATTTGGGTATAACCCGCCCCTACAGATCTCTGTAGCGTAAATAAATAGATTTGATATAATAACGTTTGAAGAATAATTCAACCCAACGCTCGAAGATCGCCCCCTGGCGTTTCCAGAAGGTAAAATAGATACAGCATACTAGGAGCTAGACATGACACTCAACGAACTCTTGCTAGCCCCAGAACTTCAACCCGAAAACTTTCAAAACGAGGGCCAGTGGCTCATCGCCGTCTGTGAGCGGCACTTCAGCGGGATCGAACCGGGGGAAATTCCTATAGAGCCACGGGAACCCATCCGAGTTGACGAAACCCTGTTTAACGAACCATGAAAATTATTCTCGATAGCTTGTTCGATATCAAATAGGACTTACGCAACGACTTCATATAGCAGAGAAAGATTCGGTTAGGACTCCGGTTCAATACTAAAACCTAGCTACCATAACCTATTCCCTATTCCCTATTCCCTGGCGCGAAGCGCCTCTGCCCTCTCCCTTAGGCTTGGCTCGGGCAGCGCCTGCGGGAGAAGCGTCGCCCTGCTTGTCCTGAGCATAGCCGAAGGGAGCGAAGCAGAAGGGGGACTGGAGGATGAGGGCAAAGAATAGAGAGCTAACTGCCGAGAATTTTCTCCAGCACCATTTGGGAGGTGATATCTGCCATTTTGCCCGTAGGGGAGGAAATACCGATATATTTATCGCTGGCAGGGAGTAATTTTTTCGGGTCTGTGGGGCCAAATAGGGCAATGGTAAATGTTTTCACGGCCACAGACAAATGCATGGGGGCACTATCGGTACAAAGCATTAAGTTGGCATTGGCAATCATGGCTGCCAGTTTACCAATATCTGGTGGAGAGGTGACCTTCAAGTTGGGATTTCCTTGTAGGAGTTGGTTAACCAGAGCTTCATCTTCAGGGCCTTTCAATACCACTATGGGTAAATCTGGCTGTTGCTGGTTGAGGGTTTGGACAATTTCTTGCCATTTTGCCACCGGATAGATTTTATCAATGCCTTTGGTTTGGGCCAATTGGCTAGACCCACCGTGAATTAAGAGATAGCCCCCTTCACCGATACCTAGGTCTTGCTGCTGCTTTTCGGCCCATTCAATGTCTTTTTTGGGCACATTGATGGAGAGTTCGGGACAGGGGCTGGTGATGTCGAGACCTTGAAGCAGGTCATAATACATATGAACCGCGTATTGCTCGGTTTTCAGGGGAATGGGGTTAGAGAGGAAAAGTGACCCCAGGCCTTGGTAACTGATGCGGGTAGGAATACCCGTGAGCCAGAGGAGTAGTCCAACTGTCCAGCGTTGACCGAGGGAGAGGGCAATTTCATATTCGCGATCGCGTAAAATGCCCAATAGGTTTCCCCAGTCTGCTGGAGAGTTGCGGTCTTTGAAGTCAAAGGCAAACACATCGTTGACGGACTGACTGACGCGATATGCTCCTTTTGACCGAGGTTCAACAATGACATCGATTTCAGCTTTCGGATAGGACTGTTTCAGGCGATCGAGAGTCGGGAAAAATAAGATTTGATCCCCAATGCCACCCGGAACAAGGGCTACTACTTTCATGACCTTCTGTAGAATGTATGAACGCTTGCATTGTATCCGTTGTCTTAGCCCCACAGAGCAATTTTTATTGAAATGACTCGTCAACCCCACGATCAATTTGCCAAAGCATACCTAAAAGAACTGCTCGAACCCCTAGGAACTGTGGAAATTAGCCGCGAAATTCCAGGGGAAACCTTGCACATTGATCTCTTTTTCCAACCTTCCCCAGAACCTCCCTGCAATCCTCCACCCTTGGGTTTACTGGCTCAACTGGCTTCTAAGCCTTGCCTGTGGGAACCCTTTCGCAACTGTCCCAGTAAACGAGAAATTAGCAGTTGTGTACTTAAACTGCTGTACATCCATGGAGAATTCTACCGTCAAGCCAAGCGAGATACACAACCGATAGAGACCCAAACCTTACCTACTCTGTGGATTTTAACCCCCACCGTATCGGAAAGAGTCTTAGATCTCTGTGGCGCTCACTCAGATGCAAAAAACTGGTGTACAGGAATTTACCGGTTTGCTGAGATTTTCCACACCAGAATCATCGCGATTAACCAACTCCCAGAAATCCCAGAAACCCTCTGGTTAAGACTGTTGGGAAAAGGGGGAACCCAAAAAAGAGCCATCCAACAAGTGCTAGACCTGCCAGAAAATGATCCGCAACGGCGTAATATACTAGAACTGATTGGGGTATGGCGAATTAATGTACAAGCTAAGATAGATCTCAATCCCGAAGACCAGGAGTTAGTTATGGAATTATCACCGGCTTACTTAAAATGGCGAGAAGATACAGTACGAGAAGGTGTTCGACAAGGAATACAAGAAGGTGTTCGACAAGGAATACAAGAAGGTGTTCAACAGGCTAAACGAGTAACGATTGAAACGTTATTGAGAACACGGTTTGGTTCCTTGGATGAGGAGTTAGGAGGAATGATTGACAGCATGATGGAACGGTCTCTAGAAGAGTTCATTCCTATTTGTATGCAGGCTTCTCGTGAGGAGTTGTTAGCCCGGTTTAGTCGCGAGAATTAATCCCCTTGTGTTCCCAGAAGCCTGGTTTCTTGAAGAAACCAGGCTTCTAGCTTGCGTATCGTAGATGGTAAACTACAGAGACACAGAGAAGGAGGGTGGGTTTAGGGAATTGACTCGTAGGTATTCTAGTTAATGGTAAAACCCGCCCCTACAAATCCATTGTTTCGGCTGTCGCCGACATGAAAATTATTAATTGTTAATTGTGAATTCATAACGACCATGCATGTATTGATTCCAGCAGCAGGGATGGGTAAGCGGATGGGGAGCGATCGCAATAAGCTCTTATTAACTGTATTGGGAGATCCTTTACTCGCTTGGACGCTACGAGCAGCAGAAGCAGCGGAAACTGTTGAATGGATTGGCATTATGGGACAACCGACTGATTTTCCAGCGTTTGAGGAGATTATCGGTGGCTTAGACCTACAAAAACCCGTCCATTTGATTGTGGGGGGTTCAACACGCCAAAAATCGGTTTACAACGGCTTACAGGCTCTTCCAGAAGGCGCTGAGGGGGTTTTGATCCATGATGGGGCCCGGTGTTTGGTGACTCCAGAGTTGTTTGACCGGTGTGCGATCGCCCTTCAAGAATGCCAGGGGTTAATTGCGGCGGTGCCTGTCAAAGATACCATTAAGGTGGTCAATACTGAGCATTGGATTGAAAGTACTCCCAACCGCGCCGATCTTTGGGCTGCCCAAACACCCCAAGGGTTTGCGGTAGACACAATTAAAGATTGCCATGAAAAGGGAAGAGCTAATGGCTGGGAAGTTACCGATGATGCGGCTTTATTTGAGCAATGCCAGTTACCGGTAAAAATTGTCAGGGGAGAAGAAACGAATATTAAAGTAACAACCCCCATTGATTTGGCGATCGCCGAGCGTATTCTGCAACAGCGATCGACCGATCTCTAACGACTAGGATCGGGAGAAAAAAGAGACTCTTACCCCATCAAAATCACGGTATCTATCACATGGATAATGCCATTGCTCGCTTCAATATCTGGGGCTAAAACCGTGGCATTTTTAACTTCAAAAATTTCACCACAGTGAATGGGAATGGGGGAACCTTCCAGAGAGGTTAAACTTTCCAAATCCTTTAGTTCATCAGTTGTATAGCGTCCAGCAACTACATGATAGGTCAGGATACGCTGAAGTTGGGGAATATTCTGTACCAAACTCTCTACGGTTCCCGGTAATAATTTGGCAAAAGCATCATCATTAGGGGCAAAAACCGTGAGGGGACCAGGTTGTTGGAGCGCCTCAACTAACCCAGCCACTTTAACGGCTGTGACGAGGGTGGAGAAGGCCTCATTACTGACTGCAATTTCAACAATGTTGGGCATTTTTTAGGGAATAGGGAATAGGGAATAGGCACAAGGCACAAGGCAAGAGGAAAAAGGAAAACCCAGTTTCTAGGTATTCTTTGAATCAACGATAATCTTGGCTTTGGATATCGGATAAACGAGCTTCTGGGCGGAGGAAGCGATCCATTTGGGCTTCAAAGAATTGGCGATTTTTTAATAAGTGTTCGGGGTTGGGATCGTCTAAGGGATAGAGTAGGGCAACTCTTAAGGCTTGAATAACCGCAGAGGTGACATTATACATCGATCGCTGGAAGGTAATTCCCAACTGAATCAGCATATCATCTTCACCTCGACAGTATTTTTGGTAATACTCTTCTAAATAAGGAGGGAGGAAATGGAGCATATCTTGCATTAAAAGAGTTGGGGGAATGCCTGCGGTTCCCACCGGGAAAACATCGGCGTAGAGAATGCCATAGTGAAAGTCTTTTTGCTCTTCGGGAACTTGTTTAGCTTGGGCGTTGTAGGACTTGGTTCCTCGGAAGGGCGCAGTACGGTAAAATACAGCTTCCACATAGGGCAGGGCAGCTTCATAGAGCCACATAAACCCTTTAGATTTGGGAATAATTTCATAACATTCATCACCAACATAAACATGGTGATAAATAGGTCGTCCGGCGGCAATGAAAATACCATTAACTAGAAAATTCATGGCATCGGGGACAGTTTTGAACTCTCCGGCATCATAAAGATCGCTCATTTCAAAGAACACGGGAGCCATGACTTCCCAGAATAAGCCGAGGTTAGCGTAGTAGGAGAGTTCGCGCACCTTCTCGTAGAACATTTGTGGGAAGAGCTTATAGAGTCCCAACATCAAGGGATTGCCCTTAAAATAAGCTTTAATTGCCTTATCGCAGTTGGCGATATATTCCTCACTCTCCAGGTAGTCATAAAACTGACCCCCCATTCCCTGATGCCAGAGCATGGCACGCATACAGGCTTCAGCAAACTCCATGTTGACGCGATCGTGCCAAAGATGATGGAATAATTTCGGCAGTTTTTTCTTGAGTTCTCCCTTATCCATAAATTCCAATAATTCCGGGTGAGCGCTGGCTTCTCCTTTTTGCCAAACTCGAAAATCTGCGGTGTCTCCAGCATAGTGGTTCGGCAGATCTAAATATTCTTGGGGTAAGAAGTATTTAAAGAAGGGTAAAGGGTCAAGAAAAACCTGCTCGGCAATATAAAGTAAATCCCGCCAATAGAAATCCATGGGAACGGCATAGGCTTTATAAATGCCGATAATTTGCATCAGGTTTTCTGGGGTGTCCGGCAACATGGAACCACCGGCTTCTAAGCGATGGATAACTTCGGCGTATTTGTGAGTTGAAGGAGGCAGTTTTGTGGTTAATGACTCTAAAGTTTCAGGCATGGTTTTACGTGCTTCGCGCTAGAGAATGGAGCATAGAACATCATACTAGGTTCGGCAGGAAAAGGGTGTTGAATGTTGAACCCTATGGCTGCTTTTTCCTGCCTACTGTACCTAACTAACGATCGTAGTTTTCCCACTGTTCTTCATCATCGTGATACTGAATATCTACCACTGTACCATCGGCATAGGTGAGGGAAAAGGCATCAAATTCTCCATCATCAAATTCCCCAGTAACAGCAATTGTGTCTCCGATATTCAGATTCAGGTCTTGCGACCAACGGGGGCCTGCATCTACGACTATAGTTCCGGTGGAATCTTGGAGGATAAATTCGTTTTCATCGGCTTCTCCCCAACCAATAATTGTGCCAGAAATAGTGGTATTTTCCTCTCGATTTAAGTTACTAATGGAGGTATTTTGAGCCTGAGTTACTCCAGAGATAGTGAGGGAAATGGGGAGGGCTAAAATAGCCGCCGTTAATGTTCCTAAAGTTGTTAATTTCATGGTCGAGATCTCCTCTATATGGGTAAGTTTTGGGCAATTTCAATTTTGGCAGGTTGATGCAGTTCAGCGACGATGCGGTTGGTGGTTGGTTCCATCCAGCGCAATAGGAAATTGGGTTGAATGCCTAAAAAGAGGATAATGGCAGTTAGCACGAAGGCTGGCCATTGTTCGCTCAGGGTAACGCGGGCATAATAAGCGCGAGAATTGTCTAATTTACCGAAACAAGTGCGGTTAATTAAGATGACAAAATAGACGGCTGTTAATCCTGAAGAAAAAATGCACAGTAGGGTGGGGATGGGGAAGGTAGCAAAACTGCCTTGAAAAACGATAAATTCAGCGGCAAATCCCACTAAACCAGGGATACCAGCGCTAGCCATTCCGGCTAAAATCAGGAGGGCACTGGTGAGAGGTAGACCGCGAATGGGGTTCATTAAGCCGTTAAGAACGTCGAGATCGCGGGTTCCGGTGGTTTGTTCGACGATACCGACGAGGAAGAAGAGGAGGGCAAGAATTAAGCCGTGGGCAATCATTTGGGCGATCGCTCCTAACACGCTCAGTTCAGTCCCCGCCGCTGCTGCCACCAGGATATACCCCATGTGACCAATCGAACTATAGGCGACCATGCGTTTAATGTCCCGTTGGGCGATCGCACTTAAGGCTCCATAAATCACGCTGACTGTCCCAATAATGGCTAACCCTGGGGCAATGGTTTCCCAACCGACAGGAAACAGTTGCAGTCCAAAGCGCAATAAGCCATAGGTTCCTAACTTAGAGAAAATCCCACCGAGCAGTACCGTGGTACTGGGGGAGGCTTCGACATAAGTATCTGGCATCCAGGTATGCAGGGGAACGAGGGGGGTTTTAATCCCAAATCCAATCAGTAGCGCAGCTAAGAGAAGGAGTTGGGTAATCAGATCGAGGCTATTGATGTCTAGATCGCTAAACTCAAAACTACCTGAGTCACCCAGGAACACAAGTCCTAAGAATCCTACGATCACCATTAAGCCGGAAACGGCTGTATAGAGGAGAAACTTGGTTGAAGCATAACCCCGTTTTTCTCCTCCCCAAATGGCAATTAGCAGGTAAAAAGGAATCAGTTCTAATTCATAAAAGATGATAAATAAGAGCAGGTTTTGCGCCATTAGAGCGCCGGCAATTCCACCGTTAATCAGTAAGATCAGGCTGTCATGAAGACGAGAGCGTTCGAGATCTTTACGGTTGGTGTAGAGGGAAATGAGGGTTAAAAGTCCATTGAGAACCAGAAGAGGTAAGGAAAGACCATCAACACCAACACTATAGTTTAGACCTAGGGGTTGAATCCAAGTATGGAATTCACTAAACTGGACTGCGCTCAGTTCTGATGGGTTGAGGTCAAATAATTTGAGTAGATACAGACTCCAACCGAAACTGGCAAGACTGGCAATAGTGGCGATCGCCCGGCTCGATTGGGGCTTAGGATAAAGGAAAATGGCGATCGCGCCTAATAGGGGAATCAGGAGTAAGGCAGATAGCATAGGGAGGGTTGATTAAGGGAAAGCAGAAATTAGGGGATAAACGAGTAATAATCCAAAGAGAATGGTGCCCATAAGGATCGAGAGGGCATAAAACTGCACTTGTCCTGTGGTGTTGTATTTTAAGCCTTCACCACTGGCGATGGTGAACAGACCGATCAAATTCACTGCACCATCGACTAAGATGCGATCGAACCAATCAATAAATTTGGCCAGAAATCCCACAATAGCGATGACCGTTACTTTATAGAGTTGGGCAGTGTAGAAATCGTAGGCAAAGAAATCTTGAATCCCTGGAACAGGGAGTGTAATGGGTTTGGGTATTCTGTCGCCAACATAGAGGAATAAGGCAACCCCAGCACCGATTACAGTCGAGCCAATTAGCAATAAGGAGGGGGGTTGTGTCACTAAACTCAGAGCTGGTAATAGTCCTAAAACAGCTAATAATTGGGGTAAATGGAGGGCAACACCGAGTAAAACCATCATCGGTAAAACGAGTGCCCATAATCCTTCTGGCGATCGCTTTGTCCAATCTGTAATTGACCCCGTAAATAGTTGTCCGAACACCCGCGCTAAACTACAGGCGGTTAATCCATTCACCAATAACAAAACAGTTAATAAAGTTGGGGATAACCCATTGGCAATTTCTGCAAGTCCCCAGAAACATCCGAAGGGAGGAAGTGCCACTAATGAGAGAGCGCCGACTACATAGCAAATACCAGAAATGGGACGACGAGACCACAATCCACCCAGTTGAGTAATATCTTGGGCAATATTGTTCAGGATAATACCGCCTACCGCCATCAACATCAGCGCCATGGCGATCGCATAAGTCAACAGCAGCATTAACGCTCCTTGACTGTTTCCAGTCCCCACCGCGATAAACACAATGCCTAAATAACTACTGGTGGCATAAGAAAAGACACGCTTAATATCCACTTGGGCTAAGGCGATCGCCGCACAACTCAGAGCAGTGAACGCCCCTACAAAGATTTCTGTATTCACCACAAAGGGGGATAACTCCAAAACCGGATGCATCTTAATTAACACCCAAGCCCCGGTAGAAACTACGACTGCATTTCGGAGTACCGTTGCTGGCATCGGCCCTTCCATTGCCTCATCCAACCACAGTTGTAGGGGAAATTGGGCACATTTCCCCAACGGTCCAGCCAGCAGTGCTAAACCCAATAACGTGGCGACTGTCGGATTCAGCTCTACTGTATTTGCCCAAACGGTTAATTCATCATAATTCCAGGTTCCAGCCAGGGGGTAAAGAGCCACGACACCCATGAGTAAAACTAAGTCGCCGACTCGCTTGGTCAGAAATCCATCTCTTGCACCCGTCACTACCAGAGACTGATTAAACCAGAAGCCAATCAGCAGGTAAGTTCCCAAGGTGAGGATTTCCAACATCACATAGCTGAAAAATAGGGAGTTGGCAAGCATGAGAACCGCCATCCCTGCCTCAAAGACAGCCAGCAGAGCATAGAATCGAGGCCAACCCCAATCCATTTCCATATAGCCAATGGCATAGATTTGGGTGAGAATATTCAAGCCCAAAATCACCACTAATGCGCCGACCGTGGTGGCTGAAACTTCAACATCAAAAGTAATATCCAGATTAGCGGCATGGAGCCAATTGAGGGAATAGTGAGCAGGCGCACCCCACACTTCCCGTAAACCGAGGAGACTATGGATAAAAGCCGTTAATGTCATTAATAAATTAATATAACCAGCCGGTCGAGGGCCGGTTCGCCGAATCAAACCCGGTGACCAAGGAATTGTCATTAATACACCGAGGATGGCATAAGCCGGGACTAACCAAATCGTTTGACTAAAGGTGTTCATGGGTGAGTCGATCATCCATTGGGGAGGAAAAGAGGAGCTAGACTAAAGCCATCCTACTTGGATTGCTTCTTACCTCATTATTTTAGATGTTGCATTGCTAAAAGTCTATACCTTAAGCTGGATTGTAAAATGTTCTCGATCAAAAAACAAATGCGATCGCCATAGCTCGATCGCCCTGTTCATCAGAAGTAAGAATGCTTATTGGCGATCGGTAGCAGATTTATCTTGTACTGAGAAGCGGGAAAACCTAGTTTCCCTATTCCCTATTCCCTAGCTGGCTAAGGATTTTCCCATAACCTTAACGTTTCCTCGTTTTACTCCTCTTAAGATGCGACAAGCTGCTTTGTATTCTTCGGTTCCGACTCCAAAGGTTTGGGACATGACTTGCAGGAAGAACAATTCTTCGGCAGAGATCGCATTCATGGCTCCGACTGAAGCGAACAGATGTGAGATGTAGTCAGATAGTCTTTCTTTCGTGGATAGCATGGTATTCTTCCTCATTTCTTATGTTTTTATTGTCTTCAAAATTTTCTATTTAATGGGTGACACCCCTCATCGTGAAGGATGATCTTCTACGAGCTAAACTGTGATGGTCATTGAGCAGCCTTGGCGACGCAGATCACTGTCAGGCGATCGCGTTGCGTCTGTGTCTCAGTTGGTCACCAAATCAGAGCTATAGCGATAAGCTGTGAATGAAATCTTCCGGTTTGTGAGTATGCGTACACTAAGTCTCATTGCGTTGGGCCTATCATTGAGTCTAGGATTTGCCCTTAGTCCCCTTATGCCCCAACCCTCAGCAACAGCCCAAAACAGAACGGCTAGAGGTCTGGTAATTAAGCCGAGTTCCTATAGCGTCGAAGAAACAGAGATACGCTTTATTCAAGTCCTTGAATCGAATGGGTTGAATGTTTTTACGACTGTCGATCATACCCAAAACGCTGCGAATGCTAATTTAGAGCTACCGCCTACCCGTGTGGTGATTTTCGGTAACCCCATGGCTGGAACGCCACTCATGCAGTGTCAGCAAAGCATCGGTATTGACTTGCCGCAGAAGCTGCTCATTTTTCAAGATGAGCAGGGCGTAAAAATTGCTTATAACGATCCGCACTACCTCAGCCAACGACATAGCCTAGAGGGTTGTGGGGCGCAGGTCATTAATAAGATTGCTGAAGTACTCAATGGACTAACAGAACAAGCAATTAACCCCTAGATGTAGGCGATCGCCATCACGGTAGAGACAAGGTGTGCCTTGTCTCTACAGCTTGTAATTATAGCGCTGCGCGGTATGGTACTTACAAGTTATAGCGATTCTCTCTTCTATGGAGTACAGCTTGAAGCCTTAGAGCCTAAGTAATACAAGCTATCGCCATTCGTGCCTATTCCCTATTCCCTATTCCCTATTCCCTAGCGCGCAGCGCTATAATTCAACGGACTTGATATCACCGTCACGACCAGTGATTTGTTGGAAGTTAAAAATTCTCTTTTATCCACATAAACATGACTTCGTCATTTGGACTCCATGATGCCAATGCATGGAAACCATCATTGCCGCGATTTTTATCAGGAAACTCAGGAGTCGAATAGACCATAGATCCTTCATAAATCTTGGGTTCCCACCAATACGGGCCTTGTAGAAAAAAATTACTTTCCTCAGTTAATCCGGTTTTTGGCTCTAGACCTAAGTCTGACATCAATGAAAAAAATTGTTCTTCATCCAATTTTGCTTTCCAGAGCCATTCTGAGTCTATAAAAGATGCTTTATAATAGTATTTTGAATCTTCAATCGGTGAGTTTTTTTTAACTGCTTTCTCCACATAATATAATTCTGGAATCCCGCTCCTTTTGGGTGGAAAATCCACTAACCTAGAAACTCCAAGAGACAAAGCCACCACCACAAAAGATATCCAGCAGATCTTAGCAATTCGGCTACGGGTAGTTGAGCAGAGTAAGTCGATTGGTGTCCGGAATTTCGATCTGCCAACCAAGTTGTAGAGCACAATCGTGATGCCCGTCGTTACAAGAGGCCACCATAATACACCAGAGGGTGCAGCAACAATAAAAAAAGACCAGGGTTGTAGAAGAAGGGCAGGAAGAGATATAGAACCTATTGCCGCCCCTAAAAAAACATCTCTGTAGATTATTCCCATCAGGAAACCCAACTGAAAAACAAATGCCGCCAAGTAATTGATCGCTAGCAGCAAAATTATTTTTCCCGCTATTTTTTTCATTCCTTTCTTTTAACTATTGTTTCATCTAAAATAGTGCATTAGCTGCAATTCGTTGTAGGGGTTTAGCCCTAAAATGTTTGGAGCGCTAAAGTGCAATCACGGAGGAAATCTAATGCATGAGGGTATGGGTTTATTTCTCCCCCTCTCCCCTATTCCCTCACCTTCTGCAAGAAGTCTATGACTCAACGACCACTATGCCCCCACAAGGCTAACCCACCGCCCCGTCCGCGAGCGGCAATCAAGTTATCTTGGACTAAAAAATAGTTGAAAAACGCCAGTTCGCGGATGGGCGCACCATAAAATCGGGCATTGCGATTTTCTCCGTTGCGAATCAGAGTAGAAAACAAGACTTTATCGAAGAACTTGATTTGCATGGTGGTAAAGTCAAAAGCTAGCAGGGAATTAGACTTTAACCGTTTAGCCGGCCCAAAAACCACTAGAGTAAACAAACCAATTTGAATCCGGTTCTCTACTTCCCCCGCTTCAAATTTCTCTCGATCGATACCTTCTAAATCAGCCAACGGACGATACACCAATTGAATCGGAATCAATCGCAGTAAGGTCTGCGCTAACCTCATCTGCGTTAAATTGAGCGATCGCCCCTGTTTTTCCCCCGCGATCCAACATAAGCGCCAAGCTCCGCTCAGTTGCTCGAAGCCATAGGGCATTTTCTCCCTTTTCGCCAACTTTTCCCAAGCTAACAGTTCCTCCACTACTTCCCCCGCAGGAGGAGCCACCACTTGGGGATTAAACATAGATGCTACTGTTTGTTCCAATACCGCCAAATTCGCCATGTTCATCACCCGGTTTATCAATCCAATCTTATAAAGCCTTTCTCTTTTATGGCAAACTGAAGAAAAGCCTGCTAAATCAATCGATCCATCCCCTAGGCAAATATAGCGCTTCGCGCTAGGGAATAGGAAATAGGGAATAGGGAATAGGGTTGTGGTACATGGCTTTGAGCCTTTGAGGCTGTACACCATAACAGCGCTTCGCGCTGTATCACCAGGAGATCTCGTAGACTGATGAGCCAAAAACCAATCCTTCTTTGGTATCGTAACGATCTACGATCGCACGATCATGAACCCCTAAACCAAGCCCTGAAAACCGGCGCTGTGGTGATTCCTGTCTATTGTTTTGACTCTCGTTGGTTACAGAACACGTCTTTTGGGTTTCCCAAGATGGGGGTTTTTCGAGCTAAGTTTCTCCTGGAAAGTGTTGCTAATTTGCGCCAAACCTTAAGAGATCTAGGGAGCGATCTGATTATCCGTCAAGGCTTACCGGAAAACATAATTGCCCAGTTAGCTATAACCCTAAACATCAGTGCCCTTTATTATCATCAGGAAGTCACGGCAGAAGAAAAATTAGTAGAAACTCAACTCAATAAAGCCTTAAGTCAACATCAGATTAGTACCCAGGGCTTTTGGGGGTCTACATTGTATCACCCTCAAGACTTACCTTGGGCGATCGCCGATATCCCCGAAGCCTTTACCCCCTATCGGAAACCCGTTGAAAAAAGCTCTAGGGTACGTCCTACCCTTCCGACTCCTGATGCTCTTCCACCCTTACCGAATTCCCTGAACGTCGATCGGGGAACTCTCCCCAGCCTAGAAGAATGGGGACTCGAACACCCCCGCTCCGATCCACGAGCCGTTTTATTTTTCAGGGGTGGAGAAAAAGCCGGACTACAACGGATACAAGATTATATTTGGCAGGGCAATCATTTAGAACATTATAAAAAAACTCGCAATCAAATGTTAGGGGCAGATGGCTCTTCTAAATTTTCTCCCTGGTTAACCTTCGGTTGTCTATCTCCTCGTTTGATTTATGAAGAAGTGCAAAACTATGAATCGGAACGAATCAAAAATGAATCCACTTATTGGCTGATTTTTGAACTCATGTGGCGCGATTATTTTCGCTTCATTTGTGCTAAACATGGGAATAAAATTTTTTACGCCTCTGGACTGCAAGGATTATCTTTACCCTGGAAACAGGATTGGAAACAATTTGAGCGCTGGCAACAGGGAATTACAGGATTTCCTTTAGTGGATGCCAATATGAGAGAACTATCCACCACTGGGTTTATGTCGAATCGAGGTCGGCAAAATGTTGCCAGTTTTCTGACCAAAAATTTGGGTATGGATTGGCGTATGGGGGCGGAATGGTTTGAATCGTGTTTAATCGATTATGACCCCTGTAGCAATTGGGGAAATTGGAATTATTTGGCGGGAGTTGGCAATGATGGGCGCGGATTCCGCTATTTTAATATTGCTAAACAATCTCAAGAGTATGACCCTAAAGGACAATATGTCAAGCATTGGTTGCCTGAATTAGCCCATGTTCCACCGACTAAAATTCATCAACCTTGGAAGTTGTTAGCAGTGGAACAAAAACGGTTTGGCGTGCAGATGGGGGTGGATTATCCTTTACCGATGGTCGATTTAAGTGAATCGATGCAAATGAATCGCCATATTTATGAGATTACTAAATCTTAGGGAATAGGGAGTAATAGAATTGCCTTCATCTGCGTGTCTGGAGTTGCCCGCGTCTGGAGCGTCCCCCTATCCCCGTATCAACCCTTACTCAAGATAGTGGAGAGTATATCTTTCATAAATCTTTGATTAAAAACCCGTATTTCTACAGGATAAATTAATTACATGATAGAATCCCCCTATACGCTTCAAGTTTCTTTCAACCTCAATTCAGTATTATCGACAATTTACGGAAATGAATGATTTAAATTATTCTGAGAGATACGTGTGCTTCTAAAGGATATCATCCCGCTCCTCATGAGATGGTGATATCAAAAAAGACAAACAACAACAGACAGAGTTTTAGCAGAATTAATCATGACCTACAAGACAACAACTCAGTTCCTCGGAACATTAACGACTCTCGGTTTAGCCACACTCTTTACCTCCCCTGCACAAGCAGCCTCTTTAGGAGGAACGTTTAGCGTTTTCCTCGATTGTAATAATGATGGCATGGCCCACCAGAGAAACCAAAACATCAATGGTTGGCAATTCACCCAAGATGCAGTTGGAGATAATACAGACGGCCCGCTATACGACATGCGAGGAATGGCTACTACGGTAACCAACGATGGTAAAGTCGTTGTGGTGATGACTGGGAATACAAGTATTAATGGAGAAGGACGCGATCGCAGCAGCAACGCGATCGCCTGGGGTGACCTCTTCTTCACTTCTGGTAAGAAAACCTTTGAAGAAGCTCAAAACTCCGGTAAGCTCTTTGCGATTAACTTCTCCCAAGCCAATGATTCTAATGCTCCTGGAGTCGGTGTTTACAATAGTGTGACCGCTCAAGGGGTGGGGATGCACAACTTTGGTCACCGCACCTATGGTAACTACATGGATTTGGTGGACACTAATGTAAGCAACTTCTTTGGAGATATCCAATCCGATGAACTGGGTGGGAACAACCCCTACTACAACCTCACTGGGCCAGGATACAATGTGATGGCTCAAGGAACTCGCGCCTACAATGATGGATTTTCCTTTGTTGACAGCACTCGTTTGAGTGATTTAGGATTTGATGCTTCTGGATTTGATCGTGCAGGAGAACACCTGATTGCCTTTGAATTCAATCTCAAGGCTTTAACTCAACCGCTCCCCCTAGATGAGCAAGCCGAACAACTAGGTGTGGAATGGATTTGGGATGATGATTTCCAGACCATCAATGATGAGTATAATCGTCTCCAGGCTGAACAAAAGCGGATCTGGAATGAAGAAATTAAAGACCATTGGAACGAGAACAAAGAGATTCGGAAAGGAACTCCTGGTTTCAATGAAATCTGGGCTAATCGACAAGCAGCTTTAAACGTCAGAAATGCAGCGAATAAAATTCAAAAGCAGGTTAAGTTTATCACTAAAACAGAAGGGCAGATTGCCGAGTTGAATGAGAGAGAAGCCAACGATCCCACCTGGAACACCAAAGACGAGAAATACCGCAAGTTCCTCCAGGATGAGATTAAGAACGCCAACAAGGAAATCCAGAAGATTGAGAATAAGCACGGAACTGAGGCTTTAGCCACAGCTCAGGATGACTGGAAAACGGCAAACCGCGCTTATGACAACCTGATTAATCAAATCCGTGCAGATAACCCTAGATATGTAGACAATGAAGAAGCGATCGTAGAACCGACAGCACGTCGCAAAACAGCGATCGCTCAACGCAATGTGCAAAAACAAAAGCGTAAAGATTTAGAGCGGGAGATTCAAGACATTCTTGCCAATACGCGCCAAGAGGTTGTTGCACAAGCTGAAGCGAAAGAACAGGCTTTGGAGGAAAAATATGGAGTACGGACTTCAGCGAGCGATCGCACAGCTACTAACCTCTCTGAGTTTGAAGAACCCGTTGACGTACCCGAACCCTCTGCTCTAGCTGGTTTAATGTTACTCGGTTTGGGTGCTACTCAACTGCGTAGAAAGAATAATGGCTAAGGAGTCAGGTGTGGGGAGTCGGAAGGAATTTCCTCATCCCCTTACCTCTCTATCTCTCTTATAGGGGGTGTAGCTATAGTATTTAGGTCGAGAATCGAGGCGAATATGGAGCCAGGGAACCCCCATGCCAGCAGTATTTAACCAAATGGGGGAAACTGGCGATCGCGTCAATTGAGCCACCATTTCTCTACCTATAGTTGCCCATAATTCCTGCTGTTGAGACTCTGGAGCCTCCCGCACAAAGGAAGCGAAATGAACATAACTCGAGTCCGAGACAATGGGACAAGGCACAATTAAACGGGCATCCCTGCTCAAATTGGGAAAACTAACCACTGTTTCCCCAACAGAGACTGAATCAAAATAGGTCTTAAAGGCATCCGGATCGGGAGAACGACATAAACTCGGTTGATTAATCAGCACATATTCAAAGATGCGATCCAGAGTTTGGGAAGTACAAGGAGGCGTTTCCCAGCGAAAGGCAGAAAAGCAACAATCAGCAAGTATGCGATTGTAAAATAAGCGAAAATTACGGTTATCTTGCCAAAGTTGAAAGACTTCTTGAACGTGCAGATAATCCTTGCCGGTACGGATACAGCGCTTCGCGCTGTCATGAAGTACGCAATCAGCCCGCCATCGCTGGAACTGCTGGATTGATGTTGTACCTCATAGCAGAGGAAAGTGCTGTATAATATTGGACAATCCGACCCACTGGTATTTCCTTAGATTCAATTTCCCATATTATGCGATTCTCTCATTAAGTTACTTGTTTAGAGGATTTGATGAATACTCTCAACAACTTGTTCAATAAAATCAACTGCATCATTAACCGTTATTGCATCAATCGGCCAACGATTACCGATCCCAAAACTCGGATCGATATCTGCTTCATGGGCAATTTTATTGCGTCGATCCACAATTAAGCTGAGTTGTTGTTTAACATCTTTTGCCGATCGCCCTAATTTAACTGAAACCTCATCCCATAGCTTTTTATCTGAAATTAGTCTAATCGCATCCGCAATCTTTTCCGATTGCTGATAACTTTGGTAACTGAGTTTCTGGCGAATTTCATCTTCTAGCCAAGAACTACTATTCAGTTTGTTGACAAGAGTATTCGATAGTATAGGAAGTAAGGATGATACGGTATGAGATTGCTGCAAAAATGATGAACCTTGACTTTGCTGGATTTCATTCTCTAACCAAGATGCAATATCATTGATGATTAATCGTTCTTGTCTTGCCCTGCCCAAGGATACCTGAAACCGTGAAAAGGTAGACTGGGAAGTATTCGGTGGGACTTGTGGCTCAGCACGTTGCCCTTGATGAATCTGTATCATGCCTAGGGTGACCACTTCATGAATATAATAGTCTAAAGCACTCACTGTCAACACTAAGGCAGCTCTCAAAATATCGGATAAATCTAGAGCAGCAGTGGATTGAGCGCTAACAGAATTATGAAGGGCAATCAAATCTCGAACACGAGCAATGCTAATCCGGAATTGATCAAGAGCTGATTGCATGGACAGAAGAAGTACGAGTAATAATTTGATCGGCTAATTCAGAAAAAATCGCCTTAAATTGAGCCTGTTTTTCTTTAGCTTGTCCCACAACCTTTCCATACCAGCGAGCAGATTTTAGCTGTTCCTCTGTTAAGGCATAAACCGGTTTCTGGTGTTCTTGAGATAAGGCAATCAAACTATTAAAATCCGGTATTTTTGTCAGTATGAAGTCGTGTGATTTGTTATTTATTTTTCCTGAATCGATCATATGATTATAGTCTAAAACTGGAATCATTTTTTCGGAAACACTTTGTTCTATTTTTTCGATCCAGGTTTGAAAAGCGGCTGTTTCCTTACCTCTAATAATCCGATAGTTTTGCACAATAATTCCTAAAAATTTCAGCTTCACTTCTGGAAATGGATAAACAGCTTCTTTGAGAACAGGAAGAGAGCTTGCAGTCTTAGCCCAACTATACCATTTAGGTAAAACCTTAGCTAATGAATCAATCGCCATGACGGAAAAGAAATCGGCTGTTGTCGGAATAATAAAAAAATCGCTAGTCATGAGTAGGTTCTGATTGATCGATCCTAAACTGGGACTCATGTCAATCAAAATGTAATCAGCTTGATACTTTTCTGCGGTCTTGTTTAATAACTCTGTAATCGATCCGGGTAAATTTTTTAGAGCTTGAATTGAACCACTTAGCTCTTGGGCAATACCTAACGTTACTTCATATTCAGCCAAGCCAACATGACCGGGTAATAAAAATAATCTTTCTCGATCTTTCACTGTAATACAATCGACCGCTTCAATCGGTTTAGGTTGGGATTCAAAAGCGGGGGCTAAAGCAGTTTTTATATTTGAATCGGTTTGGTAAATAGCGGCAATTCTCTCTTGATCGTCTTCGGTTTCTTCTCCCAAAACCATACCGGTCAAGTTACATTGGGGATCGGTATCGACAAGGATTACAGTTTTCCCTTTCTCAGCCAGCATCCAACCTAGATTAAATGTGGTGGTGGTTTTGCTGACTCCACCTTTATGATTAAAGAGAGCGATTTTTTGAACCATTCTATTCAGTCTATTTTGAGGGACAAAAATTGAGAATATACAATATTATTATAGCTTTTGTGAGAAACTAGAATTCCAACTCTTGTAAGCTTAAGATTTTCTTGTTTTTTGAAAAAAAGCTTTCCTGCGATCGCCCCAACCCTTATCATTAACGGGTCGGTCTAGAAAAAATTGACATGCCTAACGCTAATCCTCGTCAAGTTGCATTTTCAATTCTCAAGGAGATCGATCGCCGCGATACTTATACCGATGTAGCCTTAAATCGGGGCTTGAATGGGGCACAACTGGCAGGGGTAGACCGGGGTTTGGTCACAGAATTGGTGTATGGGGTTGTGCGGCGCAGGCGATCGCTCGATGCGCTGATCGGTCAATTTGCTCGTAAACCGATTGAGCAGCAACCGGCGGATTTACGGTTGATTTTCTATTTAGGCTTGTATCAACTGCGGTATCTGAATCAAATTCCAGCTCCTGCGGTGGTGCATACGACGGTGGAATTGGCAAAAAATAATGGTTTACGAGGCTTGTCTGGAGTGGTAAATGGAGTATTGCGACAGTATACGAGGTTACCTGGCGATCCGCTGAAGTTACCCGATCCAGTTGCCCAACGTTTGGGGATTCTCCATAGTTATCCCAACTGGATTGTGGAAAAATGGTTAACCCAACTCGGGGAAACGGAAACGGAACAGTTATGTGAGTGGTTTAACCATCCTCCCCATCTGGATCTGCGGGTGAATATTCATAAAACTTCGGTGGAAGCAGTCGAAAAGGCTTTCCAGGAGTCGGATATTCCGGTGGAGCGACTGCCCTATTCTCCCCAAGGGTTGAGATTATTGAAAAAAGTAGGAGCACTGCAGCAGTTACCTGGTTTTGAGCAAGGATGGTGGAGCATCCAAGATGGTAGCGCCCAACTGGTGGGGTATTTGCTCGATCCACAACCGGGAGAAGTGGCGATCGATGGGTGTGCTGCTCCTGGAGGCAAAACGACCCATTTAGCCGAATTAATGGGCGATCGCGGCACAATTTGGGGATGCGATCGCCAAGGTTCGCGCTTGAAAAAGGTCAGCCAAAATGCCCAACGTCTGGATTTACACTCGATTAAAACCCGTGTAGGGGATCTGCGCGAGATTGAGGAGTTTTCCAAAAAGGGCGATCGCGTATTAGTCGATGTCCCCTGTTCCGGTTTAGGGACACTCCACCGTCATGCCGATGCCCGGTGGCGACAGTCTCCAGAGTCGATTAAACAGCTATCGATGCTACAGCAGGAACTATTGACAAAAGCCTCATCTTGGGTGAAACCCGGGGGAATTTTGGTCTACTCCACTTGTACCCTCGACCCCCAGGAAAATGAGCAGGTAATTAGCCGCTTTTTAGACCAGAATCCCCAATGGAGGATTTCTCCCGTGCGATCGCCAGAACCCTTAGCTCATTTGTCTACCCCTGAAGGCTGGATTAAGATTTGGCCTCACCGTCATCAGATGGATGGCTTTTTTATGGTGCGCCTCCAACTCATGTAGAGCGCTACGCTAGAGGAGAAAAAGCTTTAAGAGTCTGTTTTGTCTTTATTCATGTCTGGAATATAATCGGGTTTTTCTGCATCTTCCCATCCTGCGGGGCGCTT
Source organism: Cyanobacteria bacterium UBA2566 (assembly GCA_002340255.1). Classification (GTDB taxonomy): domain Bacteria; phylum Cyanobacteriota; class Cyanobacteriia; order Cyanobacteriales; family Desertifilaceae; genus Roseofilum. The sequence goes on from DDLS01000062.1 coordinate 51,904, forward strand.
AGAGTTGTACCAGGCGATCGAACCGATCGCCACCGCAGCAATAAATCCAACCACATAAACCAAGGTAAAGGCGAGAGGAAAAGATCCAGCTTCCATGAGGATGAACATACGATGAAGTCCTGTTTTAAAAGTCATCTTTCAGGATATAGCGGTTTCGGCAATTGATCGTCCAAACTGCTAATTTATAGTCCTTTCAACTATCCATCAGACCGGATTGTAAGAGCGAACAGCCGTTCACTCTTACAGCTATCGCAGTGAATGAGTTGGTTAGGACAGTTAGGTTATGGTTTTAGGCAATAGGCAATAGGCAATAGGCAATAGAAAATGTCCTAACTCTCCTTTTTTCTGCTATATCATAAGCTACCTGATAACCCGAAGTACCAAAAGCTATTGCCTTGTCCCTCTTGCGTTTATCGAGTAGTCCCACACGAGATAGGCCTTAAATTGCGTTTATTTCCCTCAAACCCATCCGAAACCCAACCGGAGACTGGGGAAATGATAGAAACCCAAGATCGCCCGGTACTATCCATTCGAGCTGTTGTCGATCGCAGCATTACCAGAGTTCCTGGGGTTAAAGTGTCAACAACCGTCCCTGCTTCCGTAGGTACAGAGCGCACATTGAGACCATCATCAACTAAAGGGGTGACTCGATGACACAAACTCGTGCTGGGTTGAGCCAGAGCAGTTGAGGTACGACTCGGTAGAGCAGGAACTCTTGAAGAGGACTCTTCACACTCCTTTAAACGCCCTTGTTGAATAAATCCCGGACGGGGTTCTAGTACCGTACGCCATCCATCCACTAACTCTGTTGTCATCACAACAGATTCATTAGGAAGAACACTTCTAATCGGTTTAGATCCGGTAGAAGGGTCTTGATAAATAAATGTACCCACACTAGCACAGAGGGTAATTTTTTCCGTTGTACAGAGTTTGAGGTCTCTAGTACGGACAAAACCTACAGTTGGCTCAGTGATAGCTATCCATCCATCTTGTTCGTTTCCTCCTAAGATCATTCGATCGTTGACTTGAAGGGCACGAATTTTGCCCGAATCATCACTAGGTTCGTAGTGGATGAAAGTTCCCCGACCAGCCGCCCGACATTCTCCGGTAATATCTTCAGCCTGGGACACATAGGATGGTATGGGAGAGGCGATCGCTGGTAGCGATCGACCGGGAAAATGAGCCATCATTAATCCGAAAACGACTAACCCATGAAGGCCGTATTTCATACTGCTGTACTCCTCAAGTAATCTGAATCCTGAGCAAGCTATGACCCACTGCTGTTGGAGTGCGATCTTCTGCCCTTTAGTCTTTTTAGTTAAGGATATATCATCAAATCCCCTTTGATCCGGTTCTTTATTCCGGAGTCAGAAATGGTAAAGTAGAACCTGAACTAGCATAGTAAGTTGTCCACCTTTGTATTTTTTTTGTCTAGCTTCAGTTATCCCAAATACTCCTATGAAGCTCAAATCTACAGTTACAGCCTTGATGTTGTCCTTATTGGCGGTTGGGGCAACCGCCCAAATCAAGAGCAATCAAACTCAAACCTTTGCTTGTGGCGCTTCCCGTGATGGTATTCCCACAACCCTTGCTCTCGTTCCTAGAGGGAATATTCCCATTATTCGCTGGGTTTCTGAATATTTTACGCCTTTTGGCTACGATCCTCAGACTCGATGCGAACAAGTTTCCAATCGCCTACAAAACTACCAGGAACAGGGAATTGCTAATTTTATCACTACGGGTATTCAAGATGGTCTGGATGTCATTTGTGTCTCTAGTGTCTTGGGAGGGCCCTGTACAGGACTCCTGTTTACCCTCCAACCAGGAGAGAGTGCAAGTCGCGTCATTCAGGATTTATTTGATGTCGGTCAATATGGTTTAAATCCTCTATTACAAGGGTCAAATACGGATCAAATCTATATTGATTTAAACCAACTCATGGATCGAGCTCCCGTAGAAAATAATTCAGTAAATTCTCGTTAGTCAGAGCCAAAAAATAGGTTTAGGAACCGCTCTCGGTTCTTTTTTTGTCTTTTCTATATTGAACTCACTCCCTAATTTTTGTTCGCAAACTTGAATGGAGCCATTTTTCTCGCTACACTAATTAATAGACGCAACACAACCGTAGCTAGTGTTTAAACTGCCCTTGTGTTAAGTGTTCTTTCTTCCTCACTACTGTTGTTCACTTACTCAATTGGCTCAGTGTTTTTTTATACTCAATAATTCAATTAAATGATACAAAACACCTAAATCAACCTTGATGGGTGATTTAGCTTCAATCCTTCGGTTTCAAGGGAGCAATATGTACTTTTTCCTGCCCAAAAATGGAGATTGCTAGAAGAATAATTCGCGAGTAATGCTCTGATGATCCGGACAATTGACTGAACTGAATGAACTACAAAATAGTCTTTCTGATTAATCTCTCTCTTTTAAGTTCCTACTGTTCTTTCTGTTGGACTGTTTTTCTAGTGCCACTTATTGGCATAAATTTGGATACTCACTTTTGTAGAGGGGTGGGAAGCTACCTCAAATTTCATACAAGGGGTTTTACCCCTATTCCCATAAACGGTATTATGTGATATGGAGGAGTGCATTTTAGTAAGCCAAGCCCATCAGAATAGAGGTGGGATGAGGGTAATTCATAGATTGGGAGTGGATTAACAATGAAACGCCTCGTGATAGTGTTGGTGGCTGGTCTAAGCAGTTTATCCCTAGGGCTATCCTTAAAACTGCTTCATGAGCAAGTGTCTTATCCTCTCTGTAACCATACTCCTAGTGGAACTAGCTTATCATATACAGAAATAAAAAACATAGCTCAGACAATTACAGTTAAGGTAAATACTGGAACCACTGGGGGTTCAGGAACCTTAATTCACCGAGATGGAGCAATTTATACGGTTTTAACGACTCGTCATGTCATTGCGACAGGAGACTCTTATCAGATCGAAATGCCTGATGGTCGGGTTTATCAAGCTAGGGTTCTCCAAGATTTACCTCTGAATCAGCAAGATGTAGAACTCCTACAATTCCAATCATCAGAGGATTATCAAGTTGCTCAACTGGGATCATCGGCGACGTTAATGATCAATGAAAAAGTTATAGCAGCAGGATTTTCAGATGAGACACAAACCTTGAATTTAACCAAAGGCGAAATTACGCTGATTCCCGATCAATCCCTACAACAAGGATATCAGATCGGATATACCAACGATATTTATAAAGGGATGAGTGGTGGCCCAGTCCTAAATTCGAGGGGAGAACTGATGAGTATTAATGGCATGATGCCTTACCCTCTCTGGGGCAATCCCTATGTTTTTGAGGATGGATCTCGACCCAAGCTTCCCTTGCAACATCAAATGAGAGAAGTGGCTTGGGGTATTCCCATACACCGAATCGCTGAAGCGGTTCCAGAATGGGTTAATCTGAACTTAGTTCACCAAGTGGATGCGATCGCCCAAAAAACAACAGTCTTGATTGCTAACTCTAAAAGTATCGGCTCCGGGATCATCATTGGCCAGAATAATTCAACCTATTATGCCTTAACCGCCGAGCATGTCATCCGTAACCCAACTGATTATCACCTGGTGGCTCCAGATGGTCAGTGTTACCCCATCAACCCAGAACAAATACGACCTCTAAAAGGTGTAGATTTAGCTATTGTAGAATTTGAAAGTCATCGACCGTATCAAGTCGCAACGTTAGGAAACTATGATTGGCGTAGCTCCGAGAGCTTAAATTATGTCTTTGTATCGGGTTGGCCAGTATCTTCTCTAAAACGAACCTCCCATCCTCCCACACGTCTCTTAAGTACTGGGCGGTTGCTCAGTCAGGATGCCCAGATCCAAAGTGCCCTAGAAGTAACCCAAAGGCAACCGGGAATTGAGACTTTATCTCTAACCTATGGCTATGAAATGGTTTACTCTAATTTAACTGCTCCAGGAATGAGTGGAGGATTAATATTAGATACTCAAGGCCATGTGATTGGGGTTCATGGTCGGGGTTCGGGGGAAATTAAAGAAGATGAAGAGGGAGAAATTCGTCCCCTGAAGTTGGGCTATGGAGTGGGAATTCCCATTGAAACCTTTTTGGACTTAGCCTCTTCTGTAGAGATTGATCCGGCTTGGCTAAAGTTAGACTCTAATCCTCCCCCGCAGTTACACGCCACTGGACTTGAGCATATCCGGGATTCTCTGTTGAGACATTTGGAAATACCAGAGAGTAGTACGGATAAGATTGCCTGGTTTAATTATGGTATGAACCTCTGGCAATTGGAGCAGTACGAAGAAGCGATGCTGGCCTTTAATTGGTCTATTCAGCAGGATCAATCTTTCTATCAAGCTTGGTACGGTTTAGGGATGATGTTGCGCTTTCAAAAGCGCTACAACGAGGCATTAGCTGCGTTTGAAGAAGCCATTACTGAAAGTGAGGGAAGGTTTGCACCTGCTTGGCGAGCGCGAGCAGAAGAGCTAGTCTGGTTGAATCGATATGATGATGCTCTGAAATCCATTGAACAGGCGATTACGTTAGTTCCTCATGATATTCATCTCCGAGAGCTGCAAGGTCATTTATTACAAAGACTCCAGCGCTACTCAGAGGCGATTCAAGTGTATGAAGAAGCTTTGAAATTATGGCATAGAGATCAAGGGGTTTCTCTTTCAGCTCAGATCGCCGATCAGGAGGGGATTGGACATCAGGCTTTATGGGATCGTTCATCTCTGTTGAATTTACCAGAAAATATGGCGATGATCTATGAAAATCGGGGAGATATCAGAGGAGCAGTGACAGGAAAATTACGGGTGATTTCCCATGGGGATTCCCAGAACGTGACCTTAATGTTAAATTTAGCTCTGGCTTATCTCAATCGAGGCAATCGCTATGCTGGGAAAGAACAATGGCAAGATGCGATCGCCGATTATAGTCGAGCGCTAGAACTTGAACCTCAGAATGCTTTTACCTACGGAAACCGGGGGTTAGCCCGGTCTCGAATTGGAGATCAGGAAGGGGCGATCTCTGATTTACAACAAGCTGCCGCGCTTTTTGATACTCAAGCAGATGTTACAAATTTTCAACGTGCCCTGGACGCTTTGAAGCAATTGGGCAGTTGATGGTGATGGAGGAATGAGGGAATGGGGAGATGGGGAGACACGGAGATAGGGATATTCCCTATTACCCATTACCTATTACCCATTACCTATTACCCATTACCTATTACCCATTACCTATTACCCATTATTAACGCCGTCTTCTGCGACCACTGCTAAATCCAGAAGAGCGACGGGACGTTCCGCTGCCAAAACTGGATGTACGCTGTTTGGACTGGGAATTGCCAGAAGAGCGCAAGTTAGAGCTACCATACCCGGAACCTGTCGAGCGATTGGCATTAGTCGAATTAGGTTTACTGTTGGTGGTGGTACTGGGAGAACGTAGATTGCCAGTTGTGCGGAGGGTTTGACGATTTTTAACTGCTGCTGGCGGTTGATTATAGCGACTTTGGTAGCTGTTTACCGCTTGGCTATAGGTGTTGCCATAGCCACCATAACCGGTCATTACTGTTCCGGGTTGATAAACAGGGGGTACATAATAGGTTGGACTAAAGAGCATATTGGCAACTGCCTGTCCTGCTAATGCTCCTGCAAACGGTGTCCAGAAATTAGATTCTCGGCGCACAATAAGCGTTTCTGTTTGTCCCGTTTGCGGGTTAGTGCGATCTTCGGTCACATTATGAACATATTGGATTTGAAAATCTGGAGTCATATAGAGAAGGGCGCGATCGCCTTCAATTTCGGCATAAGTGCTTTTTCCTGCTTGAATCTGTTCATCCGTGAGTCGTGCCATCTGTACATCACTCGTGCGAAATAGGGGGCCAGTTCCTGCCGGAGTATTCAGTAACATTAAGTTATATGCGCCCGTGCCATCATCATAGGTGGCTTGTTGTACGGGATATTCTCCACTAGAGACAGGATTACGCACAGGAGCGCTCACTGTTTGGGTTGAACTGACCGTTTGCTTCGATGAGCCACCACAAGCAGTTGTGGTCAGGAGTAGGGTAAAACACAGAAAGACAGTCAATAATTTACGCCACATAGAATTCAATCAGGTGATGTTATCGGGTTTCATTAAAGCTATTGTGCCATGAGCTAGAGAGGGATCAATTCAGAAAAATTGAGTAACAGTTGATCCTCTGTGAGGCGATCGCCCAATCGAGCGGGAGAAAAATGGACTTGCACTGCTCGCAGTCGGTCTTGATAATGGAGATTAATCATTGTTTTTAATCCCTTCTGTAGGGCACTGAAGCTGGCTAAATCCGTTTCTAGATCGGGCGATTCTCCTTCAAAGGCGATCGTCATCATCACCACAATATTCTCCGTAATTGGCAGGGAAAGCAAATCGTCATCATTATTATCACTTAAATCGGGCTGGCTCAAATAGCGCTGGGCTGAATATGTAAACAACTCTTGCACATAATCGGCTGCTTCCGTTTCTTTCCATATCACATCCCCTTCATTCGCCGCCGATCGCCAATAGGATTCAGATTGCAGTAAAGATTCAGCAATATCGACCAACCCCTCACCCAAAACGCTGATATCCCCTTCTGCCTCAATCGCTGCTTGTGCCTTTTCATTCAATACCCCCAGCAAAGGTGCAATCCGATCTCCTGCTAAATGGAGCATCAGCCGACAAACGACAAATCGAGTTCTAGCCATAGCATATCAATCCGTTAACAATGGAGAAAATAGACCATTAGGATACTCTTATCATTATTCGCCATTACCCGGAAATAGTCCCATAAAGAGTATCTCGCTGTTGCGGATCTCGGCCGATGGAGCGAATCGCAGCTTGTAGGCTTCCCACTTCCATACAAGTCCCTCCCTGGGCCCCAGCCATGGTGCTAATATGTTCTTCCATCAGAGTTCCACCGATATCATTACATCCCCAATTTAAGGCTTCGGTTGCCCCGTCTAAGCCTAATTTTACCCAACTGGGTTGATGGTTAATAATCCACTTACCCAGAAAAATTCGAGCAACTGCGGTGAGCAATAAAGCATCAGATAATAGGGGTTGATCTCGCCCAACTCGATGACGAATAATGGGCGGTGCGTCTTGACCAACGAAGGGCAATAAAATGAATTCTGTAATGGCTGATGGATAGGATTCTAGGGACTTTTGCTGTAGAGTTCGCAGTTGACTTAAGTGGGTGATTTGCTGTTGGGGGGTTTCAATATGTCCAGATAATAGAGTGCTAGTAGTAGGCATTCCTAAACGGTGGGCGGCGCTGATAATTTCTACCCAGGTTTGGGTGTTGATTTTTTCGGGGCAAAGGATGGCTCTAACGCAATCGTCGAGAACTTCGGCGGCAGTTCCTGGCATAGATCCTAGCCCTGCTTCTTGTAGGCTAGAGATGACGCTTTCATAACTAATTTGATCTTCTCTGGCGATAAACTGGATTTCTTGAGGAGAGAAGGCATGAAGATGGAGTTGGGGATAGTGGCTTTTGATCTCTTGTACAAGTTTTCGATAATAGGTTAAGGTCCTTCCTTCGATTTTTGCTGCTGGATTTAAGCCCCCTTGCATACAAATCTCGGTAGCTCCTCGCTCTACTGCATTCGTCGTTTTCTGGAGCATCGTTTCTATGGTTAACCAATAGGATTCTGGAGCGTTGGCATCTCGACGAAAAGCACAAAAACTGCAATGCTGTTCGCAAATGTTGGTAAAATTAATGTTGCGATTGATGACATAGGTGACAGTGTTGCCGACTTGTTGTTTTCGCAGGCGATCGCTAGTTTCTCGAATCGCTTCAATTACTTCACGATCCCTTTGCTGCAATAAGAGAATGGCTTCATCCGTTGAGATATCTTGACCCGATAAGGCCCGATCTAGAATGGTGTCTATTAGATTAATGGTAATCACCTGATTTGCTCCTTAAGTGTCTATAGCATGAAGCGCTGGTCATGGGGAATTAGGTCATTAGCTATCTTCCCCATCTTCCCTCATTTCTCCTGTTCGCTAATTAACTGTCCCAAGGTTTCCATGGCTTGTTCGATTTGTGGTGACCACGGTAAACCGGAATTGAGCCGGAAACAATTGCCATAGCTTCCAGATGGTGAAAACATAATTCCTGGGGAAATACTGATCTTATGTTGACCCGCTCTGTAGAAGAGGTCCATGGCATCGAAGTGGGGAGGAAGTTCAATCCAAAGTACATGACCGCCTGTAGGACGCGTAACTTTTGTGTCTTCAGGGAAGTGATGACAAATGGCTTGAATCATTTGTAGCATTTGCTGTTCATAAGCGCGGCGCAGGTTTCGCACATGGCGATCGTATCCTCCATTGGCTAAAAAGGCACTGATCGCCAGTTGACTGGCCGGAGAAGTACTCATATTTACTGTTAGCTTAAGTCGTTCCACTGTAGATTGATAGCGTCCGGGAATGGCCCAACCGACACGCAATCCTGGAGATAAAACCTTACTATAGGAAGCACAGTATAAAACAAATCCATCTTTATCAAAGGCTTTGATGGCTTTAGGGCGATCGCCATCAAAGGACAAGTCACCATAAACATCATCTTCAATCAGGGGAATTTGATACCGGGCGAGTAATTCCACTAGGTCTTGTTTTTTCTCATTGCTCATGCAAGTTCCCAGGGGATTACTAAAATTAGAGACGAGGGCACAGGCGCTAATTTGTTTCCGTTTGAGAGCCGTTTCTAGGGCAGTGAGACAAATTCCTTCCCTGGGATGGGTGGGGAGTTCTAACGCTCGCAAATGAAGTATAGATAGGGTTTCGAGTAATCCATAATAGCACGGGGAGGCGATCGCCACGGTATCTCCGGGTTGGGTGGTTGCTCGTAAGGATAAATACACTGCTTCCGTGGCTCCATGGGTGGCCACAATTTGATCTGGGGTTACTGCACAGTCCGCATCCAATAACCGTCTGGCGATCGCCCGGCGAAATTCAAGACATCCTGGAGGCGGAGTATAACTATGGACTAAGGTTGGATCTTGGCGCATCACTTGACCCATGAGACGGTTTAAGGTGGACAGAGGAAATAAGTCCATTCCGGGTACAGCAGCTCCAAGTTGAATGATTTCTGGATCGCGGAGCATAGAATTCACTTGAAAGACGAGGGACGTATCCACTCGACAGGATTTTTGGGTTGGGGAAGAGCGATCCGGTTCCGGAGGCGATTTAAGCGAGCGTACAAAATAGCCAGATTGGGGTTTAGCCCCAATGAGTCCCCGGTCTTCTAAGAGACGATAGGCTTCTAAGGCAGTAGAAATACTCACTGACATTTGTTGATGGACTTTTCGCACCGAAGGCAGGCGATCGCCCGGTTGCAGGGTTCCTTCAGCAATTAAGGCCTGAATACGATTGGCCACCTGTTCATATAAGTTAGCGCCTTGGGTTTGCTCAATCGGTCGTAAGTGCATAACGCTCCAGTACAGTTATTGATCTTATCAACCATAACAGTTTCTAGAAGGAAAACTGTTATGGTTACAATTTAGCTCAATTGCATCTGTTTTTTTTTCTGGCTTTTGTCCAAACTAGAGATATAGCAAGTAGGGGCAACGAATTTTTCGATTATTGACAGATTTCTATCCCCTGTCTACCACCATTGATCAGCATTGAGGGCACGATCCATGAAAAACACCACTACTGTTCCAGAAATCACGAAAGGATCGCAGTTACATTTAACCGATCTAAAAAGCGTACCTCAGCTTCCCCATTCTATTTTTCCAGGAGATCGCCTCCAGAAGCTTTGGAACTATTTTGTTGCCATTTGGTGGTACAGCGATGAACCTCGCATTACCGAGAAAAAAGACCGAGATGGAAATTGGATTTATCACGTTTACGATCCCCTCAGCCACCAACACTTGATGTTTGACTCTGAGCAAGAGGTACGGGTTTGGCTAGAAGAGCGCTATTACGAGTAAGGAAACAATAGGGTTTTTCCCTTCCTTATTCTGAATTCCCTCCCCTCAGCGCTCTATTACATCAAAACTAAATCATCTCGATGAACCACCGTATCCGAACCTTCGTATCCTAAAAGGTCAGGAATGTCATCCGAACGATAGCCCTTAATTAAATCTAATTCATCACTGCCATAGTTGACGATTCCGCGAGCTACTTCCTTACCCTCAAGATCGCAAAGCGTCACGGCTTCTGAGACCTGAAATTGGCCGATTACCTCAGAGATTCCGACGGCTAATAGGGATTTTCCGCGATCGCAAATGGCCTTGACTGCACCTGGATCGAGAACCACAGTACCAGAGGGAACCAACCCATTGGCAATCCACCGTTTACGAGCATTTAGTGTTCGGGGAGCGGGATGAAATTGAGTGCCAATTTCATCCCCATCTAAAATCCGTGGAATTTGGTTGGGATAGCGTCCTTGCATAATCACCATCCGCACTCCTGCATTGGTGGCAATACGAGCAGCCGCGATTTTGGTACTCATGCCTCCGGTACCCCAGGTAGAAGCCTCTCCCGCTTCCACCTCGGTTAACTCCTCCAGGTTATGAACGTGGGCAATAGGTTGCGCATCGGGAACCAAGTGGGGATCGGCAGAATAGAGTTTATCCACATCTGTGAGTAAAAATAGCCAATCTGCTTCCACTAGACTGGCAACTAGGGCAGCTAGGGTATCGTTATCTCCAAATTTCCGTCTCAGTTCGTCTGTAGCAACGGTATCGTTTTCATTGACGATGGGGATCGCACCTAAATCGAGTAGTTCTTGAAAGGCATCGTAGGCGTTGACATAGGAGACTCTTGATTCTAGATCTCTGCGAGTCAGTAGTACTTGCGCGATCGCCTGATCGAGAGTGGTGAATAGGTCATCGTAAATCCGCATTAAGCGACCTTGGCCGACAGCGGCGATCGCCTGTTTGAGGGCAATATCACGGGGGCGCTTTTTCAAGCCTAACCGCGAACACCCGACTCCGATGGCTCCCGAAGAGACTAAAATCACGCGATGTCCTTGGTGGCGCAGTTGGCTTAAGACTTCAACTAATAGGGCTAAGGTGGATAGGGCCAAATTTCCGGTTTCCGGATCGGTCAGGCTGGACGTACCAATTTTAATGACAAGGGTTAGGGACATAGAATATGCAACCCAAAATACAGCAGTTTACTCTGTTATAGAGTACAGGGTTGAATTCTCAAAACCTAAGTAGGGGCGAAACATGTTTCGCTCCTACTTCTTTTTAGCGATAGCAGAGAAGGGAGAGTTAGCCGATTCTCTATTGCCTATTGCCTCTTCCCTAGCATGAAGTGCTATATCTCGGCGATCGCAGAAGCGATCCCCAGCCTTACAGCAGCTTCCTTTACGATGTGGAAAGCGCCGGCTTCTCTATAGTGAGGGCCAGCGCTTTACCAGGGTAAAATATTTACAGGGATTTATCTTTAGGGTCTTTATATTGGCTGACCCCATTTGAATTAATTCTAATAATTGCATCAATTTGTTGATGATCCCCGATTCGTAATCTTTTCTTTATATTTCGTTTTTTCAGGTTTTATCAAGATTTGTAAAGTTTTGTGCGGAAGGACTCAAGCGAGCGCCCAACATCTGAGATAACCACACTTCAAAGGATCGAACATCAAAAGGTCGATGACCGTGGTGGGGATCGACCATGGGTTCAACTAGAATTGTAAACATTCCCAAACGATTCCCAGCTAAGACATCTGTGAACAGGCGATCGCCAACCATTGCGATCTGCTCAATCGGTAAACCCATATTTTCGGCAGCCTGACGCAATTTTCGCCGGGAAGGTTTAGCCGCTCCCATCATAAACGGTAAGTCTAAACACTCAGCGATCGCCCGAATTCTAATCCAATTTAGGTTATTACTCACAAGCCAAATGGGAACCAAGGGTTTGATCTGTGCAATCCAATTTTTTAAGTCATCAGAAGCACCTGGTGAATTTATGGGTACAAGAGTATCATCAACATCTAGGATCAGACCTTTGAGATCGTGCAAGCGCAACAAATCTGGCGTTAAATCCAAAATTGGGCCACCAAGAACGAGATCCGGTTGCAGGAGAAGATTAGAAGACATAGGACAAAAAATGAGACCCATTTAGGGTTAACGTTGTTGGGCAACTTGGTTAATCGCTTGGTTATGTTCATTGAGAGTGCGACTAAAAATATGTGTGCCATCATAGCGAGCCACAAAATAAAGATACTCCGTTGTTTCCGGATAGAGGGTTGCTTCTAAGCTCGCTGTTCCGGGAGCAGCAATCGGCGTGGGCGGTAATCCTGGATTCAAATAGGTATTATAAGGATTTGGAGTATTCACATCCTTTAAGGTCAACGGTTGATCCGGCGTTTGCTTAATTCCCAAACCATACTCCACCGTGGGATCAGCGCCTAGAGTCATTCCTGTTTGCAGTCGATTATGAAATACCCCAGAAATCACCCCTCGTTCTTGAGCAACAACCGACTCTTTTTCTACAATACTCGCCAACGTTACCCACTCCAAAAGACTCAAATCCGTTTGCGCTTGAGCTTTTTGATACAGAGGCAGGGCCACCCGTTCAAATTGAGTTAACATCTGTTGAACAATGCGATCGGCTGTCAAATTATCCCCAGAAATCTGATAAGTATCTGGAAATAAAAACCCCTCCAATTTTGGCACAGAAGGTAACCAAGGATAATCTTGGGCAGAAACTCGATTAACTGCTTCTAAAAACTCTTGGGATGTAAAAAATCCTTGGTCTTCAAAATAATCCCCCATTTGGGTCAACGTCCAGCCTTCTGGAATGGTATAGGTGGTTTGTATTACGGTTCCCAATCGGATTTGAGCCGCAATTTCCGGTAAGGACTGGGTGGGAGACAACTGATACGTTCCCGCTTGGAAATAGCCTTCTAACTCCGGTTGAAGTTTGGCTTGTAATCTAAGCCATTTTGCCCAAATATTCCAAGCCTGTTCTGAGCGAATGAGATCGAGATCGGCTAAATCCGTACCAATTTGTTGTCCCGATGTTCCAAGGCCAATTTCAACTAACACTTGATGATCCCTGGCCTCAGCACTTGCAGACATAACCGGACTAATAGCCCAACTCCACCACCGCCATCCTTGCCATCCAGAGAAGGCAACAACGATGGGTAAAAGCATTAAATAAAAGAACCACTTCGTGATTCGTGAATTACGGGTTGTCATAACCAAGCAAGTTTTATCTGATTTTACGGATGCACCCTAAATATTTTGGCAATTTATGCCATGACTAAGGATTTTGTTCTCAGGCGTTAAGCCAAGAGTTCTTCTTCTAACGTCTGTTCAATCTCTGGTAGTAAATGTTCAATTTTCTTGAGTTCACTTTCAGACAGCTCGGTGGCTTTACCATGGTCTGCCATTTTCCCGAGCAAGAAAAGTGGGTCTAAAGGTGTAGAAATTTCATACTCATCTTCACCAAAATAGAAGCTGGCTAATAACTGGAATGATTCGAGATCGCCATCAATATCTTCATCATCCTCTTCTTCTAAATCAGGAATATCTCCTTCTACAGTGAGTGTAATTCCAGTACGTTTGAGTTGCAGATTTTGTTCGGATAAAACCGCTTTAGCTAAGTTAAACAGTTCATCAATCATAGAGGGATCTTCCACCGGAACTAGATCTTCTTCCTCTCCAGAAGTTTGCCAGACAAAAATTTCGACAGGGGTATCTTTGGGCAATAAAACGAAATAGTTTTCGTTTTCATGGGTAAAGGAATATTCAATTGTGCATTCTAATTCCTGTCCCCCAGAATCGGTTAAGAATACAGTCAGGGGATCGTTCTCCATTGCTTCTTGAGCCATGAGGGTTACTTCCTATTGACCGCAGCGATCGCGGATTCACTTCGACCTTTCATCATATCTTATATGCGCTTCGCACGGCACAAGGGTAATCGGTAATGGGTAAAAGGATTTGATCGGGTTTGCCTCTTTTAGTTTAATGGAGAGGTGAATGTCCTAGAGTATTGTTCAAGTTATGCGCGATCGTCGAGCCAACGTTGCAAAATTAAGGCGGCAGCTTGGGCATCAATTAATCCTTTATTGTGAGATGGGGAGCGTTTTCGGGAGACGAGGATTTCTTTGGCCTCTAGGGACGTGCAGCGCTCATCTACATACTCGACGGGTAATTGAAGAGCCTGTTGCAGGCGATCGCTATATTTTTGCACTTGTTGAGCTTGAGTGCCTAATTGTCCATCCATCAGATAGGGCAAACCGATGATTAGAATACTGACTTCCCGTTCAATAATGATCGGCTTGAGGAGCGCCACATCTGTCTCAAAAGATTCACGATAGATGGTGGTGAGGGGGGTTGCAAGTAATCCGAGGAGATCGCATCCTGCCACCCCAATTCGTTTCTGACCAATATCCAAACCCAAAGCTGAAATCATGCAATCTCCTGTAACTTCGATCTCGCTTATCTTAACTGAAACCTAGCGAGCATAATCTATTCCGTATTCCCTAGCAGGGAATGGGGAATAGGTTATAGTAGCTGGGTTTTCAGTGGCGATCGCACTGGCAACCAGAAGCCCGGTTTCTTCGACTAAAATCATTGCTCCACCGATGAACCGTTCTCCCCAGTGCCATCCCCTTCAACTCCACCATTACCCTCTTTGTCACCAGGGGAAAGGTCTTCCGCATTCTCCTCCAGACTCAAAGAATGGAGAATTGACATCCGTCCCGGAATGGGTTTTCCGGCTGGTTGTAAGCCTTGCAGCATATCCGAGAGTTGTAGACCTTCCAGAGAAACTAACTTCGACTCCCGCAATTTATGCCAAACCGATCGCGACATCATCAACGTATGACCGATCCGACTTGCACCAATTTGCTGCAAATGTTCCTCCCGTTCCGGTTGATAATCTGCCGAAGCTAAATATAAAGGTTGGGGGGAAAACTCTTGGGTAATGCGAGCCATTTGCGCCATTAATTCTGGGTAGAGCCAAGTATAAGCCGGATGAACTGTCAACTCCGCTTGATGGTAGCCCTCACCTTGACGCTGCAAGTGTAACTGAAAATAGCCGATCGCCGCTTGCCGTTGCGTTTCAAACACATAGCCACTCACCACCTCAGTTTTCGTCCACCATTGCTTAATCCCGTCAATCACCGATTGCAACAAGGGAGTCTTAAAATCCTCCACATGGCGGTCAAAGACCTGGCGTACAAAGGGCGGCATGGCGACGGTATCCAATTGATACAGCGGCCCCGCATCGGCATTACTGACAGGTAAGAGATTGGGCAGATCCGGCTCCCGTTGGGCTAACTTCGCGAGCTGTTCCGGGGCGATCGCCCAATAGGTCATGTGAGCTAAAGGCTGAAACCCATTTTGCCGATACAGGGCAATTTCATCCGCCTCATTCACATCCACTTCCAACAACCAAGTTCTGGCTTCTCGCACCGCTTGCATACAATAGCGCAGGAGTAGGGAACCAATCCCCGATCGCGAGACTCCTGGTTTCACTCCCACGCGATCGACCCGCCAGGTACTGCGAGTGCGGTTAAAAGGCGAAATTTCGATCACCCCCACCACTTGTTCATCCGTACTTTCGGAGCGCTGACGCTGCTCTGCCACATGGATCGACAGCTTATAGCGCCAGAGATTAGGAAATAAACTTAACAGTTTTAAGACTCCAAACCACTGGCGAATATCCTGTCCCGAATAGGGTTTATCCTTACCCAGCATCGGAGAAGAAGCCCCCGTATCGAGTAAAGCTTCCACCACATCGAGGTCTCGATGTTGCAAACTCCGGATTTCCGTCTGTTTTTCTAAATTTTGGGGAGACGCTGGTATCATAGGGTATTCTCTCAATCGACAGGGGGAACGGGGGATCGGTGAGGATAATTAACCCTGGGGTCGAATCAGAACAATGGGGGTTTGTTCATCAGCATTACCCGCTGGGTTACTTCTGAGGGCTTTAGTGAGCAACTCCGTTGATAAATCTGGGGTCGCTGCTAATATTTTAACGGCTTTCAAGTCATTGACATCCACGATCGCCGCTGATAATCCCGTTTTTTCTTTAATTTTAGCTACCACCTCTTCCGGTTTTTCTGGCCCCAGGACAATAAATTGATCGAAGGGGGGCAAGGTTCCCGTCACATCATCAATTAACCGCGCTTGCTCTCCAGCGAGTTGATAAAAGACACCCGGTTTACGCAACAGAGCTTTGGCTAAAGCCCCGACCACAAAGGCAAACGCCACCCGCACTGGCCCGACGATATCCACCAACGTCTGCATTCCGCAAGCGGTAGCCAAACTCGATGTTGGGAGAAAATAATAACAAATCCGTTTGGCAACCCATCCGGGTTTTACCGTAGTGGGATGGCGCAGCCGACCTTGCATGAGGGCGATCGGGGTTTCTCCAATAGTCACGATATCTCCGGGTTGAGCATGAGGCAAAACATACCTCTCTACTACCGCTGCTGGATCGTCCCGATCGGTTAAAATATGGGTCGGAATCGGAAACACCTGCGCCCCTTCTGCCTCTCGTCCTGAAGCCAATTGGGAGGTATCGGGATACTGGAGCGCATAGACCGAATGACCCGTTTTTGGAATCCGTCCTTCTGGACCATAGGTAACATAATCAACCTGAATCCAAGCCGTTTGCACCCGTTCCAAATTCGGCCCCGTAATATCAATGCTAACTTTGAACCGTGTCTGTTTACCTACCTTGACAATATAGGCAAACCAATAATCATCATCTCGACTCGGAACATCCGAGTGCAGGGGAATCACACGAGTTTTCCAGCTTACTCCCTCCAACGATCCCTTACTGAGCAGTTCCACCTCTACGGAAACCTCTGGAACCATAATTTCCAAGGTTGAGGTTTCATTGACTAAAACGGCTTCTCCCATCAACTGATAATGGTCAGCCGCCAAAAATTCTCCTTGCCACTGTTCAAACTTCAGGGCCAGTTCATTCCCAGGACGACCTCGATATTGATTCTCAATCGCCCATAGAAGCAGGAGAGCTGAACTTCCTAGACCAATTCCAATACTTTCTGCAATCACAACCGAACCTAACCCAACGCTGATCATTTGTCTCGATTCACTATACCTGAATGGCTTGCAATTGCCATCTCCTGTTAATCTATATTGGGAATCTCAGTGTCCGTAGTCCATCGGGTGGGCAGTGCCAGCCCATTGACTTTTTTAATCTCATTATTGAGGATGACAGGAGAGATTAAACCGAAGCAAACAGATCGGAAAAGCTTTTTTCTGCTGCTTGTTCCTGAGTGACGATTTCTACAATTTTATTCCGAGACTCGGGACAGAATAGGGCTTCTACACAGACTTGAGCGACTTTCTGACGAGGAATACTGCCTTCAAATAAGGTATCCGCTTTAGACATGACAATCGCCTGGCTATTCTCTTCATTTTTTAATCCTCCAGGCCGGACAATGGTGTAGGGTAAGCCACTTTTGATTAAATAGTCTTCACCCTGCTTTTTCCACCACAATACCAACCAAAATAGATTGAGAGGATGGAAAAATTGGGAAACACACAGAGAAGATACAAGGACTAACTGTTGAATCTGTTTTTCTTGGCACACGTTTACCAAGTTTTTGATCCCTTCATAGTCTACTTGATAGGGGCCAGTGGGGTCAAAGCTCGGTCTTGCTCCCAGAGCGCTTAAAACGACGGTACTATCACCCAATGCTTGTTTGAGACTGTCGCGATTGAGTAGATCGCCCGTGACTAATTCTACTTCATCTGGGAGAATTGATCGGGCTGGTTGGCGATCGCGCACAAAGGCGATCGTGGGAATCTCGCGCTTCACTAATTCGTGAACCATCCGTTTTCCAGTTTCTCCAGTTTCTCCGGCTACAAATGCTTTCATGGTTTTTCGGGGGATTAAAATTTCTCTACAAATATTAACATTACAACCTCAACCGTGGTTTTCTAAGGGTTTTCAGTCCTTTGTCGATCTAGATCTCTACCCAAGTGTGATCTGGATTATAAAAAAATAAGAATAGATTTGTACACTAAGCATTAGGTCAAATGGATTGACCCAATTGAGCTAGAAATTGGGGATCAAATCATTGGCTCGATTGAGTAAATGTGCTGGTGATAGCTTCTATCCCAGTGGCCAATTGTCGAATTATGGGGATAGTTCAAAATCATGAAGCTTCAATCGAGTTTAAGTTTAGAGCAAGACCACAATCAATCAGAGGTAATTTTGGGTGCAGTTCCAGAGTACACGTCCTTGGAAACTGTGGCGCAGGAAGAAATCGTCAAGGAACCGTTCCAATTTTCCACATTAGCTGAAGGCAAACTTTTATTTAATGCTCATCCCCAAACCGTTGCTGAGTATCTTGACGATCATCAGGGATGGTTTGGCCGTTGTGCAGCTCCCATGAAAGTCCGCCCCATTAGTAAGAATGGCTATGCTTTAATTATTGGTCAATTCGGTGCATTTGGCTATAATGTGGAGCCAAAAGTCGGCTTGGAAATGCAACCCCAACTTCAAGGGATCTATACAATTAACTCTATTGCTGTCTCCGATGATGTAGATCTCGGATATGAGGTTGATTTTCGCTCTTCCATGGAGTTGGTAGAAGCCGTCGATCGGGTGAGTGAAGAGGGGAGGATGACTTATGCCCAATGGACGCTAGATTTAAAGGTGAAGGTGTACTTTCCCCACTTTATTCATGCTCTGCCCCAAGGTTTAATTCAAAAAACAGGCGATCGCCTCTTAGCCCAAATTGTACGTCAGGTTTCTCATTGTCTCAATCATAAAATTCTCAAGGACTTTCACCAGACCTACAACCGTTCTTTCCCTCGCCAACCGAGAAATTAGGGGTTGGATCTATTTCTTGTTCTCTAATGCTGCTTTGGACAAGGGGGTTTGAAGCCCCTTGCCTTTCGAGGATGGATTTAAGAGAACATATTCTCTAAAATACGGTTTACAATATCCAGACCTGTTACTGCTTGCCAGACAAACAAACCCACTAAAACGGTATTGAGCGTAATATGGCTATATCGAGCGATATCGTTTCCTTTTTGCATCCAAGGGGTCAGTGCTGCCGAAATAGAAATAACTCCAGTCATTGCCAAACCGACGATTAAATGAGGACCCACAAAGAGCTTGCCATTATTAATGTAAGTAACGGCCATTCCTCCAAGAGTTCCTGTCACCATCAAGGCTAGAATAATGGAACTGATTTTATGGTGTTTGGCGTTAAATTTTCCTTTGATTAATTCTTTTTTTGCGTCACCGGTAGCGCTGCGGGTTTCACGAATTTTGAAACCCAGATACATGCTATAGAGGATCAGGGCTAATAAAACCCACATTAAGAAGGGGTGGAAGAATTGACTCCATAGTTTAATGGATTCTGGAATCTCCATGGGTGTCTCCGTGAGAAGTTGTTTACAAAACTTAACTTATCACAAAAACAGTTCCTAGTATCGTGGTAGAGCTAATTTGAGGTATAGCAGTGAATGCGTGAGTTAGGACGGTTAGTTAGGTAAAGGGCCATTAATCTGAGCTTGGAAGCCATAGACCTGGCGATCGCCTACAAAGGGAACGAGATTCACTTCCCGTTCATCCCCTGGTTCAAAACGGACAGCCGTTCCAGCCGGAATATCTAAGCGCATTCCCAAGGCCCGATCGCGCTCAAAATGTAGGGCTGAATTGACTTCATAAAAGTGAAAATGGGAGCCGATTTGAATCGGACGATCGCCCCGATTCGCTACGGAAATCGTCACCGTGGGGCGATCGGCATTCAATTCAATTTCTCCAGGTTCAACCAACAGTTCTCCAGGAATCATAAACCTTACCTCATGCACGAATTGGATCGTGGACCGTAACTAATTTTGTCCCATCTGGAAATGTGGCTTCTACTTGCACTTCAGCTAACATTTCACGAATCCCATCCATCACCTCTTCTTGAGTTAACAAGGTTGTTCCCAATTGCATCAGTTCTGCTACTGTTTTCCCTTCCCTTGCTCCTTCGAGGATAGCAGATGAAATATAGGCCACAGCTTCCGGATAATTTAGCTTCAACCCTTTTTCTTTACGTCTTTCTGCTAATAGCGCCGCCGTAAAAATCAACAATTTGTCTTTTTCTTGGGGAGTGAGTTGCATAGTCCCTTAGCCGATTAATCTATCTTTTTTTATAGCATTTATTGACAATTTTCGATCAAAATGCCAAAATCAAGGCTTAATGCTATAATGTCCAAATTCTATTCATAATTTTTTTGTCTCGTCCACGATCTGGAGATAAAATCTGCCAAACCCCCATAAACAAACGCTTTCCCTCTTCCGTAGAATATCCTCGATAGCGACAGAGGAGGCCTTGAGGCAGTCGAGTAACCCCAACGGAGAACTTTTTTTCAGAACGGGGAAAAAAGGCTTGTATCTCTTCTAGGAGCGATCGCCCGATCTCCCTCCCCAAGCAACAGAACGATCCCACCACAGGATATCCTCCCAAGCCATAATCAACTTCTAAAGCACCTTTCTGGGTCAAGCTACTCTGGGCATCAATCCACAGGGGCATTCCCTGCTGGGTGACTTGAGTTCGAGAGCGCCATTGTCCGAGATCGAAACCCTCCCCTAAGGCCGTGCGCCCTAACCTTGTCCACTCCCAGCCACACCAAATCGCTCCAGGAGATAATTCCACCTGAAGATCCTGCTGATAAAGAGCGCCGTTAAACAAAATCGTCTCCAAAGGAAACCAAATTAAGCTTGCACCTGCTTCAATCCGAATCTGTACCTGAGTTCGAGCCATTTCTCCCGCAGAGCGATAAACTTTAGTTGCGGAGGGTGTAGTCCAGAATACAGACGTTTCTGGCCTTAAATTTAGGGACACAGAAAGGCGATCTCCGCCCACTAACCCCCCTGCCGTATGCAAAAGAACACTTTGGCAGTGACCCGATCCTAGGTTGTAAAATGGACGTTGCAGCTTCAGAGGTGCAACCATCTCCTCAACAACGGGATAGGTTCGGCCCGCAGACAACCGATACTGAACCGATAATTTGCCCTGCCATTGAGTAGACTGGAGGTTCAATCTTGCTTGTGTAGGATCGAGCATTTAGCCAATGTAACGAGAACTAAGTGGGATCTTCGAGTAAAATTTAGATCTAGCATCTATCCGAACCTCTCCGAAACTCGATCAATGGGGGATTTTGCTTTTAAGGTTAAAAACGGTTTACCGATTACCCATGACCTATTCCAGCGCTTCGTGCTGTAATTGCTGAGAGACTTAAGAGTATGGCACAATCTGAATTTACTAACCTGACCATGATACCCCAAACCTTCTTGCTCTCAGCAGTTTGGGGTCAAAGTTCAGTAGCCATGGGCATTCTTGACCCGGATGCAACTTTAATCTATCTCAATTGTGCTTATGCTAAACTCCACCATGCTGCCATAGACGATCTAGTCGGTAAACCTCTAACGTTCTTTTTCCCTTCGGATTTAGAGCAAGTGACTCTAGAAACCATTCTGCCGATGAGCGATCGCCAAGACTATACTTGGAGGCTCCAAAATACTCCCGGAAAGTTTCTTAATGTAGAGATTACCCCCTTATCCCAAACCCCTAAATTCTGGCTCATTGAACTCACGCCTAAAACTCTAAGCGATGGCAAACCAATCGAAGCTCAACTGCAAGAAAGTCAAGACTGCCATCGGATTATGACCGACAATACGCAAGACTTAATCGCTCGCTATAATCCCCAAGGAATTTGTTTATATGCCTCTGGCGCTTGTGAAAAGCTACTCGGTTATACCTCTCAAGAACTGCTAGGAACTCACGTCGAAGATTTATTCCATCCCCAAGATTTACAACGCTTACAAAAAGCAGGTCAACGTCTTCTCGATCCCGCAGATATTCGCATCCTAACCTATCGGATGGGCCATAAACAGGGGCATTATTTATGGTTTGAAACCACTATTGGCCGATTATACGATCCCCAAACCCACAAACTCCAAGAACTGATTACAGTTTCTCGTGATATTACCGAGCGCCAAGATACCCAAGCAAGCTTTGAACAACAGACAGAAAAAATCACTAAGATTTTAGACAGTATTAGTGATGCCCTCTTAACCGTCGATCAGCAAAGTCATATAACGTATGTTAATGCCCAAGCTCAATGTCTTTTGTTTTCAGAACAGCATAAAATCTTAGGACAACTCTTGTGGGATTTATTGCCCGAATTTTGGCAAAAAATCTTGAAACCGGAATGTGACCAAGCTACTCTGGAGCAGAAAGCAAGACATTTGGAAACGTTTAACCCTAGTTTAACTAGATGGTTGGAAGTGGCAATTTATCCCTACACTGAGGGTTTATCTATTTCTATCCATGATATTTCCGAGCGCAAACAAGCAGAAGCCGTTTTATTAGAACGATCGGAACTGTCTACTTTAGCGGCTGAAATCGGAAAAACTTTGGGACAAGGGGGAGATTTACCTGCACTTTTAGATCGCTGTACGCAAATTTTAATTGAGCAACTCGAAGCCATTGGTGCTAGAATTTGGACATTTGATGCCGAAAGTCAGATGTTGGAGTTACAAGCCTTGGCTGGGTCAATTACCTTAACCGATCCCCTACAGGCTAGAATTCCTTTAGGCATTTCCGTGATTGGATTTATCGCTACTCGCCAACAGGCTTACTGCACCAATCATACGGCTAATGATGTTTGTATTGGCGCTCCGGCTTGGATTTCTGACCAACAGATCCAAGCCTTTGCTGGATATCCCCTGATTCTGGAAGAGCGTTTATTGGGGGTGTTAGCAGTCTTCGGTCGAAATCCCTTCAGCGAAGACCTTTATCAGATGTTAGCGTGGATTTCTGATGCGATTGCCTTAGCTATTGACCGCTCTTGGGCAAGAACTGAATTAATTAGCCGTCGAGAAGGTTTATTATTTGGATTAGCCAGTCAAATTCGTAAGTCCTTAGATCTTAATACTATTCTAGATACCGCCGTCCATGAAATTCGCAATCTTTTGCAAATTGATAGCTGTCATTTTCTCTGGTGCATTTTACCCACGAAAGATAGTCTATCCATCCATCTACCTATTTTAACGATTACTCATGAAGCTCAAGAGCGAGATTTGCCCAGTTTATTAGGTGAATATCCCATTACTCAAGTCGAGGAAGTGGTGGAAAAATTCCAATCTTTGGATATTTTCCGCATTGATGATACCCGGATCAATAGTGATGAACATCCCTATCATCAAGAATTGTTAGAAAAATTTGGCATTATGTCAGAATTATTAGTTCCTTTGCGAACTCACACCGGTCAATTGGGGGCAATTGTCTGTAGTCAATGTCACAAATCGCGAGTCTGGACCGATAGTGAGGTGGAACTATTACGAGCAGCCTGTGACCAACTGGCGATCGCCATTGACCAATCTGAACTCTATACCCAAACTCGTGCCGCTGCCTTCCATGCCCAAGCCCAAGCTCAACAATTAGAACAGACCTTGAAAAAGCTCAAACAAACTCAAGCGCAATTAGTGCAAACGGAAAAAATGTCAGGCTTAGGACAGATGGTGGCGGGTATTGCCCATGAAATTAATAATCCTGTTAATTTTATTAATGGTAATCTTCTTCATGCCAGTAATTATATTGAAGACTTATTAAAACTTTTAGAACTGTATCAGAGACACTATCCAGAACCGAATGAAGATATTCTGGACGAATCGGAAGATATTGATATTGATTTTCTGCGCGAAGATTTACCTAAAATGCTCGATTCCATGAAAGTGGGAGCGGATCGGATTAGTCAAATTGTCCTGTCACTCCGGAATTTCTCCCGGTTAGATGAAGCGGAAATGAAACCGGTTCAAATTGATGAGGGCATCGATAACACATTACTTATTTTGCAGCATCGTCTGAAAGCTAAAGGCTCATTTAGTGGCATTGATGTTATTAAAAACTATGGTGATTTGCCCCAAGTTGAATGTCACGCCAGTCAACTCAATCAAGTGTTTATGAATATCATTAGTAATAGTATTGATGCTCTAGAAAATCGAGCAGAACCTCGGCAAATTACCATTGTGACAGACTGGGGAAAACCCAAGGATTGGAAAACTCCCCATGTGGCGATCCGAATTCAAGATAATGGTCAAGGGATGACAGAAGAAGTTAAACGCCGATTATTTGATCCGTTTTTTACTACTAAACCTGTCGGTAAAGGAACAGGATTAGGCCTGTCGATTAGTTATCAGATTGTCGTCGAAAAACATCGGGGAAAAATTGATTGTTTCTCGGAACCTGGAAAAGGAACGGAATTTGTGATTAGAATCCCCATTAAGCCGGTGGGGTGAGGAGGATACGGAAACACTCAGAGGTACAGAAGGGTATCGTTTTTTAGGTTTAACCTTTAACCTCAGTAGTGGTGACAATCTAAGGAGCGTGCTATAATGGAAGATGGTGTCTTTAGAACAGAGGTGAACCAGTTACCCATGGCTAAAAAGGGTATGATCGAGCGGGAAAAGAAACGCCAAAAGCTAGTACAGAAGTATGCTCAGAAGCGCCAAGAGTTACTTGAGCAGTTCCGGAAAGCTGATGATCCAGGGGAAAAATTTGAACTCCATCGTCAAATCCAACGTCTTCCCCGTAATAGCGCTCCCAGTCGTTTGCGCAATCGCTGTTGGGCGACAGGCCGTCCTAGAGGATATTACCGCGATTTTGGCCTATCTCGCCATGTGATTCGGGAAATGGCCCACGAGGGGCTATTACCAGGAGTGGTCAAATCCAGTTGGTAGATTAGAGATAGGGATTGGCTGACAATCCCTAGCCTTGACCACAACAAGTATCAATCCCTAGACTTTGAAGTAATAAATCACTTACTGCATTGGCGATCGCAAATTCGCCATAAAAGCTTTCGGAAAAATCAAACCCCTGCATTTCAGTGATAATCGCAATCACTAGGGAACCGAGATCTGTTTCCCCTTCCAATCGATGTCTTACATAGACTTGGGTTGCTCGTTGGGCAATCTGATGATTGACTGGTTCTGGTAGAAACTCTCGATCGAGCCACTGATGCAGGGTTTTTTGTAACCATTGGCCCTCCTGTTGTGCATCTCTAGCTAGAGGTAACGTAATCGGTTGAATCGGTTCAGTCATAGATATAGTGCTTTTTTCTGGTAAGGGGTAATCAGTAGTGGGGAATAGTTATAAATAATAAGTTAAGGTCTTTCGCCGTTTTGTCAATGGACAAGCCAAGAGGTAAACGGCACAACTCAATCGGGACAACCCAGTTTTCCCCTTTCCTTGAAGAGCAACCTTCAGATTGATGAATTATAGTAGAATACTATGGATTATGATATCCCCTTAATTATTGACGGGTATCGCCAAGGCTTTTTCTTGATGTCCGAAGACGAGGATGAAAAAAAGTCCTCAACGTTAAGCTGGTATTCAAGTAATGCTCGTACTCTGATCCCCCTCGACGATCGCTTCCGATATCCGAAATCCCTGCAACGCGTTCTGAACCAAAACCGGTTTTCGGTAGCCATTAATCGTGATTTTGAGGCAGTTGTAGAAGGATGTGCCGATCGCCCCTCAACCTGGATTTCCTCAGAACTGAAAGCTATTTATTTGGCTCTGTACCGCGCGGGATGGGCCTATAGTTTTGAAACCTGGCAGAATGATACCCTAGCTGGAGGGATTTTAGGTATCGTCATTGGTGGGGCTTTTATTGGGGAATCCATGTTTTTTCGGATTCCCGATGGCTCTAAGGTAGCCATGGTCAAATTAGTTGAATGGTTGCGCGATCGCCACTTTCTCCTCTTTGATGCACAAATGATGAACCCCCATTTAGCTCGGTTCGGCGCTTATATTATCAATAATTCAGAGTATCAGGCTCTCTTACCAATAGCTGTTAAACGACCTTGCTCGTTTTACCCTTAATTTAATCACTGAAAAGAGAACTACTATACTATAAGATTACGATTATCTAGCACTTGAGCTTCAACTAACCCGTTGCTCTAAGGAAGCATATTGCCGAATCAACTCCACAATCTTTTTATCTTCAAACTGTTCAGCTAACTCAAGAATGCAATTGGCAAATTTCAAATAGCTCTGGCTTAAAGCTTTCAAGCGTAAACTTTCCTGTTCAATCACCTCAATATCCCCAATTTGAGCTGCATTATATAGGGTCATCAGTTCGCCACTAGGAGGAATCTGAGAAGCCTCTAAGGAAACTTCTATAGAGGGTTGAGGAGCTAAAGTCTTATATTCCCTAAAATCGTCTTTGTCAGAGGGATTAAGCATCTGATGCATAGTTTGCAGAACCTGATGACTACAGATTTCAATCCTGTGTAAGTGAGACTTTTGTTGTGGAGTTAGATCCGACTCACGATAGAGCATTTGGATATGACCTAAAATGCCATGTAAGGGAGTGCGAATCTCATGATTGAGATGATCGATCGAGGTGAGTTCTAGAGGTTGGTAATCAGCGACAGGAGAAGGAGACTGATGTTCTTCTTGAGTGTGAAGGTCTTGAAATTCATGGGACACTTGGAAATGGGTTTCTAATCGTGATAATAATTCTTCTGCTTCAAAGGGATTGAGTAAGTAATCGATTTGATAATCGAGATAAAAAGGATAATGATCCATGAGATCTTCTAAGGTCGTCATCGCTACCATAGGAATCGATTTCATGACAGCTTGACCACATAAGGACGTAATCCATGCCAGATTTTCAGGGTGGGCCTCACGACGATCGATTAAGATTAAGTCAGGGCGATCTTTTAGAATTTTAGTAGATTGCCCTTCTCTATAGGATAGGGTTTGCACTTGATAACCACTCTCTTGCAAAAGGCCCAGGATGCTTTTTAAATCGCTTAAAGCGTTGTAGATGACTAAAATCTTTGGCTCAGGAGTTAGCATAGTTTTAAATTCCTTTATTAACTGGGATTATTTTTTGGACGAATTGGCTGCAACACGACTTTGAGGTTGATTCATGTTTTTGCTCAACTTTGAGATTTGTTCTTGTCCTTGGATCGCAAGCGTTTCTAAGGTAGCAACCCGTTGTTCTAGGGCTGCGTACTGTTCGGGGGTCGGCTGATCTGAGGGTAGTATTCCCTGTTCTACACAGCGCTCCATAAAGCTGATAAATGCTTCTGTAGCGGTGGTTTTGCCACAAACGGTTTTGAAATCTTTCCAAAGCTTCTCATCCGTTTTAAAGGTGACTAACTTACGTTTGGCAGTCATCAGCCTGTTTTTTATCTATACGTCATCTATATGATAACATAGGTAAATAAGTTATGGACAAGTTAAGAGTGGAAGGAAATCTAAAAAATATAGCACAAAGCGCTAGACAATAGGCGATCTCCATGTCCTCGTGTCCCCCTATCCCCTGATCGCACCCTCAATTTCGATCGCATGATAGCCTCGATCCAGCAGTTGGGGATTTTCGTACTCGTGGAGTGCCTGTTGCCAAATGCTGTAACCCTGGCGACTCAGATGAATGCCATCAGTGGTTAGATTCCGGTCTAGGTTTCCTTGGTCATCGGTAAATTGAGAATAGAGATCGAGATAGGTAGCTCCTTCTTGATGGGCGATCGCCGCTAAATGTCCATTAAGATAACGGATACGCTGATTGCCAATCGCCTCTAATCTTGTGGGTAACAGGGACTGGAGAATAATTTCTGAGTTGGGGTGCTTGTGGCGTAAGGTTTCCACCATGGTGCGCCAATTTTGGATAATGACCTGATTACTGACTCCCTGACGCAAGTCGTTAATTCCAGCTAAAACAAAAATGCGATCGGGTTGAGTGGAGTTGAAAAAATGTAAGCGTTGGAGAATATGTCGAGTTGCTTCTCCTGAGACACTTTGATTCAGCCATAATTTACCTGGGGGGAGCTGGTCATGGGGGAACCAAACACTGAGGGAGTCTCCCACCAATACATTTAAGCGATTTTTTCCTTGACCGCTGGCGATCGCCTTAGCTTCTAGCTCTAATAACCATTGCCATTGTTGATGAGTCGGTTGTTCTATTGCTTTGGTCCAGCGATCGGCAAAACTATTAACCGACAAACGAGTATAAATCTTCCCTTCTTTCAACGCCGCCAGTCTTTGTTGATACAATTGCTTTCCGGATACCGGCCGCCACTCAACGGCAGCCGCAGAAGTTGCTGGTTGGGGCATTACTGGCAGTAAATTCGCCGGTCGATCCAGACTCAACTGAGCTACCTGATTTGATTGACTAAACTGGGGTTGAAAGTCATCAACTGTAGGCAAAGTATCTAACACTTCCTCAACGATTCGTGCTAAAGACAGATCGGAGGAAGCATCAGATACGGGAGGAACGAACTCATCCATTGGCAGAACGGTGAGCAGTCCATCCCCCAGATCGGTAGCTGTGCCTTGGGCCAATAGACTAAGGGCCAATAAACTATAGTGACTCATATTAGCAGATACTAACAACACTTTTTTCTTTGACAGCCGTGAGTATCCGAGTCAGGATAAGTTGGAATGGCAATAGGTAATGGCAAAGGTAATAACGCTCAAAACATGACCGACTCCCACACTATACCGAAAGGCTAGTGTGGGCTTCTGGGCAGCCTAGCTAAAAAGATTTGACCTCCTGTCTCGCCTTTTCTGCTTCCTCCGGATGAATACCCAAGCGAGTCAGATTAATGCGTCCTTTATTATCAATATCACGCACTTTGACAATCACTTCATCGCCTACAGCCACCACATCTTCGACTTTACCCACTCGTCGATCTTCCAACTGGGAAATATGGATCATGCCTTCTTTACCTGGAAGGTACTCGACAAAAGCGCCAATGGGGATAATGCGAGTGACTTTGCCCAGATAAACATCCCCTTCTTCAGGCTTTTTGGTCATGTTTTGGATCAGGTATTGGGCTTGTCTGGCTTTTTCCGGATCGGAACTATAGACCATGACCGTGCCATCATCTTCGATATCGACTTTAGCTCCAGTTTGTTCCGTAATGCCCTTAATCGTTTTTCCACCCGGCCCAATTACTAAGCCAATCCGTTCGGGGTCAATTTTGAACGTGACGATCCGAGGGGCATAGGACGATAGGTTTTCGCGAGGGGTGCTGATGGTACCGGTCATCTTTTCTAGGATATGTAACCGGGCTGGTTTGGCTTGTTTAATCGCATCAGCAATCACGCTTACCGGTAATCCAGTAATTTTCATATCCAGTTGCAGGGCGGTAATCCCGGAGTCAGTGCCGGCAACCTTAAAGTCCATATCGCCAAGAAAGTCTTCGATGCCTTGGATATCGGTCAAGATACGCACTTCATCCCCTTCTTTAATCAGACCCATGGCTGCACCACTAACGGGTTGAGCAATGGGGACACCAGCATCCATGAGACTTAGGGTTGAGCCACAGACTGACCCCATGGAGGTGGAACCGTTGGAGGAGAGAACTTCAGAGACCACCCGGATCACATAGGGGAAGTCATCTTTAGGGGGCAGTACGGGGATAATAGCCCGTTCTGCTAGAGCGCCGTGGCCAATTTCCCGACGACCGGGCGATCGCATGGGTTTGGTTTCTCCCACAGAATAAGGAGGGAAGTTGTAGTGATGGATATAGCGTTTTTGGGCATCGGGATGCAGGTCATCGAGTTCTTGGGCATCTCCAGAGGTTCCCAGGGTGACGATGGACATTACTTGGGTTAACCCTCGGTTAAAGAGAGCGCTACCGTGAACCCTAGGTGGTAATAGGCCCACCATGCAGGAGATGGGGCGAACTTCATCGAGTTTGCGTCCATCGACACGCACTCCGTCATCCACAATTTGTTTACGCATCAGCTTCTTCGTCAAGCTTTTGAAGGTTTTGGAGATTGCCTTATCATCAGCTTCTGCGGCTTGACGAATGGAGTCGTTTTCTGGGAGTTCGGCGATCGCAGAGGAGATTTCAGTTTCTCGAATATCGTCTAGGAGCTGATCGCGGGTGGGTTTATCCAGATCAAATTGGGAAAGAATGCCTTTAATTTTCTCCGTAGCGCGATCGCTAATAAATTGGGTGAGGGTTTCATCTTCTTGAGGCACTTCGGGAATGACTAATTCGATGCCCATTTCTGCCATTAATTCCCGTTGGGCAGTAATTAAATCACAAACCGCTTCGTAACCAAAATCGATCGCCTCGATGATATCTTGTTCTGGCAGTTTGTTGGCTCCCGATTCCACCATAATCACACCATTGGGCGATCCAGCCACCACTAGGTCGAGGTCACCATTCTCCACTTCTGTATAGGTGGGGTTAATCACAAAATCATCGCCAACTAATCCCACCCGTACAGCAGCCATGGGCCCGTAAAAGGGGATTTTCGCTAACATCACCGCTAGGGATGCACCCGTGACCGCTAAAATATCGGGGGGAACCCGATCGTCCATCGATAGAGTTGTGGCTACGACTTGAATATCATCCCGCAACCAGGAGGGAAACAGGGGACGTAAGGGGCGATCGATTAAGCGACTGGTTAATATGGCTTTTTCCGAGGGTTTTCCTTCTCGACGCAAAAATCCACCTGGGACTCGCCCCGCAGCATAGAGTCGCTCTTCATAGTCAACCAGTAGGGGTAGAAAATCGATTCCTTCCCGTGCTGAAGCACGAGTTGCCGTCACTAAAACTGCCGTATCTCCCGATTGGATCAGAACTGAACCACCAGCTTGAGGCGCAAGAATTCCCACTTTGAGCCGAATATCCCGTCCGTCAAAGGATATTGACTTGTCTATCTCTACCATGCAATTCGTTACCTTTTATTGACACATCTTTTCGTTTCTTCTCTGTGGCAATCCTAACATTGATGTTTACCTGATGGTGAGAACGATCAGGTTTTTGAGTGTTTTAGCAGGGAGGACAGGGAAGCAAAGACTTCATTTTATCAGGGTTTGGGACAGTTGAGAAGCGATCGATTTCCAGCCCACAGTGGAACTAATATTTGTCCAAGGGGATTTATACCCCGTGCAATATCTTGGATAGTGACAACACCTGAATCCCTACATCTAGGTTGCCTTATTCGCGTTCTAACTCAAAGTATCAATCTCTCGCTCTAGACAATCGATAAATTCTCAAATATTGAGGGATCGACCAGGGTAGACATTCGTTTCTTCCAGGATGTGAATATGGTGCGGAAAGTTGGGCAAACCTGGAAAATGCTCAACATTGTCCCATCGTTTGCGAAGTTTCTGCTTAGTCAAATCTATCCATTGATAACGATAGCTTTCCGTAATACAAGTTGGGTCGTTAGCGGTAAAAAACTCCACAGTCTCACAAAAGTCACCATTTTTTAAGGTCAAACGGGCACGAAAATATCCTTGGTCAAGAATCGCTCGTTCCTTTACAATGGTAAAAGAGTGAATCACTGCACGAGTTAACAATTTAACCTTGATAGAAATCAAATAATCCTCAATTAACATAAATTTCAACTCGATTGCAGTAATTCTATATGCTCCTGCAAACGCTGCCACATTTCATAGAACGCATTCCATTCTACAAAATCAATGTTATCTCCAAGTTTTTCCAAGTGAAATTTTTGATGAAATTCAGCAGAAGATATCTGATAGTGTTGCTCAATTTTTTGTAACTCTTCTTCTAATTACAGACTTTTCTGTTGAGCGGTATGCAACTCCTTTCTAATGATTTTGTCTAAGGTTTTTTCAAGAGTGACATTGGCTTCTCTATGAAGATAAAAAGTTTCTAATATTTTAAGCTGGGTGAGTATTTTGGAAGTCATAGTTATAGCGCTTCGCGCTAGGTAATAGGTAATCGGGAATAGGGTCAGAGAATGCGCGAAACGCCTTCCTATCCCCTCTTCCCGATCTGATTCTAATTCTAATTCTAATTCTAATGCACTATTTTAATGCGATCGCGGTACTAGGTTGGGTCGAGAAAAATCATAGACATCTTGCAGCACTTTCGCCCAACTTTGAGCCAGGGAGTCGAGGAGGCGATCGCCAATTTCAGAGGTTGCACCTGTCGGATCGCCAAATACCCCACTTTGACTCAGTTCATGGGTTGCCCAAGCAAAGGGGAGTTTTCCTTCCATAGACAGTAGGCTATCTTCTGGGGGTAATCCTTGAGGATATTCTTTCACGGCTCGCTCCATATGCACTCGATCGGGGAGTAGGGAGAGCAAAAGGCTGGTTTCTCCCAGATCGGCGTGAATACTTAATTCTGGATGGGGTTGTGATTTGAGCAGTTCACCCGATGCATTGGGAACGCGCCAAACAAAGAGGGGAAAGACCATCAGATCCGCGTATTGGATATGCAAATCACGGGCGATAATGCTAATAATTTCAGGTTGTCCTCCATGGGCATTGAGAAAAACGAGTTTGCGAAAACCAGCGCGATAGATGCTCTCTCCCAGTTCTTTGAGTACCGCAAGCAAGGTTTGGGCACTGAGGGTAATGGTTCCTGGAAAGTTAATGTGTTCGTTAGATTTGCCGTAATATTGGGTGGGTAAGGCGTAGACTGGGATATCTTCAGGGAGCTTTTCTAGTGCTTTTCCTAAGACTCCAGTGGCGATCGCCGAATCGACAATTAAGGGTAAATGGGGTCCATGTTGCTCAATTGCCCCTATGGGTTGCACAATCACCACATTTTCTTTATTGGGCATATCCCGAATCTCGGTCCAAGTTAAATAAGGGAAAAAGCGATGGGGAGGAATAAAGCTATGCATCATTTTAATGGGAGCCGTCCACTAGGCACATTCTAAGCGATTGCGTCCTTTTTGTTTGGCTTGGTATAAAGCACGATCGGCTTGAGCAATGAGTAACTCCGGAGATTGAATATCCCCAGGAACCACCGCACTGACTCCTAAACTTAACGTTACCCAGGAACACACCTGAGAATGGGCATGATCGAGCCTGAGTGTATGAATGGCTTGGCGAAGGATCTCTCCCACTTGAGCCGCTTGCTCCAAGGACGTTTGGGGAAGAATAATCCCAAATTCTTCCCCCCCATAGCGAGCGGCCAAACTTTCGGCTGTTGGTAAATGATGGGAAAGGGTTTGAGCCACCTTAATTAAACAGCGATCGCCCCCTTGATGGCCATAATTATCGTTATAGAGCTTAAAATAATCCACATCCGCCAAAATTAACGCCAAAGGCCGTTGTTCTAGCTTCAACTGTTGCCATTGCTCGGCCAAATACTGATCGAAATAGCGACGATTGGCAATTTGAGTCAGACCATCCAGATTCGCTTGATTGGTTAATTCTAAATTCGCTTTTTCCAGGGCTAACTCAATCTGTTTACGCTTAGTAATATCCCGAAACGTCACCGTTAACCCATCTCCAAGCTTCACTAACAAAATCTCAAACCAGCATTCAATGTCATCATGAGCATAATAAAGTTCTTTTTGGATCGCATGTGAGGTTTCTACCACCGAGATAAACTCATTGAATAGCCCATCGAGTTTTAAACCCGGCAAAGCTTGCAATAACGATTTACTCGATAATTGAGATTGGCCTAATAATTGATAGGCCATAGGGTTAAGCAATAAGCAGCGAAAATCGATTATCTTTTCTTGATGATCTCGGATAGATTCTAAGGCGGCTATACCATCTAGGGAACTATTCAAGATTCCCGATAGTAGGGAACGAGATTGAGCTAAAGAGGCTTCGATAGACTTGCGCTTTTCGATTTCT
This sequence comes from Cyanobacteria bacterium UBA2566, assembly GCA_002340255.1. Classification (GTDB taxonomy): domain Bacteria; phylum Cyanobacteriota; class Cyanobacteriia; order Cyanobacteriales; family Desertifilaceae; genus Roseofilum. Next base: position 85,454 of record DDLS01000062.1, read on the forward strand.
GCGTATAAATGTTGATTTTGGGTTTGCAGTTGCAGTTGTAGAGAGCGCAACCGGAGTTGATTTTCAATTCTGGCTAAAACTTCTATCCCTTCAAAAGGCTTAGTAATATAATCAACCCCTCCCACCCCAAACGCCGTCACTTTATCCAAAATTTCATCAGAAGCACTCAAAAAAATAATCGGGATATCCTGGGTTTTAGGGTTGGATTTTAGATATTCACAAACTTGATAGCCATTCATTTCTGGCATCATAATATCCAATAAAATCAGACTCGGAGGAGAAGACAATGCAGAGCGTAAGGCAAACTCACCATTACGAGCGACTCGGACTTTATAGCCTTCTTTAGATAACAGTTGGGTGAGTACACTTAAGTTCGCTGAAGTGTCATCAACCACCAAGATATCGATTTGATCTGTATGGTTCTGATTGCGATCCATAGCCAGTGAATAGTCGATAGTGGACATTGACTTCTTACAGAAGTCAGGCAAAAGGCAAAAGGCAAGAGGCAAGAGTCATAAGAATATATGATGACTGCATTACTATTCCCTATTCCCTATTCCCTAGCGCGAAGCGCTATAAGATCTTATGTTTAGACTTCCTGAAGGCATTCCCAATTTACCCGATCTTACCCATGCCGACGAATTAATGCAGTTTGGCAGTCATATTTTTAAGGCTTTTCTCATTTTTATTCTGGTGGTGGCAGGATTTGGTTTCGTCTTAGCGGCTTTGGGTTTTGCCTTGCCACGGGATCGAGATCCTTCGGCTTGGACGCATAAATGGTTACAACGCTACGATCTACTTTTGGAACTTCTGCAACATGGTGTGGTACTGTTGGTGGCGATCGCCCTTGGCTTTTTCTTCTGTACAACCCTAGCCAACCGCTATCATCATTGGGAACAAGCCAAAGTCGTTGAATCTGCCCAGATCCTCTCTAGGGAGAGATTGGAACAGGCTGCTCCTCAAGTGCGCTACACTATCCCTGAAACCTATCGCTATAACCAATATGTAGAGGGTGAGTATGTGGAGGTGGAGGAAGTCCGAGAGGTCAACCGCTATTTGACTTTAGAAGTTTCTGAGATTGACGTATTACTCAATCAGGTGATGGATGTGCAAACGAATCTCCCGGTTTATCAGGTTTCCTTTGATGCTCAGTATCAGGTGACGAATCTCTTGGGAGAGAAGGAGGATTTTTTCTTTGAAATCCAGCCTCCCTACAGTTATACGATCCTCCAGAATTTTCGTATCGATCGCGATGGACAACGTTTAGAACCCATTAATCCTGGAGATTACGGTTTTCCGTTTAGCTTAGAGTCTAAAGAAACCGCCCAATTTCGGGTTACCTATCAAGTTCAAGGGTCTCCGCGATGGGTCTATAATGCCAATGGACAATTATTATCCAATTTTCAGTTAACGGCGATCGCCAATTTTCCTAAAGCTGATTTTGCCAGTGGTATCGTTCCCACTCAAACCTTGGAAGAAGGACAAGGTAAACGGTTTATCTGGGTATTTGAAGATAACGTTTCTGTCCGTAATCCCTTCGGTGTATTTACCGCTACGAGTCCTGTGGGCAGAACAGGAGTCTTGCCCCGTCTACTGCTACTCACTCCTGGTTTATTGCTCTGGTGGATTGGCTTGCTGTACTTATCGTTACCTCTGCAACTGCGGGATGTGGCGATCGCCTGTGGCGTGTTTTTCGCCTGTATTTTCGCCCTCACCTACGCTAGTCGCGTCCTTAGCCCAGAGCTATCCTGGATTCTCCTCTCTTTTGTATTACTCCCCCTAGCTTGGGGATTAGGTGACAACCATCGCGAATCCTCTGCTGCACTCATTGCCACTATCTCCGGAGCCGTTTTACCCGTTTTAGGGCTATTGGTTCCCTATAGTGGGTTAACCTTAAGTTTAGCCGCCCTCTTATCTGTTACTTGGTTAGCCGTTCATCACTGGTATGGGTGGTATTCCATTCCGCCGAGACTTTAGAAGGGATAGGGGAATGGGGAGATCGGGGGATAAGACAAAAATTAGAATCAAATAACCTTTAGCTGGCTAACTGAATTATTTATGTTTTCTCACATTGCCTTAGTCTCGATTATGACTCTGTTCTCGATTGAGTCCTTACCCACCATCGCGTCTACGACTGACGTATTCAATCCACGCCATGAGCAAAATTCATCTCAGACTAAAGAAGTTGAAGAGAGAGCCAAAATCCAAGCCTTACTCGACGAAAACTTAAACGCTATCAATGCGGAAAATGTTGAGAGATATATGAACACGATGCACCCGGATTCTCCCCAATGGGAAATCACACGACAAACGGTTCTCTCTTCCATTGATTTAGTGGATTTAAGATATGAATTTAACGATTGGGAAATTGTTGAACTCACGGGTGATAAAGCTCAAATTATGGCCACTCAAACGACTACCAAAATTGGAGGTGATGCTCAATTTAGGGATAACCGACTGATCATACTTCATACCTTAAAAAAATCTAAGGGTGAATGGAAATTTTGGACATCGGAGATTCAAAGTATAGAATTTCTGAATTAAGAGACTTCCCCGATCGTAAGATAACGATCAACTGTTCACTATCAACTCTACACTGTTCATCCAATGAGTAGCCAAACATCAGCAGTCGCAGTTCAAACCATTAAAGTTACCCTGCTCTTAGCCGGGGGTCATCAGTATACCCTATCTCTGCCCTCCAATTCCCCTATCCTGGTAGCAGTGATGAAAGTCTTGGCTGCCCAAATAGGAAACCAGGGAAGCTCTGGCTCTCAATTATTTCAAATTCCCTTAAATGACGATCGCCAGGCGCTGTGTTTTCCCAGTCATCAACTCATTGGAGTCCTCACAGAACCACCATTATATGTGCAACAGAAAACACAGCAGATGGCTACTCCTGCACCTCAACCCCCGGCTCCCATATCGAATACCATTACCTCCCGCTTTGTCCATTTAGATAGCTTCCTGAGTGACGAAGAGTGCGATCGCTTGCTCAAATATGTCAAAAAACGTCAAAAAGATTTCACGAGTACCACTACATCCACTGGAGAAGCAGACTATCGCTATTCCACCGTTCTCTATCACTTCCCCGAATTCTCCGAGATAATGATTGAACGGATAAAAGGGATGATACCAGAAGTTTTACCCCAACTCGATCGTCCCCTGTTTGAACCCCACGATGTGGAAGCCCAATTAACCGCCCATAATGATGGTCATTATTTTAGGCTCCATAATGATAATGGTTCTCCAGATACTGCCACTCGAGAGCTAACCTATGTTTACTATTTCCATAATCAACCCAAAAACTTTAGTGGGGGAGAGCTGCTCCTTTACGACAGTACCATCAAAAATGGATATTATGCTAAAGCAGATACCTACCAAACGGTTGAACCCCGACATAACAGCATTGTCTTTTTCCTCAGTCGTTATTTACATGAAGTCCTACCCGTGCGTTGTCCCTCGAAAAAGTTTACCGATAGTCGGTTTACAATTAACGGTTGGGTAAGGCGATCGTAGTAATATCGTCGTAACATAGTGCTTCGCGCGGTTACTGGGTAATGGAAAAACTGTTTTTCATCTTATAGTCCCGATTTCATCCCCATTCAATTAAGTCGGACTATCTGAATCGAGACCTAATTGTGCCAGGCGTTCTCTTAACTGTTGAATGGTTTGTTCTTTCTCCTCAACCACCGCTTCCGCGCGATTGGCTCTTTCTTGTTGGTTCTCCTTTTCCTGACGTTCGCGATCGCGCTCTAGTTCAGCCCTCTCTGCCCTTTCCTCTGGAGTCAGATAGCGATTTGTGTTTTCATCATACCAATAGAGCCATTCTCTGGTAATCCCTTGATAAGTTCCATGCTCTCTACCGATACCTAAATTGAGTTCGGATAACCATACCGGTTCCCCAGATAATAATTGATATTCACCTCCCTTGAGTTGATGAACTTCTAACTTCTGTTTGTGTTTCCGTAGGGGATTATAAATGACATAATAGAGAACTCCCAATTGAGCATATTGTTCTTTTTTCTCACTATATTCTCCTCTTCTCGTTTTCGAGACTACCTCTAACACTAAAGTCGGATTTTTTTGCTCTACCCAGAGAACATAAGATAAGCGTAACCCTTCATCAATAATTCTGGGGACACCAATACTCAAAAAACCATCGGGGACAATAGCCGGTTCGTTGGGGTCAGTGTAAATTCCCATATCTACACCAAAAAACCAATCCATTCGCTCTGACCAAATCAAGGCCAGCACCGCTTCAAGAAGTCCAGGAATTAGATGTTGCAGTTGATTATCCACAGGAGTTTCATCCGAGTCTGGTAAATCTTGAGCTGAGGGTAAGTCAGGTTTGGGATGGTATTGGAGGTGCATAAGTTCACAAGGAATTTCTCTTTATTCCCTAATTTTGATGGGCAGCATAATGAACCAGTTGACCGAGTTTGTGACGCAGGGTTTCTAAACCCAGACGCGCACTAGCGGAGATAAACAGAGCTTGGGGATAGTTTTCTTGAGCTAGAGCCAGGGTATCGCCATCAACTCGATCGATTTTATTAAACACCATCAAACTGGGACAAGGTTCGATCGCCAGATCCGATAACAGGGTAGTTACCGACTCCACTTGTTGTTCCCACGCAGGATGGGAGAGATCGACCAAATGTAACAGGGCATCCGCTTCAGTGACTTCCTCTAAAGTTGCCCGGAATGCATCCACCAAGGGAGGAGGCAACTCGTGAATAAATCCCACCGTATCCGTCATCAGAATGGTTTGCGCGACTCCAGTCACTGCATGGGGAACCACTAACCGACGGGTGGTGGCATCCAGGGTGGCGAACAACCGATCGGCAGTATAAACTTCGGCATTGGTGAGAGTATTGAGCAGGGTGGATTTACCGGCATTCGTATAGCCGACAATGGCGATCGCCGGAATTTCCCGATGTTGCCGCTGATGACGCAAACGACCTCGGTGAGCTTGCAATTGGTTCACTTCCCGTTGCAAACGAGACAAGTGTCGTGAAATGACCCGCCGCTCGGTCTCTAACTTGGTTTCCCCCGGGCCTCTAGTTCCAATACCTCCACCCAACCGAGACATCATTTGACCGCGTCCCGTCAACCGAGGCAACATATACTCAAGTTGCGCTAACTCCACCTGGAGTTTCCCGGCACGGGACTGGGCCCGTTGGGCAAAGATATCTAAAATTACTTCAGTACGGTCTAAGACTCGAATACCAATTTGGGTTTCCAAATTCCGCACTTGAGCGGGGGATAAATCTCGGTCAAACACCACCAAAGTTGCACCTAGGGTTTGGGCGGTTAAAGCAATATCTGAGACCTTACCCTTGCCGACAACGGTTTGGGGATGGGGTTGCGATCTCTTCTGCTGCATGGTCTCTAAGACTATACCGCCAGCCGTTTCCACCAACCGAGCTAACTCTTGCAACCCTTCTGAGAACCGTTCAGGACTGGCTCGATCCACCTGTAGACCCACCAATAATACCCGGTCTTGCTCCGTATCAACGGCTTGAGCAACCGCTTCTGTGCGAAATTCATTTTCCAGTTCTTCTACCAAGTCCAGAAAATCTGAATCGGTCAATTTCTCCAAACTCACGGGAGGAGAAAGAATCCAATTCAGTTGCGGATCGGCGATTAAATGGGCGAGATAGACTGATTTAACATAGCCCGTTGCTCCTTTACCCCTACGATAGGAACCCTCACCACTCAGGGTTAAAACCGCTAGAGCATCCAAGCGTTGCAAAGCCATGGCAGTGAGGGTTGACTTATTGGGCGGAGTCTGCTTCAGTTGAGTCGCAATACAGCGAATACCGCTCAGTCGCTCCATGCCATATCGGGGCAGTTCCAGAGGGGGGATCTGGGTTTGGTGGGGACTACCGACTCCTACGCGAATGACTTGCCCGCGACGGTTAATGTAGCTACAGACGGGTTGATTAATTTCTGAACTGATGGCAGCAACACGCTGGGCAAATTCAGATGTCGTTAGGCGATCGCCCGGTAGCCGTTGATGATACAACCGTTGCAATTGTTTGAGTTGACTCGGCTTTAATCCTTGAATGTTGCCGTAGATAGTATCGATAGGCTCTCTCTCCCTGAGCAGTTGCACAAGATAAAACAGATGTTACCCCCATAGGGATAACACGATTGTAGTATATCGATTCGGTCCGATTGTCTTTAGCGATAAATTTTAATGGAAATCTGGCCGCCATCATAAGCGAATCTCGATGATCTGTCCGGGTTGAATAATTACCGGCAGATTGGGATTGACAGAAGTCAGACGATCCGATCTTCCTTGAATGGGAAAAGTACGGTCAGACCCCAGAATAATCGCAGTAGCTCGGAAGCGACTCTGTTGGCCTTGGGTTTCAAATTGCCCAATTACCCGTGTTCCTACGGGGATCAGTAAACTCCCCTGCCGATCTATGATGGCTTCATGAACAATTAACACTTCTTGTAAGGGAATACCAGGAGTGAGGTAAATGCTCTCCTGGCCTGGATAGCGCAATCTTAAACGAGTTCCGCGAGGCAGAGAATCTCTAGGATTCTGAGCAATTCTGGTTCCTGAATTAGACGAGGGCAAATCTTGCCCAAACTCGATGGTAGGAATCACTGTGGAGCGGATAGGGGGCACATCCAAACTGGGAGCAGGAGCTTGAGGGAGCGATCGCCTTCTGATTCCGACTAAATCCGGTGTTGTTTCTACGGATGCCGGTTGCGTCACCAGGGAAGCGGCTGATGCTCCAGGGGTGGGTTCTTCCGCATTGCCAGTTGGCGCTTGGGACTGACGGGGAAATAGGGGAGGAACCGAGACGAGGGGCTGATTCGCTGAGGGTTCAAACGTGGCTGGAGGGAGGGTTAGGGCTGATGTTGACCGATCTTGAGTAATCAAGGGACGAATTACGGTTCTATAGAATCCAGCAGATGTGGGAGAGGATTCGATCTCCACTGATTCTGGGGCTAATGTCACCCCAGGAGACAAATATAAAATCAACTGTGTTTCATCGGATTCCAAAGTTTCTAAGGAAATTTCCTGAACTAATCCAGAGTAAAAATTGCGATCCGTAGGTACTTGAATTTCTGTATCCGGTAATTCTAAAATAATTCTCAGGGGATTCTCGACAACGAAGTAGCGAGGTGTTATTTTTCCTTGGAAGATTAACTCCAATTGAGTCTTCAGTGGGTCATATTGCCATTGTCTGAGTTCGGCAGCTAGAGCGGGAAAAGCCAGGAAGGATAAGGCGATCGCTCCAATCCACCCTAAGTAATTCAGGACAATGTTGAGTGGAGACCTCCAAAGTCTCCGATTTAATGCTTGAATTTGTCTGTAATTCATATCACACCTTTTTGAGCGAATAATCACAAGTTGATTAGGGTATTGTCACATCAAGATTTCATGAATTTTTAGATACTAATAGATAGAGTTGCGTAAACCTAGGGGGGAAACGATGCTATGTACTTGTATGAACACTATTCAAAACCTGAGACCCATATTCGACGGATGAATTTTTCTGAGGGCATTGACCCCCGCTCAACCCCCAATATCCATCAAAGATTGGTAAAACGAACCCAACAAATGGCCCAAGCTAACTTAGAGTTAGCGGATGAGGTTGCCAAACGGAGGCAGGCAGAAGAAAAATATCGCTCCATGTTTGAGAATGCCATGGAGGGAATGTTTCAAAGCACTCCAGAGGGTGAGTTAATCAGTGCGAACCCGGCTCTGGCTGGGATTTATGGTTATTCTACTGTAGAAGCTCTGAAGAATGAGGGAATTCGGGTAGGAGATCTGTCTGTCGATAGAGACCGTCGCCAGGAGTTTGTAGAGCAATTAACGAAATACGGACAGGTGTGGGATTTTGAATCCCAAATTCGCCAACCGGATGGCCAAGTGATTTGGATTTCAGAAACGGCTAGGGAAGTGCGGAATCCGGCAGGAATCCTTCTATATTATGAAGGGATGGTTCAGAATATCACCGATCGCAAACAAGCAGAATTGGCACTTAAAGAGTCAGAGGCTTCTTATCGTCAACAGTCCGAAGCGCTGCAACAAGCTTTAGAGCAAGTAAAACTAGCCCAAAGTCAATTAGTACAACAGGACAAAATGTCTTCCTTGGGACAGTTGGTTGCGGGGGTGGCCCATGAAATTAATAATCCAGTGAGTTTTGTCTGTGGGAATTTGACCCACGCGATCGCCTATACTCAAGACTTGTTAGAGTTAGTGACACTCTACCAAAACCAATATCCAGAACCTGGGGCCGAAATTCAACAGGCCCAAGAGAATCTGGATGTAGAGTTTCTGGTGGCAGATTTACCCCAAGTTCTTGCTTCTATGGAAGTGGGAGCCAACCGCATTAATCAACTGGTTCGGAGTTTGCGTCATTTTTCCCGTGCAGACGATCAAACTCTGCAACCGGTTGATTTGCATGAAGGTTTGGATAGCACCTTGATGATTTTACATAATCGCTTGAAAGCGAAAGGCAGTCAACCGGAGATTGTAGTACAGAAACACTATGGTGAAATTCCGCAGGTTGTGGGATATGGGGGACAACTCAATCAAGTTTTCATGAACTTGTTAAGTAATGCGATCGATGCGATCGAAGAAAGACTCGAACAAGGGGGGTATAAGACGGAAGATCCCCAGATTCAGATTACGACTTCCTTATCTTCTAGCGATCGCGTAGAGATTCGCATTGCTGATAATGGTACAGGTATGACTCCAGAGGTTCAAGAGAAAGTGTTTAAAACCTACTTTACCACCAAGCCCCTGGGCAAAGGAACAGGATTGGGACTATCTCTAAGTCAACAAATTATCACTGAACGCCATAATGGACAGTTGCGATGTGAATCTCAACCGGGTAAAGGAACAGCATTCATTATTGCGTTAGCGCTTAGATAAGCAATTATCAATTGCCGTTACTATATCGCTCTTGTGCCCAGGGTTCCCCGCGACGATGATAGCCATTACTCTCCCAAAAGCCCAACTCTTCGCGATCGAGAAATTCTAAACCATGAATCCACTTGGTGCTTTTCCAAGCATATAAATGGGGGATGACGAGGCGAACGGGGCCCCCATGGTCTGCGGATAGAGGTTCACCAAACAGAGTGTGTGCAAAGAAGTTATCTTCTTTTAAGAAATCCTCCAGAGTCAGATTAGTGGTATATCCTCCATAGGCATGTTGCATCAGATGGGTCGTTTTAGGGTCAAGGTCTACCTGTTTCATGAAATCCATGACCCGAACCCCACGCCATTGCACATCTAGCTTCGACCAGTGGGTAACACAGTGAAAATCCTTGGTGAAGTCATGTTGGGGCATCGCCATTAAGTCGGAGAAGGTGAAGCTGACTTCTTTGGCTAATCCCCATACCTTCAATTGCCAGGCATCGGCCGTAACTTCGGGCGTTTCCCCATACGTGAGGACGGGAAACCCTTTACTTAGGTGTTGCCCAGGTGGAGTGCGATCTTGCAAGGACGGATCGGGTTTGCTGAAAAATTTACCAATTGCCATACCACAAAGCGTTGAGGGTTTTCCTCTCCATCATAATCAAGATCGCATCCCGAACCCATCAGAATGCAATCTTTTTCTTCACTTTGCAGGTGCGATCTCGTTTCTGGAAAGGGAGCGAGTGCGATCTCGCTGCACTCCTGAGTTGCTACATCAGCAAATCTGTTCGCTCTGGATATCGTCGAATCGAACCATCAATTGTAGCTAATTGTGCTTGGTATTCTATCGCTGTGGCTATAATCATGCGGTCAAACGGATCTCGATGAATTGCTGATAGCTGTACTGCACGAGAAGCAATCTCTGGAGTCAGAGGAAAAAGAGAAATTCCGGAGGGATCTAAAGCTTCTTGGAACCAGAGATCGAGAGTACAGGGCAATGATAACCGTCCGCGTTGCTCTGCCAAAGCCACTTCGTAGCAAGATACGGAAGCAACAGCGACTAACTCTGCTGTTGAAATCGTTTCTACCCAAGTAGCAGGAAACTGTTCCCATTGAAGATTCACAAACCAGATCCAGATGTGGGTATCTAAGAGAATTATTTCAGGCATTCCCAATCGTTTTCATTAACAATAGGACTGACCAAATCTCCTGTAATTTTAGCTTTGCCTGCAATCAAGGGTGAAGGTTGGCGGCGTTTTCCAGTGGAGCTAGGAAACTCTTCCAGAATAGAAATGGCAATGCGAGCTGAATGAATGGGAGGCTTTTGAGTCAACCACACAATTTTACCATTTTGATATAAAGCTTCGTATTGCATAAGTTTCTCTCTCAATGGGGTGAACTCGCTAGAGATATCATAACTCCCAGAAACGACACCTCAAGATTAGACTGCCACATCCTTCCACTTCCAGCCTACGCTAAAGCCAATCTTCCAAGATCAAATCTTCTTAATTGGACATAGTTAGGATGTCGCAATAATAAGGGATCGAGTCACTACAATCGAATTTCTCTTCACCAGTGCAGTAATAATATTCGTATCGAGCAAATAACCCAATCCTCGGTTTAGTGTGTCTAAAATTAGACACACAATGGATACCGTTTACTCTTCTTCTTCATCCTCATCAGAAGGATAGACAAAATTGGATCGTCCCGTAAGGATGGACTTACCCAGAGACATAGCTTTCTGGGCTTCTAGTGCTGCCTTGCGTTTCCAGACAGCGCGACGCTGATTGCGTTTTGTTTTAGAGGTTTTCTTCTTTGGAACAGCCATAGGATGTCAGAGTCTCTCTTAAGAGGGCAATTTTTCCACAACCTTCCAATTATACAGAAGGCAATAGGCAATAGGCAATAGGCAATAGGCAAAATGAGTAAAGGTTTCTCTCTCCCATTCTCCTCCATCTCTGGGTATCGAGTGTGCCCACGTCCCCTCTCCAATCCCCTCTTGTGACCAAGGACAATACCCGATACATTAAAGACAAATTCAAAGACACTAACCATCAAGGCACTAGGTATATTAGGAGTGGGTCATGGGAAAAACTAGGGCGATCGCCATCGGCATTAATCAGTATCAGTATTTCCAGCCGTTAAGCTATGCCCAACAAGATGCCCAAGCATTTTGTGATTTTTGGACGTATCAAGCTGGGTTATCTCTCGATCAATGCTTACTCTTGAGTGAGGTTTCTCAACCCATTCAGGGTGAATCAACTTACCCCGATCGCCCCACAATAGAAGGATGGATTGAGAAAATTTCTAGTGGCAATCATCCACAATTCCAGTTCGATCCAGAAGATCGCCTCTGGCTGTTCTTTAGTGGTTATGGTTCCAGTGTCGATGGCATAGACTATCTGATGCCCATTGACAGCGATCCCAATCAAGTCAGCACCACAGGAATCTCTATGGCTTGGTTATTCAACTCTCTAGCCAACTTACCGACTCAAAATCTGTTGGTGGTGTTAGATATGAATCGGCCATCGAGTTTGCAAATTGGGGGACTTTTAGGGAATCAGACCGCTAATTTAGCGCGAGAACTAGAAATTGCCACTCTTCTTTCATGTCAACCCGGTCAATTTTCCCAAGAGACCTTAGAATTACGACAAGGGTTATTTACGGCTGCTTTGCTGGAAGGATTGCGATCGGGTCAATGCAGTACATTAGCGAGTTTAGATCATTATCTGCACCGTCGGCTAATGGAATTGAGCGATCAACACAATCGACCCAACCAACAAGCCTTGATGGTGGTGAATCCTCCCGGCCGAGTTCATCGGGTGATTTTACCGATTGAGGAGACCGAAACAGAGGAAGCCCTTTCTCAAAGTTCCAGTACCGCTGAACCATTAAGTGTTCCGTCCGGTTCTGGGGTTATTCCTCAGCCAAGCCCTGTTGTCCAGAAAACCTCAACAGATATTCATAAGCCTATGGAACCTGACAAAAAACCCCAATCTCAAGACCCCAAATCCAATGAAGAAGATGCACAATTTTGGCGATTACTGATTCTGGCTTGGGGGGGTATTGCCCTAATTTTGATTGGAGGAGTCTTTTTACGCAATCGTAATGCGTTAACTACGGTCGAAACACCACCTAGTCCAGCAGTGACTGAGCCAGTTGCGGGTTCTCCGGCTCCAACTCCTGCCGCAAGTCCTTCGGAAGTGGTGGTGATTCCTGCCCCGGCTAATTCTCCAGTAGCGGCGACTCCAGCGCCTTCTCCAGCGGTTCCTCAAGCTCCAGCGACTGTAGCTACACCGGCTCCCGCTCCCCAGCCTCAGCCAGTGAGTGCCCCAACCTTGACCCAGGTGACGAGTATTTTAGGCTCTCAGCAAGCGTCGCTATATGTAAAGGCGATTGAAGAAGCGCGGAAAATTTCGGCAGATAATCCCAATTATGCTGAGGCTCAAGGAAAAATTGAGCTATGGAGTCAAGCAATTATGGATATTGCCATGGGTCGGGCAGCTCAAGGGCAATTTGAGGGGGCGATCGCTGCTGCCCAACTTGTGCCACCCGAAGTATCGGCTTATTCAGCAGCTCAAAGTTCAATGACCACGTGGCAACAGCAGGCAGCCCAAGCCCAGGCGAATCAGGTCGTGATTCAACAAGCCAGTACTAAGATTAAGGCTAATCAAGCGTCTTCTTATAATCAGGCGATCGCCCAGGTGAAGACGATTGGGACGGATCAACCCCGATATAGCCAAGCTCAAACACTGGCCAACCAATGGAGTAGTGAAATCCTCAAAATTGCCTACCGTCGATTAGCCAGTGATGGTCCGGCACAGGCGATCGCGGCGGCTGAATTGGTTCCCGAAAACACGGCAGCTTATGCAGAAGCCCAACGGGCGATCGCCGTTTGGCAAACTCGCTCATAACATATAGCCCTGAAAGCCAACAGATTCACAACTCTGAAGGGATACAACCGGTTCGTTGTATCCCTTATTCATTAGAAAATTTATTGCCTATTGCCTTGGGGCACAGCAGAATCCTAAAAAAAGGTTTAAACTTCTTTACGCACAGTTCCCCTTCCAATCTTTTATACTGGCCAAGCTACCGATCAAGGCAATGATAGTCACTTTTTCCCCCTTATAAATCCCATGTCCGATGAGTATATTGTGGTTAAAACCAGTGAATATACTTCCCTTCAAGAGGAAGTAAAACGCCTCAGAGAAAAGGTATCGGCACTTGAACAGCCAACCCAAATTCAACCTGAACTTATCCAGGTGGCTCAACAAAAAGCCCTTTTAGCCGTCATTACGCGCATTCGTCAATCTCTGGATCTGGAAACTATTTTCCAATCAACAGCGATAGAAGTACGACAACTATTAAATGCCGATCGGGTAGGCATGTATCAATTTGCTGAAAACTCTAACTACCAATGGGGGGAATTTGTCTCGGAGGATGTCTTACCACCTTTTTCTTCCACTTTAACTGCTCGAATTGAAGATCGCTGTTTTGGCGATAATTATGCCCAATATTACCAAGAAGGACGAATTTGGGCTTGCAATGATATTTATGCACAAGGCTTAAATACTTGCCATATTCAGATCTTAGAGCAATTCCAAGTCCAAGCTAATTTGGTGGTTCCCCTCCTAAAGGGAGAGATATTATGGGGACTTCTCTGTATTCATCAGTGTCGTACTCCTCGATGTTGGCAACCCCAAGAAATAGAATTTGTTTCCCAGATCGCGGTTCATTTAGGAGTTGCTCTACAGCAGGCAGAAGTCTTAGCTGGGCAAAAACAACAGTCAGATCGGTTAGCTAAAGCGGTAGCTCAGGCTGTGGATCGGGAACAGGCGATCGCTGCTGTAATCACAAAAATCCGCCAATCCCTCGATCTCGATACCATTTTTCGCACCACCACCGATGAAGTCCGTCAACTCCTCAAAGCCGATCGAGTCGTCATTTATCGTTTTAACGATGACTGGAGTGGAAAATTTGTTGTAGACTCCGTCGCTCCGATGTGGAAATCCTTAATTATCGGGCAACAGGAAAATCCAGGTTTGAACTGTAAGATTGGTGAATGTAGCCTCAAAAATCTAGAACATTTGTCCGTCACAGATACGTACTTCCAGCAAACCCAAGGGCAAGTATTTAACCAAGTGCAATTATTTCGGGTTTGTTCAGATATCTATAATAGTAATTTTTCCGAATGTTATATTCAGGCCTTAGAATCCTATCAAGCTAGAGCCTATGCCATTGTCGCCATTTATCAACACCAGCGTCTATGGGGCTTATTGGCTGCCTTTCAAAATTCCGGCCCCAGGGATTGGCAAGAGATTGAAATTAACTTCTTAGTTCAGATTAGTTCTCAATTAGGAGTAGCTATTCAACAAGCAGAATTATTAGCCCAAACCCAAAAACGCTCTAGCGAATTAAAAAGCACATTAGATGCCCAACTGCAAAAACGAGCCAATGAATTAGAGCAAGAAGCACAACGGGAGAAGGCGATCGCTGAAGTAATTGATAAAATTCGTCGTACCCTAGACTTAGAGACCATTTTTCAAACGGCTGCAACAGAAGTCCGACAACTGCTGAATGCAGATCGAGTCGCTATTTTTGAGTTCGATCGCGAATCCGACTGTACTCAGGGAAAATTTGTTTCTGAAGATGTCTTACCTAGCTTTGAATCAACCTTAACTCAAAAAGTTTATGATTATTGTTTTGATTGGCATCAAAACAATAATTATAACCCCGGAAAACTACAAGCCATTTCCGATATTTTTACTGCCGATTTATCTCCTTGCTATTTTAATATCTTAAACAAATTTCAAATTCGTGCCAATCTAGTTCTACCCCTAGTCAAAGGGAATCAGTTATGGGGTTTGCTCTGTATTCATCAATGTTCCAAAGCCAGAACTTGGAACCCCAAAGAAATTGAATTTACCCGTAAAATTGCCATTCAGTTAGGCGTAGCCTTACAACAGGCAGAATTACTCTCTCAAGCACAAAAGCGATCCAGTGAACTACGAATAACCCTAGCAGATTTAAATGCCATTGTTGATAATTTAGCCGATGGTTTATTAGTGACTGATACCCAAGGGAGAGTCACCCGATTTAATCCTGCTCTTTTGTCGATGTTTAACCTAGAAAGATGGCAGCTAGAAGGACAGAATGTTTGGACGATTTTCTCCCCTGAATTAGAGGAATTGATCGCATTAATTCATAATCGAAATCAAGAAATTATTACCCTTGATGTGAAGTTGGGGAATAATCGCGAAGGTCAAGCCTTAGCGACCAGTATTATTAAGGAAGGAGAAGGAATGGAAGGGGATCAATGTATGGGTTCAGTAATTCTCATTCGAGATGTCACTGTCGAGCGGGAAGTAGATCGGATGAAAACTGATTTCTTAAATACAGTTTCCCATGAATTAAGAACCCCTTTAACTTCAGTCCTAGGATTTGCAGAAATGATTCAGGAGAAGCTGGAAGAAATCATTTTTCCTGCGACTATACAACAGGATAGAAAAGTGAAGAGATCGGTTATCGCAGTCAGTAATAACATTGACATCATCATTTCCGAAGCAGAACGGTTAACCTCCCTAATCAATGATGTATTAGATATTGCCAAAATGGAATCTGGTCGAGTAGACTGGAATATTCAACCCGTTAATCCAAAGGTTATTTTGGATCGAGCGATTGCCGTAACTTTTTCTCTCATCAACAGTAATAATTTACAGTTAATCAAAAAAATTAATCCAGATTTACCCGTGATTGAAGTTGATACCGATCGCCTGATTCAAGTCCTCATTAATTTAATCTCTAATGCTGTAAAATTTACCGAACAAGGAACCATTACTTGTGAAGCAGAGGTTGTAGACAACCACCTGCTGGTTTCCATTATTGATACAGGTATAGGTATTGCACCAGAAAACCAGGATACTGTATTTGAGCGGTTTAAGCAAGTGGGGGATATTTTAACGAATAAACCCAAAGGAACAGGTTTAGGATTAGCAATTTGTAAACAGATTATTGAATATCATGGGGGTAAAATCTGGGTTGAAAGTGCCCTTAATCAAGGAAGTAAGTTTTCTTTTTTGCTTCCCCTCGATCCAACAGTGGTTAGAACACATATAGAGGAATTCAATGAATAAAAAAGTATTAATTGTTGATGATGAACCTAATATCCTTATCCTCATGGAACAAGCGCTTGAGAAATTGGAGGATGAAGATGACGTAATTCTCTTAACAGCTAAAAACGGTCAAGAAGCGTTGGAGGTCATTGAAGAAGAAAACCCTGACTTGGTTTTTTTAGATGTGATGATGCCTAAGATGAATGGACTAGAAGTTTGTGCCCAAGTTAAAGAAAATTCTAAGTTTGATAATATCTATATTATTATGCTGACGGCAAAAGGTCAAGAGTTTGATAGAAAAACGGGCATAGCTGTAGGAGCAGATTTGTATATGACTAAACCTTTTCGTCCGAAGGAAGTATTGGCTAAATCAAGAGAAATTCTTGGATTTATAAATGAGTAAATTTTAATGATAAATATTAATTTTAAAAAAATTGTTCTCAAGCCTAGAATAAAAAAAATCATCCAGCGGCTCATTAATGATAATCATCAAATAGGGATTTTAGACAATCGTCAAATTCCCATTTTAGGAGAGCTAACCCTAACCAATGCCCAAGGATATGAAATTGTTGTAGAAGATAAAATTTTAGGTTGGGTCGTCAGCGAAAATATCCATAATTCGGTTGCCCAACTGGTCATTTATTTAATTGAAATAGAAGTCAACAAAAAAGTGTTAGCGGCTGATGCTTTAGATAAATACGAAGAACTCAATTTTTTGTATGACATCTCCTCTAAAATATCTACGTGTTTGCATGTCCATGAAGTAATAAAACTCATGGCGAATGAAGCATTCAAACAAATACCAGGTAATGCCTTAGTAGTCATGATTTATAATGCTTATGAACAATCTATGCAAACTTTTTATCCTAAAGCTGATGAAAATCAAGTTATCTTAGGGAAGAAAATTCCAACTAATATCGGAATTTATGGTTCTGTTTTTAATTCGGGAAAGGCGGAAATTGTAAATCAGGTGACTTTAGATCCTCGATTTATTCCTCAAGAGTTTGAAATTGTGTCTATGATGTGTTGTCCGTTAATGACACAAACGGGGAAATTAGGCATCATTCAAATTAGTAGCGATCGCACCCTAGACTATACTGCCCAAGACCTCAAGTTATTTACAGCTCTAGCTTCCCAAGCCGCTGCCTCAATTCAGAATGCCCTATTTTATGAACAACTCCGGGACTATTCTTATACCTTAGAGAGAAAAGTAGCTGAAAGAACTGCTGAATTAGAGCGGGTAAACCAAGAATTAAATCAACTGGCTAATTTAGATGGTTTAACCCAAGTAGCAAACCGTCGCTGTTTGCAAGAAACATTCGATCGAGAATGGTATCGACTTGCAAGGGAGAAATCGCCCCTATCCATTATTATCTGTGACGTGGATTATTTTAAGCGCTACAATGATACTTATGGGCATCAAATGGGAGATGAATGCTTACAAAAAATAGCCGAAGCCATCAAACAAGCGTTAAAAAGACCAGCGGATTTAGTGGCTCGATATGGAGGAGAAGAATTTGTCGTAATTTTGCCCAACACTCAAGCATCTGGAGCGTGGATAGTTGCTCAAGAAATCCAAGAGCATGTGCGTCACTTATCCCTCGATCATCAAGCCTCACTCGTTAGTCCTTTCATTACGATGAGTATGGGACTCTCTTCAACCATCCCCACTCATGAAACGTCAGGAGAAGAATTATTTGAAATTGCGGATCAAGCCCTCTATGAAGCGAAAAAACAGGGTCGCGATCGCATGATATTTCGGGAATTTAGATCGCCAGATCTTCAACCTCAATAACCCAAAGTATCAGAGGATGATGGTATCTCTAGGCTTTAGTGCATCATTCATAGTTAATTCAATGTTTCATTGCTAAACTAAGATTGGATCGAAATCTTACATTAAGAACCCAAACGCTATGGTTGATGCAAAAACCCAACCCTCTGTCCCCCATGTCGTGATTGTTGGAGGAGGCTTTGGGGGGCTTTATGCAGCCCAAAGCCTAGGCAAAGCACCGGTTAAACTGACCTTAATCGATAAACGCAATTTCCATCTATTTCAACCCTTACTGTATCAAGTGGCGACGGGCAGTTTATCTCCTGCGGATATTTCTTCCCCTCTGCGCTTGGTTTTAAATCAAAATAAAAATACCCAAGTCCTTTTAGATCAGGTAAAGGATATCGATCCCGATCGCCAACTACTTACCCTCGACAACCGTACCCTCTCCTACGATACCTTGATTCTGGCCACGGGTGTGAAGCATCACTATTTTGGCAACGATCAATGGCAAAATATTGCCCCTGGTTTGAAAACTATTGAAGATGCTCTGCTCATGCGTCGTCGCATTTATGGCGCATTTGAAGCCGCAGAAAAAGAAACCGATCCCGAAAAACAAAAAGCTTGGCTGACGTTTGTGATTGTCGGTGGTGGTCCGACTGGAGTAGAATTAGCCGGGGCGATCGCCGAATTAGCCCATAGCGTCCTCAAAAACGACTTTCATCACATCGACACCACCAGCGCCAAAATTTTGCTCCTAGAGGGCGTAGATCGTATCTTACCCCCTTACGCGCCAAAATTGTCCATTAGAGCAGAAGAAGACCTCACCCAGCTAGGGGTAAGGGTACAAACTCAGACCCTAGTCACCCAAGTCACGGACGGTTCAGTAACCGTGCGACAAGGAGAGGAAGAAAATGTAATTCCCGCTCGTACCATTCTTTGGGCTGCTGGGGTAAAGGCTTCGAGTCTAGGGAAAGTACTCAATGAGAAAACCGGAGTTGCCCTAGATCGGGCAGGTCGGGTAAGGGTGGAAGAGAACCTAAGCATTCCCGGTTATCCGAATATTTTTGTTATTGGTGACCTAGCCAACTTCTCCCATCAAGGAGAGCAACCCTTACCCGGTATTGCCCCTGTCGCCATGCAACAAGGCAAATATGTAGCCCAATACATAAAACAGGAACTGCGCAGCCAAACCCATTCCCCCTTCCGCTATACCGAAGTTGGAAGTCTAGCCGTAATTGGTCAAAATGCGGCAGTGGTAGACTTAGGATGGATTAAGCTCACCGGATTTATTGCCTGGTTAACCTGGGTATTCGCCCATATCTATTATTTAATCGAGTTTGATAATAAATTAGTCGTCATGGTGCAATGGGGATGGAACTACCTGACTAGTGGCAGAGGAGCGCGGTTGATTACCGGTGAAGATTCTCTTCCCAAAGGAGTAATGAGTAATGAGTAATAGGACATTTCCCCGTGTCTCCGTGTCTCCGTGTTTCCCCCATTCCCCTATTCCCCCATGACCCATTATCAAACCCAATTGCATATCAAAACCACAGGAAAGAACTTTTCCGCTATCACGGCTCAAATTAAACAAGTAGTCAAAGAATCTGGGATTCAAACTGGATTATGTACCCTGTTTTTAAGGCATACTTCCGCCAGTTTAGTCATTCAAGAAAATGCCGATCCTGATGTTTTGCAAGATTTAGCTAACTTTTTTGCCAAATTAGTTCCTGAAGATGGAATAAGTTATATTCATGATGCTGAAGGGCCAGATGATATGCCCGCTCATATCCGCAGCGCATTAACCAAAACATCAGAACAAATTCCCATTCACCAAGGACGCTTACTGTTAGGGACTTGGCAGGGGATTTACTTATGGGAACATCGCAGTCGGAGTCACCACCGGGCACTGGTCGTTCATATTAGTGGAAATTAGGAAAATATTCAGATGCAGAAAAAGCTAGCGATCGCTACGGCTCTATTGAGCTTAATTCCCCTTTCTATTGCTTATCCCAGTTGGGCAGCTAATGTTCTCAAACAAGTCAATCAAAGCGGAACTTTACGAGTTGCCGTTCGCCAAGATACCATTCCCTTTGGATTCAAAAACGATCGAGGACAATGGATGGGATTTTCTGTGGATTTAGTTAAGCGTATTCAAGTCGAGCTAGAAGCAGAATTGAATAAATCTATTGAGATAGAATGGGTCGAAGTTGATACCCAAAATCGGTTTCAAGCCATTCAAGAGAACCAGGTAGATCTCGATTGTGGTTCAAACTCCTTTACTTGGGAACGAGATGAAATCGTCGATTTTTCCATTAGCTACTTTAGCACAGGTACTCAGCTTTTAGTTCCACAACAAACTAAGATAGGAAACCCAGAATCTTTAGAGGACAAACGGATAGGAATTATTGAAAACACCACCAATGCTGAAATTATTCAAAAGATCCAACCCAATGCTGAATTTATCTGGGTGCGCGATCGCGTCCAGGGATTGCAACAATTAGAACAAGGAAACATTGATGCCCTAGTGAGTGATGGAGTTCTCCTAGAAGCTCTCCGGAGAACCGCCAAAGACCCCCAAGCCTGGAGAGTGACCCCCAGTCGTCCTTACAGCTTAGAATCCTATGCTTGTATTCTCCCAGAAAACAATTCTCGTTGGCAATCAATGATTAATTACAGCTTGGTTAAATATATGCAAGGATTTTTAACCGACAAACCTGCCGAAATTGCCATTTTTCAACGCTGGTTTGGAACAGATGGGTTACTTCCCTATCCTCGACAAGCCATTTATTTTCATTATCAAGAAACTCTAAATTCTTTACAGTGGCTTCCAGAAAATGAATGGGAATAGCTGTAAGATGGGGAGAAAAATCCCTGACAAGCGATTTCATCCTCCTACAAATTCACCGTATTGTTATTTGTAATAACGATAAAAGCAGATCATTACCCATCATTTAGTGTTGAAAAAAACCCTGAAGATGAAGTCAGGGGTTTAGATGCCAATCACATATTTTTTCCATTCTTGATGTGTACCGCTCGTCACATGCTTTTGCAGCTCGAAATAGAGACTGCTGTATGGCTTTCGTGGGGGATGAGATAAAGTCATGGAAGCTTCTTCCGGAGTCCGGTTTCCTTTTTTGACATTACAGCGAACACAGGCCGTGACTAAGTTTTCCCAAGTATCTCCTCCTTTGCGCGATCGCGGAATTACATGATCGAGCGTTAGACCCTCTCCCTTGTATCCACAGTATTGACAGCAATGGGAGTCTCTGTATAAAACATTTCGTCTCGTTAAGGGAATTTCTTTATAGGGAACTTGGATATAGTGCCGCAGTCGAATTACGGTTGGTAAGGGAAAACCAGGGCACAACAACTTACCATTGTGTTCTACTTGTTCGGCTTTTCCCTTGAGCAACAGAATAACCGCCCGTCGCCAGGTAGCGATATTGAGCGGTTCGTAAGAGGCATTTAACACCAGAACCTTGCTCATGGATATAGATAATTGCAAAAAAACTTTCAAATAGCCTAGCACATTGTTTTCCTTTAAGCATGAAATCAGGGATTGCAATCCATCTGTTCAGCTCCTTATTGATGGTTCTAAGGCTTTAAGCTGTACTCCATTGAACAGAGAAGCCCCATATTATATTTTTGGCGTTACCAATCTAAAAATAATCTAAAGTTTTCTAGTTTTTCCTGAAAAGACATAATAAATTATACTAGAATGTAAATAAAAATACTAAATCTATGCCAACAGATGAGTATGCATTAGAGTCTGCATTGACTTCAGGATCGGCGATCGCCGGAACCCCTAGCGCTGATACTCTGATTGGAACCCTGAACCCGGATCAAATCATTACTTATGCTGGAGACGATTGGATTGCCGGAAATCAAGGCTCAGATACTCTCAAAGCCAATACAGGCCAAGATCTACTTTATGGCGGACAAGACTCGGATCTGCTCCATGGAGGTCAAGGAAATGATACCCTTTACGGGGACAAGGGGAGCGATCGCCTTTCCGGAGACCTCGGTTCAGACCTCCTCATCGGGGGTGCAGATCGAGACTTCTTTATCCTCAGTCAGCCATCCCTCGCAAACCAGAACCAAGCAGATTGGATACTTGATTTTGAAGACGGTCAAGATTATATGCAACTTACGGGCGGCTTAAACTATGAGCGCCTAATCATCGCTTTAGGAACCGACAACCTCACCGGTACAACCCTCATTCAAGACCTACTCACCGGCCAAACCCTTGCCATTTTATCTGGTATTCATCCCAATCAATTAACCCCTGAAGACTTTATCAGTGAAGCTCTCCCCTTTAACCTCAGCCAAAGCACACAATTCGATTCTCCCTTACTCCTAGCCCCTCCCGAAACCCCCACCTCATTTAACATTGAATTTGACTATCGATTCGATCGCAGTGGTTTTTTCAACGATCCGAACTGTCGTCAAATCCTAGAAACTGCTGCCTCCTTCTGGGAGCGCCATATTCTAGATGAATTTGCAGATCTAGCTCCCGGAACCCCCATTTATATCAAAAATCCCACCACTCGAAGCACCATATCCTTTACCCTAGACCGTCCTATTGATGATGTACTCGTCTTTGTTGGTGCAGCTCCCCTCTCCTCCCCAATTCTTGCTCAAGCAGGGCCAAGTGGCAATTGGACTCCTGATAGTGACCTCGATCGCCGATTTAACAGTACCAACTTTGAGCCTTGGACGGGTCACATCAGTTTTAATTCAAGCATTAATTGGTTTATCGATCCAACGCCCCAAACCCATAATGATATTCCGCCAGAACAAGTGGACTTAATGACCGTTGCGACTCATGAACTCGGCCATATTCTGGGTATAGGCAACTCCCAAGCCTTTAACCAATGGATATCCGGTCAAACCTTCATCGGACCCAATGCCCTAGTAATTACTGAGGGTTTAGCGGTTCCCTTAGCTGATGATTTATCCCATATTGAAGACCATTTCTTACCCAATGGCATCAGTGGAAATTCCTTACTCACACCCTTTGTTTCTTTAGGGGTACGACAATTCCCTACCCTTCTCGATTTAGCACTCTTACAAGACGTTGGATATCAGATTACGGTTTAGGGAATGGGGAATAAGAACAACCCAGTTTTGCCCTTTCCTTGAATATTCCATAAATAAGGCACTTGAGTGTTAAATTATCAAACAATCTCTAACATACCCATCATACCTTGATCTTCATGGTCGAGGATATGACAGTGGTAAACAGTTTTGCCGATAAAATCTTGATACTGAATTCGCAAGCGAACGGTTTCACCACGACGGACATTAACCACATCTTTCCAGGCTAAAAGCGGTTCAGGAGTTTGATTGCGGCTGATCACTTGGAATGAGTTGAGATGGATATGAAAGGGATGATCCATTCCTTCTGGATTAATGATTTCCCAATCTTCAATTTGATTCAATTTGACCCTAACATCGATACGTTGATGATTAAAGACCCGATCGTTAATCAAAAACACCATACCCATTCCTGGAGTCATGCCATGATTGAGGGTAAACTGGCGCAGGGTTTGTGGTTCGGGTAAGGGTTGGATGGGAATCAGGGTTTTGGGTAGGGGAATGGGAGTGACAGGTTCGGTATAGTTAAATGTAGAGATCGCCTGAGTTTGATTACTGCTAGACGATAATCTCATATGGCCCATCATGCCCACAGTTCCCCGGTCATAGGGTAGACTTAATAGCCTATACTGAGATGGAGGTCGATCTCCTTGAATTAAAACCTGTACTCGCTCTCCTGGTGCTAATAATAATTCGGTTAATTCTACCGGTTCAGAAATTGCGCCCCCATCCGTAGCAATTAAATAAAAGGGATGTTCATCCAAGGATAAGCGATAAAACCGAGAACTGGACGCATTCAACAAATGCAAGCGCAGCAAACCTTGGGCAGGAATAGAAAACTCTGGCTTGATTTTCCCATTCACCGTTACTAATTCTCCTTCTCTCCCTAACATAATTGCACCATGGGAGAGGTTGGAATTACGATTAGCAGTAAAATCTTGCAACACTAAAAAATCTTCAGAAGCAGCTTTGATTTCTGGGATTTCGTCTAATTCACCCCGGACAATCAACAAGCCAGCTAATCCTTTAAATACCTGTTCTGCTACTTGTCCATGGTAATGGGGATGATACCAAGAGGTGACTGCCGGATGATTTTCAGGCAGTGTAAATTCATAGCTGAATTGTTCTCCAGGAGGAACAGAAATAAACACATTATCAGCCGTTCCTGTGGGCGGAATATGTAATCCGTGATAATGAAGATTGCTCGTTTGAGGTAATTGATTCTGAAAATTAATTTTAATTGTATCTCCAGGTCTAGCTTCTAGTCTTGGCCCGGGAATTTGCCCATTATATCCCCATTGCATGAGCCGATTTCTGCCGAATTGCATTGGCATTTCTTGGGCAACCATATCCACAGATAAAAATCCGTCTTGACTGATATGGGTATTCGGCATAGCTGGTGCTTGGCTGATCGTTTTCCGATTACATTGACTCAGTAGTATCGTGCCGCTTGTCCCGGCCATATAAGCCAGTAATTTTCGTCGGTTGAGCATATTTTTTTATATAGTAGTTTTCACTTTTAAGTCCGGTTAAACACATGGTATCATAATGGACTAATCAGACTTGAGATCGGGTAGCGATCGCAGATTTTGCTTCCTTAACCAGCTATCCAGCCAAGCGCGATCCTCGTCCAAGAACAAAGGTGGCACAGGATCTTGACGATAATCTACCACTAGATCGTAACTCGCTTGGTCGTATACATTATCCAATAATAACTGTAAATCCACCAGGGGTTCCCTATCCCCAGGCTTTAGCGGTAAGGGAAATGAAGGGATAGCATCTTGCAAATTAAACCCATATAAGTCTGCTTGAGGACGACAGTCTCCTCGACTGACCAAAATTCGGTAATCTGTTCGACTACTGCTGGTGCTGGTATACATTGGCATCGGTTGTCCCTTACGCAGTAAATCAATTTCTACTAAATGAGTAGAACTTCCTAAAACTTTATTGCGCTTATCCTCATATTGCTTGCGCGTTTCAATCCTGAAACGTTTATTAATGGGAGAGATGATTTCAATAGAGGTTACTACTTCCTTGGTAGTAACCTCTCGCACTTCCAAATAACCTTGTCTAACAGTTACCGGAAGTGGAACTTCTACAGCCTGGGGTTGAGTTGGAGATCGTGCAACTGCAACATTGCTGGTTGGCTGTTTAATTGTCGTCTGTGAATTTTGTACTAAATCTGGAATGCTAACCAGTAGGGATTCTTGACCAATAGTTTTATAAACGCGTACCTCAACGGCAACCCTATATTGAGGACGAAGTTGGGGAGAAAGAAACCTAGCCAGTTCAATAATGAGCCAGTGATGGACTCCTGGCCAAAGTTCTGGATGTTCCAGATAAGGGTTCATCCCTGGAAAAGGGGAAGGCATAAACGGTCCTCATCACTGAGTTTTATTACTCTTCGTCGCTCAAGTTTGCCAGATGCTCTTCCAATCCCATGCGAGTTTCCGCTTTATGCAGAAAATAGCCCGTCATCATTGCCGAAGCTAACAAACGGCCTAACTGTTCCCGACTGGTGGTGATGGTAACCCCGAAATGGTCTGGAGGCAAATGTCCCAGCAATCCCACAATATTGTGTTCCATGACGCTGAGGGCTTCTTTAGAGGGTTGCGAGAGATGATTAACAGCTTCAGGGTCTAGGGAATGCAGATATTGACCTAGGACGTTGTTGTCATTAGCCAATTGCTCGAAGAGATCGGAATGTTGGGAGGGTATGTTAGGATTCATAGTTTTTGACTCAATGAGAGAGTGACTTCTGTTGACTGTTTTTACTGTAAACGAGGACTCAAAAAAGCCATTGGAGGTGAACCGAACTTAGGAAGCAGGGATTTTGCGAAACCGAGAAAAGTCTGAGCCTGCCCGAGTAGGGCAGGAGAGAATGGGTGAAGTTAATCACAGTAAAGGGTATCGCGGGTGTTTTCTCCGGTGATGGGGTTGGTTCCTTTGGCGATCGCACATAAATATTCCTGAGCATCATCTCGGAGAATCACATCAGTAAAATCTGCTCCCTCGATATTAGCATCTCTAAAGCTGGCCAGTTGGGCAAAAGCCCCTTCAAAGAGAACATCTTTCAAATTCGCCTTTCTAAAATTGGCTTCTCCAATAGTGGAATATCTCAGATCGGCTCCTTCTAAATTCGCTCTAATTAATTTGGCTCCAAATAAACTTGCTCCTCGCAAGTCTGCTCCCACAAAGCTACTTTCGGTCAGATCGGCTTGATCGAATTGGGCTTCTATGAGATCTTTCCCCGAAAAATCAGCGCCTTTCAGGTCTACTTTTTCATAGTTTTGGGCAAACGCCGGGGATAGGTTGCCGATGCTTCCAGTCAGGTTCAGCCCAAGGATTAGGCATACACTCAATAACCCGATCAGATAAGTAGGAATTTTTTTGACGGTCATGGGAATAGTCAGTTTAGGTATTCAACAGCGATATCATCATCCTATGGGAAGGTGGAGGCTGAAAAGAGGGTGGACTGACATGAGGCTCAATCCGGGAATACAAGGAGAAGAGACCGTTGCTCAATGGTTGCAACAGCAAGGTGCAATGATTTTGCATCGTCGGTGGCATTGTCGTTGGGGAGAGTTAGATCTGATTGTCCAATGGCAGGAAGAGTTGGTTTTTGTGGAGGTGAAAACCCGCAGTGCTGGCAATTGGGATCAGAATGGATTAGGTGCAATTTCTTCTAGGAAACAGGAGAAATTGCGCTGTGCTGCGGAACTCTTTCTAGCTGAGTCACCTGAGTTTGGTGAATGGGGATGTCGTTTTGATGTGGCGTTGGTCTATTATCAGAGAGTGGGTACGTGTTCAGATGTTCGGGCGATCGCCCCACCACTCACCTATGACCATCAGCAGTTTATGATTATAGACTATCTCCAAGGTGCATTTTAAAACTGACACTTGTGTGATTTAACTCATTTCAAAGTTGGGTTACAACTTCTATGATCGAAGTAACACCATCTAATTACCAAATCACGAGAGTTGCCCGATGTTGAAGTTCGCGATCTTATTCCTGGGAGCCTTTACCCTAATTCTCTGTACTACCCTCGTCTCAAATCCTGTCCAAGCACAACCCCCTAGCGAGCATACCATTGTCTATAGCTGGGGATACGATCGCGTAGGAAGTCATCAAAAGGTTTGCAAGCAGTTAGAGTCTGTCATTCAACCCAATCCGCGCTATATCGACAAACCCTCTTTACATACTTATAGCCGCTTAGTGAGAGATCGGTATTGCTCTCCAACAATCAATGATTAGATCTAGACTAATTATTTATACTTAAACTATCTATAAACTGATCTTTAACCAGGATTTTCAGCTCCTTGTCTGTCCTAGTGCCATCTATGACTGACCCAACTAGAAAACACAGGGGAAGGTAACGGTAAAAGCACTTCCCTTTCCTTGTTCACTCTCTACCATGATTTCACCTCCATGGAGATCAATTAAGCGTTTCACAATCGAAAGTCCTAAGCCAGTTCCGGGTATTTTTCCCACATTCGCGCCTCGTTCAAAGCGTTGAAAGAGTTTTTGGTGATAGTCTAGAGGTAACCCAATTCCTTGGTCTCGAACTGCAAGCCTAATCTCAGCTTCAGTTTGGGTAATATCAAGCTTAACAATTCCTCCATTTGGGGAATATTTGATGGCATTCGAGAGCAAATTCGAGAGAACATGACGTAGAATCATTGCATCAAGATTAATAATCCGGTTTTCTCCATAAAGAGTAAGCTCTAAATTATGTTTAGACGAGGCAATCACTTTAATTTCTTCAATAATCTCTTCACAAAACTCGACTACATTCATCTGTTCCGGATTAAACTCTAACTTTCCAAATTCAGTCCGACTTAACGTGAGAATATCTTCCAATAACTGATGCATATGTTGCGCTGCAGTTTGAATACGTTTTAAGTGCTTCTCTTTTTTCTCTTCCGTTAGCTTATTGCCATAACGTTGTAGCATTCCTGCTGACATTTGAATCGCGGTTAAAGGCGTTTTTAAATCATGGGACGCGATTGAGATATATTCTGTTTTTTCTTGACTGTTAGATTTTGCCTGAGCTAACGAAGATTTTATACTTAAGCTTTCCTGATATTTTTTTAACGCCATTTTAATCGTGGCATGAACTTCCCTTTCTTTAAAGGGTTTGAGTAAATAGCCATAAGATCCCGTTTTTTCAGCACGGGATAAAGTTTCATCATCAGCATAAGCCGTTAGATAGATAACTGGAATATTATATTGCTTTCTAATTTTTTCTGTAGTTTCAATGCCATCTATATCTCCTTTAATCACAATATCCATTAAAATCAAATCGGGAATAATCTCTCTAATTTTGTTGAGAGCTGCTTTTCCAGAAGAGACAATTCCCACTACTTCATAGCCTAACTTCTCTAACTTACGGGCTAATCCTTTGGCAATCAGTAACTCATCCTCAACAATTAAAATCTTGACAGGAGACATAATTATACCCTCTGACGATACTTTAACTCTGAAAATCGTAATTCAAATGTTGTGCCATGGTCTCTCAATAATGTAATTTCACCCTCTAACTGTTCCGTTAGGGTACAAACCAACTCCATGCCCAAAGAATCAACGTTGCGAAAATCTAAGTCTTCTGGGAAACCAATTCCATTATCTGCTACTTTGACCACAATTTGATTGTTATCTTGCTGATACATGATCACCTCCACTTTTCCTTGTGTTCCTTCAGGAAAAGCATGTTTCAAGGTATTGGATAATAATTCATTCACAATTAAGCCACAGGGATGAGCTGTTTCTATATTTAATAGAACGGGTTCGATATCTAAATAAAATCTAACCTTATTCTCTTCTACATTATAAGATTCAAACAAATTGGGGACTAAATCTTCCAAATATTCACCAAAATTAATCGTATCCAGAGTCATCGACCGATAGAGCTTTTCATGAATCAGAGCCATGGAATAAATACGATTTCGACTATCTTCCAAGACTTTAATTAAAGTAGGATCGCTGACATAATCTGCTTGAAATTCCAATAAATTAGAAACGACCAATAAATTATTTTTAACTCGATGATGTATTTCTTTTAAAAGAATTTCTTTTTCTTGCAAAGAAGTCACCAATCGACTTTCAGCTTGTTTGCGATCGCTAATATCTCGATACATCCATAGATGTCCGCGATCAATAGAGTCAATCAGTATAGGAACATAATTTTGTTCTAAGATGCGACCATCAGCCAATTGGATTTCCTGGTTTGTAACTATTTTATTATGGGTGAGAATGTCTTGATGGTGTTGACTGATTTCTTCTGGGCGATCAAATAAATGTGAAAATTCATCTCCAATATTTCCCCATTCTTGACCAATTAATCGGTCAGAACAATTTGTGGTTTTGAATAGATGACAAAAAGTTTGGTTAATTAACGCGACCTTATGATGTTCATCCTTCACTAAAACACCTAGTTGAAGATTAGAGATTAAACTGGTTAAGCGAGAGGTTGTTTCTTGTAATTTTTGTTCAATTCGTTTGCGATCGGTAATATCAATCCAATAGCCAATAATTTCTAGAGGATTTCCTTGTTCATCACGGACTAAATTGAGTTTATCGTAAATCCAAATATATCTCCCGTCTTTATGTAAAAAACGGTATTCATGGCTATAAAAACCCTGGTCAAATAAACTTTTTAAGCCATGCTGACTGATTTTATCTTGATCTTCTGGATGCAGATGAGTCCACCAAAAGTTTGCCTCAAACATTTCCAGTAATTCATAGCCAATAACATCATAGGCATTGTCACTCACAAATGTAAGCTCTAAGCTATCATTTGCCCGTAAACTATATAAAATACCAGGACTAGAAGAGAGTAAATATTGAATCCTTTCTTGGCTCATCAATAAAGCTGTTTCAGCAACAATTCGTTCTTTAAGCTCTCTTTGCAGTTGCTGATAAAATTCTGATTGTTGGATAGCGATCGCTAATTGGGAAGCAATCTGTTTTAATACCTCAATTTCTTCCTCTTTCCAGTCTCTGATTCGATCGCATTGATGGACAATCAACAATCCCCAAAGTAAATTATTTTGAATGATGGGAACTACGATTTTACTTTTGACTTGAAATTCTTGTAAAAACTCAACCAAGCAAGGACGAATATCTGTTTGAGTAATGTCGGATGTGGCATAGGTTTTGCCGGCAATATATTGATCGTAGCATTCTCGAGGAAAAGTCTCTTCTGGGAATTTTTTATCCAAGGTTTCAGTCCAACCTGGATTAACAGCTTCAGCAATTACTTGCCCTGTATAATTGGGTAAAACCCGATAGACTAATACGCGATCGGAGAGTAAAAGTTTTTTGACTTCTTGGACTGTAGTTGTCAGAATTTCTTGCAAATCCAAAGATTCTCGAATTCGTTGAGTAATCATACCAAATAGCTCTTCACGCTTAACTTTAGCCAGTAAATGTTCTTCAGCCACTTTGATTTCAGTGATATTATTTTGAATGCCTAGATAGTGAGTTAAAATACCCCGATCGTCATGAATTGGAGAAATGGTTGTTCGATTCCAAAACAAGGTTCCATTTTTGCGATAGTTTCGTAATACAACCGTACAGCTTTCTTCATTTTTTAATGCTTTACGAATCGTTGCAAGTCCCTCTTGCTGACGATCTGTCCCTTGTAGAATTCGGCAGTTCTTACCGATTATATCTTGTGCACAATATCCGGTGACTCGCTCAAAAGCAGGATTAACTGAAATCACGGGAAAATCGGGCTGTTGAGCATCGATAATAACGATACCATTACTACTAGCAGCGATCGCTCGTTCACTCAAGCGTAACTGCTCTTCAACTTGCTTGCGTTCCGTAATATCAGAAGCCGCCCCCAAAAGCTGTATTGGTTTTCCCTGATCGTTTCGCGTGAAAATTGTATCTCGACTTACGAACCAATGCCATTCCCCATGGCGATCGCGCATTCGGTATTCGATCTCCCAAATTTCTGTATTATTTGCATCGACTAATTCTTCCTGCCATTGGACTACTTTAGGTCGATCTTCTGGATGCAGGAAGTCTTCACAGACAATATTGCCCATTTCCTGAATCTGACGGGGAGTATACCCTAATACTAAGGCAATATCTTTGTTACTATAAACAGTCTTGTGTTGTTCTAAGTCATAAATATAGAGAATATTCGGACTGGCATCAGCAATACGTTGAATAAATCGCTCGTTCTCTTGCAGAGCTAATTCGGCTTTTTTACGGTGGGTAATATCTAAGGCTGCGCAAGTAATTCCGATAACCTGGTTCTCTGAACTTAATAAGGGGTCAACAGTTAAATCGTAGCACTTCAAATCCCCACGATCGGCAAGCATAACCTCCTCTCGCACACTGCTCTGAGAATCTAAGGCTTGTTGTTTGATTCGTTCTAATTTTTGGGCATCTTCTGGAGCAAACAAATCTCGATCGGACTTTCCAATTACTCCTTCTGCGGTATAACCGAGAACGGGATTATAAATCCAGGTATATCGCAGATCTAAATCTTGGTTAAAAACGATAATGGGGGAATTTTTTAGGGCAATTCTAAACCGTTCTTCGGCATAACGGAGGGCTTCATTGGCGGTTTCTAAATCAGCCGTGCGTTGAGCCACTTGATCTTCTAGGGTTTGATTGAGATATTTAAGAGCTTCTTCGGCTTGCTTGCGATCGCTAATATTGGTAATACTGCCCACATACCCTACAATATTTCCTTCCTCATCTACATCAGCAACCGCCTGACCCATGACCCAAACCACGGTCCCATCTCGATGTTGAAACCGATACTCAGAAGAAAAGGTACGATGCTCCTCAACCGCTTCATTCCACTCCTGAAACACCCATTCTAAATCTTCGGGATGGAGCGTTTGCGACCAACCCTCCATCATTGCTTCTTGCGCTGATAGACCTGTTATATCACACCAGCACTGATTGACGTATAAACACAGACCTTGATTATCCGTCTGAAAGATCCCCACAGGAGAAGCGGTAGCTAAAGTTACATAGTGTTTTCGACTCTCTTTTAAGGCTATTTCTATTTCTCGCCGCTCTGTGATATCTCGACCAACGGCGTAAAAATAGGATTCGTCGCTCGGCATAGCTGTCCAAGCAATCCATCGATAGGAACCATCCTGACAGCGATACCGATGTTCAAAATTAACGGTGGGGACTCTAGAAGCCAGTTGTTGTACTTGAGCTTGGGTGGCGGCTAAATCATCGGGATGGATGAAGTCAAATAAGCTTCTCGATTGCAGTTGATGTGGGCTATATCCTAAGAGTCCCTGAAAACGGGGGTTGATCCGTTTAAAAGAACCGTCAAAAGTAATAATACAAAACAGATCGAGGGAAAGGTTAAAAAATTGGTTTAATTCTTCAGTGAGTCGATGTTGCTCCAGGAAAGAAGCCAATAAATGGGCAATCGCCTCCAAAAATTGCACTTCATCAGGATTAAAATGACAATGCTCCCTGCTATGGACTCCCAGCACTCCAAAGGGTTGTTCTACACCGGGAATGATAGTTGTTATGCTACTGATAACTCTACCTTGATTGTGTAACACCGATCCTCGAAAGCGAGTTTCTATTTGTAGGTCGTCCACAACGACAGATTGACCACACCATAAGGTATACCCCGGTTGTGTATTTTTCGTGGCACTGAGTGTCAGTTGTTCAATGGAATGCTGAAGATTCTGATAATGAACAGAGGTAAATCCATGGGCAGCTTGAATTTGAAATGCTGCTTGATTGGGTAATAATTCCAGAATTTCTACGTAATCAACACTTAGGGTTTTGGCAATCTGCTGTACGATTTCGTTCATTAGAATCTGTAGGTCTGTAGTAGCGATCGCATACTGGCTTAAATAGGTTAAGGTTTGTTGTTGGTGATCGCGAAACCGAAGCTGTATTTGAGCTTCTTGTCGTCGGCTTAAATCTATTCCAGTGACGATCGCATGGGTAACGATCCCTAGGTTGCCAAAACTCTGGTTTGACCACTCAATACGGCGTTTTGTACTACCTTGAATCACCCAGTGGCATTGATAAGCCCCAGTCGATTCCCCCTGGAGTGCTTGCCCGATCGCCTGTTTAATCTGAGGTTGTTCGGCTACGGGAATCAGGAATTCCCAAAATCGCTGACCTTGAGCCTGTTTTTCCAGAACACCACTTAAACGTTGGCAGGCATTATTAAAGTAAATAATTTCACCCTGTCGATTAACGACCACCACTAACGCATCAACCGCATTGAGAATGGCGTGGGTAAAGTTCTTCTCTTGTTCCAAGGTATAGTACATCCATTGATGTTCCCTCAGTTGGGTCGGTAAATCTTGGAACGGTAAGCTTTGTTTGAGGCGGATTGCCAATTGATCCGCTTGCTGTTTAAGAAAGGCTTCATCGTTTCTAGACCAATGCCGAGGGGCGATCGCCTGTTGCGCGGTTAGCAATCCCCAGAGATGATTCTCTTGGAGAATGGGAACTACCAAATTCGCTTTGACCTGAATTTGCCGTAAGAATTCCACATAACAAGGGGTTAAGCCTCCTGATTCAATATCGTGGGTAACTTGAGTGCGCCCATTGATATAGGCTTTCAACAGATCTTCGCCAAAATGAGAATCGATAATCTTTATACTTAACAAAGATTTACATAAAGGATATACAGATTCTGCAATTACCGTACCACCGCCATCCGGTTCAAAACGATAAATTAAGACTCGATCGCACTTTAAACCCTGATGAATTTCTTTAACTGTGCGATCCAGAAGGGTCTGAAAACCAATATTGTGGCGATCGTCAGATTTTTTGTGTGTTGCTTGAAGTTGTGCCAAACCATAGTAAATAGAAATTGCATCTAAACCTTGTAGGCTTTTTTGCAGATCCGGGGCACAGACTACGCCCATGATATTCTGTTGGAGATCGAGTATGGGTAAATACTCAATCTGCTGCTCATACATCAGTTTTGTCACAGCCAACAGATCTAAATCTGGTTGCCACGTTAAACTATAACCCTGGGGAGTCATCACTCGCTCAACACTCACCGATCTCCATTGTTGCCAATGGGTGCGAATCTGATGATAATCCGATACCGTTATCACCCCTAATACTTGTTGGTTTTGGCTGACCACAAGATAAGGATAGGGCGATTCACGATTCCAAAACGCGATCGCTTCCTCTACACTCAGATCGGGGGAAATCACAACAGGGTGACGATCCAGTACACTTTCTAAACTTGGTAATTGAAAAGACACAGAAGCAAAGGACATAATTCACAGGCCGAAACAGTTCTAGTGGAAAGCCTTACCAAAAGCAGGAGAGAGTTGGCAACAATCTCAGCAGTCCTCATAACTCCTGCTCTACTATGTAACCTAATTTCATGATAGCCTCCAGACTGTTGCGACTGTCCAGCCTTCTGAGTTTTTAGCTTAATCCCTCTCGCAGATCTGGGTTTAAGTCAGGTCGTAGTTTCTTCGCCTCCCTTAAGTAGGGATGGCTCACATGATGTTCCACAGGCAAATAAGCATGAATCAGAAATCGGATACAGTGGGATAAGGCTCCTTCCACATGCATTTGTTGCACATCCAATAATGGCACATGATCCCATCCTTTTCTTTGACGGGCGATCGCCGCTGGAAACACTGCATCAAGATCGCGCGTGACTGAAAACGTGACACTAATCAGTTGGTCAGGACAAAGCTGGTTTTTTCGGTCTAGCTCATCGAGTAACTCGGTGACCGCTTTCTGGATCGCCTCAACGGTATTTTCTTCTACTGTTGTTGCTCCACGAATTGCCCGGACTTGCCAACCCACGTTCCTCTTCTCCATGCTTGTAATGATTGCTGGTCTGGTTTGGATACAGAAAAAATTACTCCCTATTCAAGGTCGATATAACCATAAGGGCAAGCCATTGGTTGATGCCTCAAACTCCAACCAGTCCATCGCAGCCGGCAATCCTGATTTTACCTGATTATCGCCACTAATAATGCGACTCCATAAAGGTTTGGGTTCTTCAATGGTTTTACACTCGGTTTTTTGGGGGTCAAGACCGACTAATTCGGCTAACCAGAGGCGAGCATCTTCTTCGGTTCCCAGTCGGTCAACCACCCCTAACTCTAAGGCCTGTTGACCGGTGAAAATTCGACCATCAGCAAAACTTTTAACCCGATCCACCTCTAAGTTCCGAGATTGGGCAACCGTTTCCACAAACTGCTGATAACTCGTATCAATCATCTGTTGGAGAATATCTTGCTCCTCCTGGGTTAATTCTCGGTCAAAGGCCAAGATATCTTTGTAAGGGCCAGATTTGACTACCTTAAACGAGACCCCAATTTTTTCTAACAGGCGCTCTAAGTTATTGCCCCGCAAAATCACCCCAATACTGCCGGTGATCGTTCCAGGGTTAGAGACGATATGCTCGGCTCCCATGCCGATATACACGCCACCCGATGCAGAAATATTACCAAAACTGGCCACAATTTTGAGCTTTTCGCGCAGTCGCATTAAGGCGGCGTAAATTTCCTGGGAATCCCCCACAGTTCCCCCAGGGGAATCAATCCGCAGTAGCAGAGCCGGGTATTTTTTCTCTTCGACTGTTTTGAGCGCTTCTAAAACCCGTTTGCGAGTTGCAGAGGCGATCGCCCCATTAATTTCAATCCGAGCTATTTGTTTTCGTGCTTTTGACTTAAAAAACCAAATCATAATTAACCTAGATGTTTACAGAGAACCAGACCAGCCCCCTTACCCATTATTGCTTAACCCGTTCTCAACCCCTTGACCGATCGCTTCACAAATCTACATAGACTACAATGTATCTTAACCATTCGCCCACTCAGAATCTTGGCTTGCTGCCCTCAACTGTAGAAATATGCAACTGAAACCCTTCAATAGTCAATCCTCTTTGCTCTTCTCCCTGATCTTAATTGCGCCGTTCTTCTTCTGGGGAACGGCTATGGTAGCGATGAAAGGTTCTCTTCCTCACACTACCCCCTTCTTTGTGGCTACCATGCGTCTTGTTCCTGCTGGACTTTTAATCCTGATCGCCGGTTGGCTCACTCAACGCCCCCAACCCCAAGGATGGAAAGCTTGGTTATGGATTAGTCTCTTTGCCCTTGTGGATGGAATCCTCTTCCAAGGCTTTCTTGCCCAAGGATTAGTCCGAACCAATGCGGGACTCGGATCGGTGATGATTGACTCCCAACCCCTAGCCGTAGCACTACTGGCTGCTGGGTTATTCGGGGAAACGATTGGTCTGTGGGGGGCATTCGGCTTAATCTTAGGCATAAGTGGCATTAGTCTGATTGGATTACCCGATGAATGGATTTTAGGTGGATTTCCGGTACAAGAGATGCCCAACTTGACCCAAATTTTCCAGAATGGACAAGGATTAATGCTCTTTGCTGCCCTCTCCATGGCAGTGGGAACCATTCTCATTCGTTATGTGAGCCGTCATGCCGATCCAGTCATGGCCACCGGTTGGCATATGATCCTAGGAGGACTTCCCCTGATGCTCGCCTCTGGACTTTGGGAAACTCACCAATGGGATGGACTATTGATCAATGATTGGATCGCGATCGCCTATTCAACGATTTTTGGCAGCGCGATCGCCTATGGACTCTTCTTCTACTTTGCCTCCTCTGGAAACCTCACGAGCCTCAGCTCCCTCACCTTCCTCACCCCTGTCTTTGCCCTCCTGTTTGGCAATCTGATCCTCGAAGAAATCCTCAGCCCCTTACAATGGCTAGGTGTAGGCTTAACCCTAATCAGCATCTACTTGGTTAATCAGCGAGAAATCCTAGCAGCCAAATTTAACCTGAAATTTTCCCCTAACCCAGATGCCTCCCTAACCCCACAGATAGTCGAAATTGATAAGCATAATCTGTAAACTGTAGAGTCCAAAAGCCCTTCGACCTTATGGTAAAATCCTCTTAGAATCCTCCATACCCATACCTCAAATTGCTCAACCCCCTTCCGAGCATCTGCTGAAACCCCCATTCCCATGGCATAATCCCCCAAAACAGGGAGGACATATCCTTGCCAGATCAAGCAATCCAAGGTATCACAGACTCATAGATCCCGATCCATAAACTCACTTCTCCGGCAGCGGCTTACCCTAATGTCCTATCGCCTCCCCTTATGCATTTTTAGTACCCTTGCCAGTCTAGGAATCATTACTTCTGCCACAGCGATCGCGCCAGGGATGGTTACCGAGCGCAGTCGAGGTATGGGTCAAATTATCGCTACTTCTAGCTTATCTGACCCTGAAAACAGACCTCTTCTGCTGGCTCAAGCCTCTGAAAATGTTTGCACTCAGGGTCTAGAATTAGCTCAGAAAGCCAATCAAGCCGGAAAAATTGCCACCACTGCTGGGCAATGGACTCAAATCTCCGAGCAATGGCAACAAGCCGCCGACTTCATGGCTCAAGTGCCCGCAGAAGATGACTGTTATGCTAAAGCTCAAGAGAGGATTAACTTTTATCGCAATAACAGTGAAATTGCTTTAGAAGAAGCCGAAAAAAGCCGCACCCCTAGACCCTTTCTCGTCCTGGGCGCTCAGGGAGAAGCGGTTACCCAACTTCAGCAACAGCTTAAAGACTTAGGTCATTTTCAAGGTGAAGTGGATGGTATTTTTGCTCAAACGACCCAGGAAGCCGCGATCGCATTCCAAAACGCACAAGGATTAGATGCTGATGGTCAAGTCGGTCAAAATACTTGGGATAATTTAGACTCTGCCCTCATTGCCCAGGCTTCTAGCAAAGCTGAAAGCGAAGAAAATGAATCAGAGAAAGATAATAAGGAGCAAAAACCTTCTCAGAGACAAGGGATCATCGGTTGGGTGATGATGGGGTTAGGAGGCTTAACCGTTTTAGGAGGAACGGTTTTTATCCTCCTTAAGCTGCTCAATCGACGAGTAGAAGAAGAGGACTTTGAAGAGGAGGAAGACGAGGAAGAACTAGACTCAATGGAGTCAGGAGCTGATTCTTCCGCCCCTGAACTGATGCCTTCTCTGGCTCAAGCCGCTCTAGAAAAACTGCGCAATGGGAAATCAGCCCATTGCGATCCAGAAACCGAATCCCAAGGTTTATCTGAAGAGCAACCCGAGCAAGTTTCTCCAGAAAAAAACGCCCATCCAGAACTCGAAAAAGAACCCATTTCTTCTGAAGAAGAATCCTCAGAATCGGAGAAAACCGATCAACTTTTGCCCGTTAATGAAACTACCCGTTTACCTAAACTTGCAATTGTTGAAGATTTAATTAAAGATTTAGAAAGTGCCGATCCTCAAAAGCGCCGTCAAGCCATTTGGGAATTGGGACAACGGGGGAATTCTTTGGCAGTGCAACCCTTGCTTAATTTACTGTTCGATTCTGATTCAGGACAGCGAACTTTAATTTTATCTGCTCTATCGGAAATTGGCGTAAAAACCATTAAGCCCATGAATCGAGCTTTATCTTTATCGTTACAAGATGATAATCCAGATGTCAGAAAAAATGCGATTCGAGATTTTACTCGCATGTATGAACTAATCGCCACCGTCAGCCATATGATGTGCCATGCAGTTGACGATCCAGATGAAGAAGTTCAAGAAGTTGCTGAGTGGGCTGTATTACAATTAAGACGGATTAGTGCTGCATCTAACATGGTGCAATTGAAAGAGAAAAAATCATCTAATGAATCTGATGATTTTCCAGATGATGATGATTAGTGGCATTCAAAAATTCGTAGATTTAGATTATTGTCGAGTGAATTTATGACTAGAGGCATCGATCGCCCCTCGATCTTCTAGAACGGCTGCCACGCGCAAAATGAGTGCCTCATTATAGGGAGCTGCTACAATCTGCACCCCCACCGGGAGCTGATGGGGACGATGAACAGGAACGGATAAAACGGGTAAGCCAATAAAAGAGAGGGGTTGAGTATAGCGACCTAAGTTAGGACGAAGCAACACATCTTCTCCTTGTATATTTAGGGTGGTTTGACCGATGGGAGTAGCTACACAAGGGGTCGTGGGAGCCAGAATGACATCGACTTCCCGAAAAACTTCCCGAATCCGATCGCGATACCAGCTCCGAAAGCGTTGTGCATTTAAGTACCATTGCGCGGGAATCATGGCTCCAGCAAAAAAGCGATCGCGCGTTGCCGGATCGAAGTCCTGTGGGGAGGCTTTCAAGTCTGATAAATGAACATTAGCCCCCTCACTGGCTGTAATCAGATAAGCCGCTTCCCTCGCTCGCGCTGCTTCGGAGAGCTTCACTGTCTGGGTTGCGCCTAATACTTGAGCTACCTTTTCTACTGCCTCGAAAACCTCTGGCTCTCCCCCTTGAGTAAAATAATCATCGGCGATCGCGATTCGTAAAGACTCGATCGGTTGATGTAGTTGCGGCAGGCAGGGTTCGGGGGGCAAGGTACAACAGACCGGATCGAGAGGATCTTCCCCTTGCAAAATATCAAACAACGTCGCCATATCTCGCACGGAGCGACCAAAAGGGCCAATATGATCCAGGCTACTGGAAAACAACATCACTCCAGCACGGGACAAACGACCATAGGTCGGTTTCAAGCCATAAACACCACACAACGCCGCTGGAATTCGGATTGAACCATTGGTATCTGACCCTAAACTAAAGGGCACTAAACCCCCAGCAACTGCCGCTGCCGAACCTCCGGATGATCCTCCTGCTATGCGGCTTAGATCGTAGGGGTTATGGGTGGGGCCATAATGGGCATTTTCCGTCACAAACCCATAGGCATATTCATCCATATTCAACGCTCCCACTAGAATAGCTCCCGCTCGCTTTAAACGGGCGATCGCCGTGGCATCTTGCCTCGCTCGAGCATGGGAGCGATGGATCTTGGAACCCGCTACCGTAGTTACCCCAGCAATATCAAATAAATTCTTCACCGCAAATGGAACTCCCGCCAGCGCCCCCGGGCGATCGCCCCTTTTGAGTCCTCGATCTAAGGCTTTGGCCTTCTCCAAGGCTTCTTCTGCTAAGAGCGTGGTAAAACAATTTAGGGAGGGATTATGGCGATCGATACGGCTTAACGTCGCTTCCATAATCTCTTGGGCACGATATTGTTGGTTGCGTACCCCACGAGCGATCGCAACCGCATCCAGATAATCAAGATCCAAGGTCATGGCTTAAAAATGGGAGCAACTTCAAGATCTTCAGGCAAAGGAAATTGGTTTAGAGATTGGGAGATCGCCATCAACCGAGTTATATTGTCGATCGTGCCGGGCTGATTTGCCCAGTCTGGTGGTAAATCGAGGACGGATGCCATTTGTACCACAAACGTTTCTGGATCGGGGTCTTGAGTATTCATAGGATCGGTTCACCAAAGCCTCCCATACTTGTTGCAATTTAGCATATGGAACGAACTCGACTCTCCTATTTTCCTAATTCTGGTATAGTTTGGCGACCGTTGTATCTATGGATCTGGGCACTGATAGCTGGGGTTTATTGTCTTTAGGTATACGCGATCGGGCGATCGCTCGAACCCCTGTTTCTTCTCCTCCTGCACGTCCTACTCCAGAGGAATTATTACCTCCTTCTGATCCTGAACCAGAACTTCCCAAGCTGCCTACTCAGATTATAGTCAAGCAATTCCAGGCGATCGGCAGTACCGTGTTTAGCGCTGAAGAATTAGCCGCTATCACTGCTCCTTTTACCCACCGTCCCCTTTCCCTAGCAGAATTATTTGAAGTTCGCGCACAGATTACTCAAGCCTATCGCGATCGCGGTTATATCAATTCTGGGGCATTTATTCCGCCCCAAGAATTTCTTGGGGATAATGGTCTGTAGAATTGGACTTCATTAGTGGTTTTATTCCAGAGATAACGAGTTCGTTCCATCACAACACTTGTTTATAGTCCTACCCATTTCTCCGATTGATATAGGGACTCAAACTCACTCAATTGCATCGCCCAAACTCGTCTTTTTTCTCGTCGGGGGTGTCCCGCTTCAACTCGCTGGTCATAGTCAATATTCCCGGATTGACTAGGGTTGGCTTTGAGGTGATTAAACCTCTGTTCAACTTCAGCCTCCTGAGTCGGATGATTTCGTTTTAAGGAGAGAACCTAATCGGCTTTTTTCTCTTGAATCTTTCCAGCAATTTCGGTCTGAGTCCCCATCGCCTCAATGGTTATAATTGCTCCCGTGACATCTAATAACTCTAGTAGAGCCGGAATCGCCCTAATTTCATTCGATTTATCGCCGA
>DDLS01000190.1 GCA_002340255.1 Cyanobacteria bacterium UBA2566
ATTCCCCATTCCCTATTCCCATTCCCTATTCCCATTCCCTATTCCCATTCCCTATTCCCATTCCCATTCCCTATTCCCATTCCCCATTCCCTATTCCCATTCCCTATTCCCCATTCCCTATTCCCCATTCCCCATTCCCATTCCCCATTCCCCAACTTCATGTTTGAATAAAAGCAGAGATAATAAACTTTTGTGAACCCAGGAGTGAATATGTACATCGTGCAGATCGCCTCTGAATGCGCTCCAGTCATCAAAGCTGGAGGTTTAGGGGATGTCGTTTATGGACTGAGTCGAGAATTGGAACTTCGAGGGATCGGTGTAGAAATCATCCTCCCCAAATACGACTGTATGCGCTACGACCAAATTTGGGGTTTGCACGAAGCCTATCACGATCTGAAAGTTCCTTGGTATGGAGCTGCCA
The DNA here is from genome assembly GCA_002340255.1 of Cyanobacteria bacterium UBA2566. Taxonomy (GTDB): domain Bacteria; phylum Cyanobacteriota; class Cyanobacteriia; order Cyanobacteriales; family Desertifilaceae; genus Roseofilum. The sequence goes on from DDLS01000190.1 coordinate 422, forward strand.
TTTCCTGCGATGTCATGTGTGGTTGGGTTCATGGACGCATATGTTTCTTCATCGATCCCCACTCAGATGACCTCTTCTTCAATCGCGGCTGCTACTATGGTTGCAAAGACGATAACATGCGCTTTGCCTTCTTCTCCAAAGCTGCTCTAGAATTCCTCCTCAGAACCAACAAGCGTCCCGATATCATCCATTGTCATGACTGGCAAACCGGTTTAATACCCGTCCTGCTCTATGAAATGTATCAATATCATGGCATGGGCAATCAACGAGTTTGTTATACCATCCACAACTTTAAGCACCAAGGCATTGGTGGGGTAGATACACTTTGGGCAACAGGACTCAATCGAGAGTCCTATTATTTTGACTACGATCGCCTCCAAGATAATTTTAATCCCTTTGCCCTTAACATGATGAAAGGGGGTATCGTCTATTCTAATTTTGTTAACACCGTTTCCCCTCACCATGCCTGGGAAGCTCGCCATTCCGATATCAGCTATGGCTTAGGACATACCCTAGAATTGCACAACTATAAATTTGGTGGGGTTCTCAACGGGATTGACTATGATGTATGGAATCCAGAAGTCGATCGCTTTATCCCCTATCGTTACACAGCGAAAACCATCAACAACAAAGCCAAGAATAAGAAAGCCTTGCGAGAGCAGCTTTGGTTAGCCCATGATGATAACAAACCACTCATTGCCTTTATCGGTCGCCTAGACGATCAAAAAGGAGTGCATCTAGTTCACCATGCCATCTATTATGCCCTGCATCGGGGAGCGCAATTTGTCTTACTTGGATCGGCAACAGAGCAAGGGATTAATGACTGGTTCTGGCATGAAAAGCTATTTTTGAACGAAAATGCAAATTGCCATTTAGAGCTGGGCTTTAACGAAGAATTATCCCACTTAATCTATGCAGGTGCAGATATGATTGTCGTTCCCAGTAACTACGAACCCTGTGGCTTAACCCAGATGATTGGTTTGGAATATGGCACTGTGCCCATTGTGCGTGGGGTAGGAGGCTTACAAAATACCGTATTCGACCGGGATTACGATACGGAAAAACCGCTAGAAGAGCGAAATGGTTATGTATTCTATCAAACAGACTATGAAGCCCTCGAATCAGCCATGGATCGAGCGATCGGTTTATGGTATGAGTATCCCAAAGAATTTCAAAAATTAGTTCTTCAGGGTATGGCCTACGATTATTCTTGGAAAAATCCCGGTAGTCAATATCTAGGACTCTACGACTATATCCGTCACAAATAGTTGAGCCGGAGTAAAACGAGGTGAGTAGTAGGAGCAAAATTTTTTTGCCCCTACTAATCCCTACGATAATAGTCCATGAATAGCCAACCAAATACAAGGCGGTTCGCTACTGGTATAACTGACTCGATGGCGTTGATGAGCAGGAATAAATACCCAATCTCCAGGACATAAATGGACAATAGAATTATCCTCATACATCAGTTGTGCCTTCCCTTGTAGCAACACCACCCATTCATCTTGTTCTTGGTCATACCATTGCCCTTCTGGGGTAGTTTGTCCCGTAGAAATAATCCGTTCAATTAATAGATTTTCACTCTGGTGCAGAGATTCAAACTGTTCAGTATTAGGTAAGGGATGGGGTAACTGAAAAAGGTTATTCATCATTATCAATACTCATTTTACAGGGTCAAAAAAATTCGAGAACACTATTTATGGACGATGCAAGGAAAAGGTAAAAACGGTTTTTTCCTATTCCCTATTCCCTATTCCCTATTCCCTCGTCCTTTGACAACCAGCTTACAGCCTTAACTGATGACGAATGCCCATTGCCCATTCATGGTACCATAAGGCAACTTAATCCCTAGACTTGGTAACTCCTAAATCATGTCCACTCGTAACCGTTCTAACCGCCCCATTCTACTCGGTATTGTTGGTGATAGCGCTGCTGGTAAAACCACCTTAACCAAAGGAATCGCTCAAGCTCTTGGAGAAGACACCGTTACCGTTATTTGTACAGATGACTACCACCGATATGACCGTAAACAACGGGCAGAAATGGGCATCTCTGCACTGCACCCTGATTGTAACTATCTGGATATTATTCAACAACATCTAGGGCTATTGCGAACCGGTCAACCCATCCTCAAACCCATTTATAATCACCATACGGGGATGTTCGATCCTCCCGAATACATCGAACCCAAACGATTCGTAATTGTTGAAGGACTCTTGGGTTATTCCACCCGCATTGCCAGAGACAGCTTTGATGTTAAAGTATACCTTGCTCCTCCAGAGGAGATACGCGGTCAATGGAAAGTTAAGCGCGATACGCGCAAACGCGGATATACAGAAGAGCAAGTGATTGAACAATTACGCAAACGGGAACCTGACTCAGAGCAATTTATCCGTCCGCAACGCCAATGGTCAGATATTGTCGTTAGTTTCTATCCCCCAGAAGATCGTACCGAAGAAAATGACCTATTATTAAATGTGCGTTTAGTGATGCGCCCCACTATTCCCCATCCTGATTTTACCGGTATTTTAGAACCCAGCCGATCGCACCTGAGTTCTGCTATTCGTCTCGAATTAGACCGGGACATGAATAAACCCGTTGATGTCTTAGAAGTAGATGGTCATGCCAACAGCGAACAAGTCAAAGAACTGGAAAAAATCCTCTGTCATGATGTGCCTTATTTAGGCAAATTCTGTAGTTTAGAGGGGAATGAAGAAATTGGTAAGTTGGTGGGCACAACTGGCGAAATTCTGCAAAGTTATCCCTTGGCACTCACCCAACTATTGATTACTTATCATATGTTGAAAGCCGCCCATGTTGGTGAGTGAATTTCCATAATGCTCCCTTAAATAAGGGGTCCCCAGCCCCTTGTCTCCCATTTCCACTGCACAGAAAATGGGATAATCCCTTTTGATTTCTCCCTATCTCTCTCTAAATTTTGAATTAAAATGACGTATAGTATTCGGATGCTGGATCTGCCCACTAGCGAACGCCCGCGAGAGCGCCTCATTGAGCGGGGAGCCAGACATTTGACTACAGCAGAATTAATTGCGATTTTACTAGCAACTGGGCAAGGAAAAGGCAAATTATCAGCCATGGGATTAGGGCAACATCTGTTACAAGAGTTAAGCGAAAGTCAGCGCAACGCCCTAGAAGTTCTGCGTGATATTAGTCCTCAAGAATTAACTAAAATTCATGGTATTGGCCCAGCTAAAGCAACAACTATTTTAGCAGCGATAGAGTTAGGAAAACGGGTGTTTGAATGTCGCCCGGTTAAGCGAGAAATTAATAGTCCTGATGAAGCTGCGGCAGCCTTAAGTCATGAGTTGATGTGGCAAAATCAAGAAAAATTTGCGGTTTTATCCTTAGATGTTAAAAACCAAGTTTTAGCCACTAAAGTTATTACTATTGGTACAGCGACGGAAACCTTGGCTCATCCGAGGGAAATTTTTCGGGAAGTAATTCGTCAAGGAGCTAGTCGTTTGATTATTGCCCATAATCATCCCACAGGAAGCACAGAACCGAGTGAGGAAGATATTGAGCTAACCAAACAGTTATTGCAGGCGGCTCAGTTATTGGGTATTCCGTTGTTAGACCACCTGATTTTAGGTCAGGGTTCCCATCAGAGTTTGCGGCAAACTACGGATTTATGGGATAATTATCAAGAGTTTGGTTAAGCTTTATAATGTTGGCGTTACCTATCCTACTGAATATACAGCAGTTTCCTCTGCTATGAGGTACATTAATGACGGTTTTTAACAATATCTAGAACAGCTCAGAGCTTCTACCAAGTCTGTTGTTTGCTCCCCCTATCCCCCCATCACAGCGCTTTGCGCTGTATCGTTCTAAACTCAATTAATTATGCTACAAATTCCGCAACAAATCGCCCAAGAATTAGAGTTGAATCTCTCTCAAGTTGAGAATGTACTGCAACTGCTGCAAGAAGGGGCAACGATTCCTTTTATTGCTCGCTATCGCAAAGAACGAACGGGATCGCTCGATGAGGTACAGTTGCGAGAAATTGCCGATCGCTCCGTTTATCTGTCGGAGCTGGAAGCTCGGAAAAAGACTATTTTAGAGTCTATTGAGAGCCAGGGAAAACTAACAGATGCTCTCAAGGAAAAAATCGAAAATTGTCAGCAGAAAACGGAACTTGAAGACCTTTATTTGCCCTATAAACCCAAACGCAGGACTCGCGCGACTATTGCGAAGGAAAAGGGACTCGAACCCCTGGCACAACTGCTGCAAGATTTGAATACGTCCCAAGGCTCGGTCTCGTCTTTGGAAGAGTTGGCTCAATCCTATTTAAACTCAGAAAAAGGGGTGGAAACTGTAGAAGAGGCGCTCAAAGGAGCGAGTGATATTATTGCGGAACAAATTGCGGAAACGGCTGTTTTACGGACGCAAGTGCGGGAGAAAATGATTAAAACGGGGGCATTTGTTTCCCAAATTAAGAAGGATTATCCGGAGGGAACGACAAAATATGAGATGTATCGCAATTATAGCGCTCCAGTCAGTAAAATGGCGGCCCATAATTTGTTGGCTCTGTTTCGGGGAGAAGAGGAAAAGGTTTTAAAGCTGGATCTTGATGGCGATCGCGATAAAATCCTAGAGAACTTAGAAAGTCAGATTCTGCGTACCCGCAACCGGGTATTGCGTCCCTGGTTTCAGGAGGCGATTGAGGATAGCTTTAATCGGTTGATGAAGCCGTCTTTAACGTCGGATATTCGCGCTGAGTGTAAATTGGCAGCCGATATTGAGTCTATCCAAACGTTTGAAACGAACTTGCGCGAACTGTTGCTCTCTCCTCCGGCTGGAATGAAACCGACATTGGCAATCGATCCAGGATTTCGCACGGGATGTAAGGTAGCGGTATTGGACGAAACGGCGAAGTTTTTGGAGTATCAGGCGATTTTTCCCCACCAGGGAGAGCGCCAAAGACAGGAAGCAGCCAGGGTTACGATCCGGCTAATCGAGAAATATAGCATAGAGTTGATTGCGATCGGCAATGGTACAGCGTCTCGCGAAACCGATCAATTTGTAACAGAAGTGCTGAAGACTTTAGAGCGCAAACCGATTAAGGTAATGGTGAATGAATCGGGAGCTTCGATTTATTCAGCCAGCGATTTGGCGCGAGAGGAATTTCCGGATTTAGATGTGACGGTGCGCGGTGCAATTAGTATTGGTCGGCGGTTGCAAGATCCGTTGGCGGAATTAGTGAAACTTGATCCCAAATCGATTGGGGTGGGGCAATATCAGCATGATGTCAATCAGAAACTGCTCAAAAAACAGTTGGATGAAACCGTAGAGAGTTGCGTGAATTATGTGGGTGTCGATTTGAATACGGCTTCGATACAACTGTTGTCTTTTGTGTCAGGAATCACGCCCACGATTGCCAAGAATGTGGTCAAGTTCCGCGACGAAAATGGAGCGTTTAAGAATCGTCGCCAACTGTTGAAAGTGCGGAAGTTAGGGCCAAAGGCGTTTGAGCAAGCGGCGGGTTTTCTTCGCATTCGTGAGGGGGATAATCCATTGGACAATACGGCGGTTCATCCGGAAAGTTATGGCATTGTGCAACAGATGGTGAAGGATCTGAAGTTGCCATTGGCGCAAATTAGTGAAATTGCGGATCGGGTGTGTGAAATTGATTTACAAAAGTATAGGACGGAGGCGATCGGATTACCCACACTCAAAGATATTCTTAATGAGCTTCAGAAGCCCGGTCGCGACCCCAGAGCGAAATTTGAATACGCGACGTTTAGGGAGGGCATCAATGAGATTACAGACCTGAAAGAGGGGATGATTTTAGAGGGGGTGGTATCCAATGTAGTCAACTTTGGGGCGTTTGTGGATATTGGGGTACACCAGGATGGCTTAATTCATATTTCCCAAATGGCGGATCATTTTGTTAGCGATCCGAAGGATATTGTGAAGGTAGGACAAGTCGTAAAGGTGAGGGTTTTGGAAGTGAATGAGCAGTTGAAACGGATTGGTTTATCTTTGAGGGTTTAATGTCAACTTTAAATAAAATCGCTCTATTAAGGTTGTGCTTAATGAAAATTCATGAAATTTTGCTCAAGGGGTGATAAGGAGGCTCAATGCTAGAGAGAGTGGTGGGTTCAGGAGCAGATCGCTAAAAGAGTAAAGTGGTCGTGTAGAGACCACAAAAATTTAAAAATGCTTCCTCGATTGTACCAGAAAATCCTCGAACCTAATTTAAGTCGGACAGAATACTTAACCTTACAACGGCTAATCTGGGTAGTGCAAGGCTGCCGCAATGTAGCCCTCTCCAAACTAGCTCAAAGATTTCCCCAACCCAGAAAAGCAGCCAGTCGACTCAGAAGTCTTCAAAGATTTCTGAGTCGGGAATTTCTGAGTACGAAGAAATTGTGGTTCCCCTGGTAAAAGAATTATTAAGAGAAGAAGAAGAAAAAGCTCAGAACCGTCAGAGGAAGAAAGGACTATGGCACAAAGGATATATTTTATAGTCGATTCGATTAAGATTGATACAATCATGATTGGTCTATTGTAGGGTCGGGTTTCAAACCCGCCCCTACAACAATGTCTCATTGTTAATCGAATTCACTATAATTGAGGCACTATTAAGCACAACTTCAGAAAGAAATGGTCTTAATCGTAGATGAATCGCTGAACTGTATATGGCGATCGCCCTCCCAATCGGCAATCGCCTTTTATTCGTCCCTTCTACCCCCTCTCCCTCAACCAACAGTCTAAATCTTCTACACTCGTCCAATCGAGGATCGTAATCCCCAACTCATCTAAATCATCCAAAGACAACTGTTGCATTTGGGAGATCGCCGTTTCAGGAATTTCTCCAAACCGTCGCTGAAGTAGACGCAAAATTAATCCTAATGCTGCTTCAACCCGACCTTCCTCACGTCCTTGTTCTAACCCTTGTTCTAACCCTTGTTCTAACCCTTGTTCTAACCCTTGTTCTAACCCTTGTTCTAGCCCTTCTATCCTTGCTTGCACTACATAACCTTGCTGGTCAAGTATCCACCGTTCCTTTCGGTCTAACTCGTCAGCTTCCTTGACACTCAAATTGGCTCTATTGGCAATTCCCAACGCTTTGCCGATTTCTGGCACTTCTTCTAGAGAACTGGGAATCATCTGTAAATTAGGGGCTTCCTTCATAAAGTAGATCCATTTTTCCGTCAGTGTTTGTAATTCTTCCAGAGATTTATTAAATTTTCGTAACTCTACAAAGATCAGTTCAATCTGTTCGTCAGGATACTCGAATGATAAGGTTTTCTCTTTTAAGCCAAAGTGAGTAATAATGGGTTCCACCTCCGGGAATAGGGGAAAATCAGCGATCGTTAGAGCAATGACGGGTTGCAGTCCTACATAACGTTGACCGATGCTCAGTTGATTTCCATAAGTTTTAGCCCAGTTATACAAGACTCGCTTTTTGAAGGCCGGTACATTTAATACTTGCATCTCAATCAAGACAGTTGTACCGTTACCTAAGACAGCTTTCACATCAAGATAGCTATCTTTAAGGGTGCTAATATCCACTTGATTATAGGGATCGATAATTTCTAGGTCTTGAATTTCTGGATTTCCTGCATAAATTAGGGCATTTAAGAAGCTAATTAAAATATCTTTGCTTTCTTGGGAACCAAAGATCCGCTTAAAGGCGAAATCGGTTTTGGGACTGATAAATTCCATGATTATTTATCCTTTAATCACCAGTGTAGCCCTGTGTATTGAGAGCATTGCGTAAATCTTAATCTTCGTCCAATCGTGGCAAAGATAAGACAAAACTGGGTCATACACTTTCCCTGGATAGTAAACAATTATAGCACTTCGCGCGAGGGAAGAGGGTTGTGGAACCTGCCGATAGAGGATTGAACACTGTATTAATTATTCATGATTCATGAATAACTTCCACCATTCCCGTTTCCCCATCAATGCGAACCCATTGCCCATTATGCAACCGTTCCATAATGTTGGGAATATCCATAACGGCTGGAATTCCGTACTCTCGCGCCACGATCGCGCCATGGGATAGCCTTCCCCCAACTTCGGAAATCAATCCGCCTGCTTTTGCCAATACCAAAGACCAACCTGAATCCGTATAAGGAACAACCAAAATAGTATCGCTATCCACCGTTTCCACATTTTGTAACTGACGCATGATTTTTACCTGACCTTCCGCTTGTCCTGGACTTGCTCCAATGCCTGATAACGTTTGCCCTTCCTTTAATCTAGACTGACCAGAAGAGGTAATTCTTTTGATAGGTTGATTACCGTAAGCAACGTAAGGAATAGATTTCACTAATTTATCTTGGGCAAATGTTGCTCTGCGAGTTGCAATAATTTCTGGTATGCTGTCCGTCGATAAAAATGTATCGGTAGAGTGAGATAACACCGCTTGCACTTCTGGCAAAGTGAGGAAAAAGATATCTCCTTGAACCGGTAAAATCCCGGATTCGATCCAGAACTTTTCTAGGGCTAAGAAACTCCAACGCAACTGAGCTAACAATTGGCTGTAGATTTGAGTAACTTGACCCTTAAGATTTAAACGCACTTGCACCATTTGAATTTTAAGCCCTTTCGGTAAGGTTTTGGGGCGATCGCCTTTCATCTGATGTAACTGTTGCAAAAACATATCGCGCACCATCCTCGGATTATCCCGCCATCGAGGAACCGAAATATCCGTTGCTACCTCACTCAGATACCCATAATCCTCCATAAATTGGCAGAGCTGATCGATAATACTCTGACCGTCTGGCAATTCAGACAAACAACCAAACAAGGTTTCCGGGGTCTCTGTCTCCAAATGGGGCAGTAAATGGTGGGCACAGGTGGCCAACTCTTGCAATGCTTCGAGAGCAGCCACTTCTGGCATTTCTTGATAATCTAAATCCTGTTCAGAAACCTGAAACACGGCCTGCCTCAAGGCAAAACTCAAGGGGGATAAAATACTGTAATAAGTGGCACGCTTTAGGGTTTCTAAAATTAAATCCACGCGGTCTAAGCACTCTGAAGGGGTTTGAGGAACTTGTTTTTTTAATTGCTCTAATGTAGGGGAAAACCACTTATAGTTATCTCGCTCAAAAGTTTCTTCTAAAGACCATTCCCGTTGCAGAAGTCTCCATAATCCGGGAATCTGTTTGACGGTAGATGATAAGGGAGGGCGCGTAAACTTTGCTCCTCTGGTCAGAAACTCCAAGCTTTCGGGCGGTAGTCCCATCTTGCGGAAAATTTCTCCTAATAGGGAAGCATTAAAATAAGCGACGGAATGGTGTAGCGTAGCTAATTGATTTAAGTCTAAATTGGCAATTTTTTTTCCTAAAACAATGGCAAAAATATCGCGCCAAACGCCACAAGTGAGGGGTTGATTAATTGACCAGGTCAGGGGATGAATAAATCCGGGAATGACTTCGGCAGCGATTTTTCTCGTCCAAATTGGACTCAGGGTGGTAATGGGGCGAGTTTGCAAAAGCCAAAGTTGCTGACCATCATATGTCCATTCAATATCTTGGGGGATTCCGTGATAGTTGCCTTCAATTTGACGGGTTATTTGAGCCACTTGGTGAATTAAGGCGAGGGGAATACCCCCATCACCTTCTAAAATTTGGGTGGTTGGTTCTCCATCCGTTTCTATCACTAGGACGCGATAGGATTCTGGAGTGACTTGACCAGAAACGACACGGCTTGGATCTCCGGGAAGCACTTCAATGATTACATCTTCACCACTGCGGGCAATAGGGTCACGGCTAAAGGCAACACCGGAAAAGACTCCGGCGATTTGTGGTTGAATTAAAACGGCGACTTGGGTATCGGGGAGTTGTCGGCTTTGACGATAGGCGATCGCCTGGGGATTATCGGCCGATCGCATACAAGTGAGGATGGCTTGGTGTAAGCCTTGGGCGTTAGTAATCTGGGGAATACTGGTATATTGACCGGCTCCAGAGGAGTGTAGCGTATCTTCTCCGAAGGCTGAGGAGCGAACAATCAGAGGGTTCTGAGGAGAGGGGTTCAGGAGGCTAATCACCGGTTGGGGGTCATCTCCAGGGAGTAAAATCCAACCCGGAGGAACGGGATAACCGAGTTTTTTCAAGTAGGCAAGGTTAGCCGCTTTTGCACCCACTTCTTGGGCTTTGAGGGGGCGATCGAGGGAGAGAATTCCCTTATTTCCAGGAAAGAGTGAGGGCATATTTGGGTTTCGAGTGGAGGAATTAGAGGGAAGTTCGAGGTCGTCGGGGATGTGTTGGTAGATGAGCGCGAGGGTGGTGTTGAGGGAGATCGTAGCGATCGCCAATCCTTTGGCATTGGGGTGCATGAGAATCTGAAGCAGGGGAAATAGGATTAAGATGCCATATTGACGGGATTTGCGCTCCCGGACGACCGTGAGACCCACCAGAGCGATCAGACCGACGAGGAGAGAAATTTGCCAGTTATGCACCACTAATCCCCAGGTGGCGTTCGTCGTTCCTGCGGCTTGACTGATGAAGTAGCGTCCCAAAACAAGGGCGATCAGGGCGATAATTTCCCACACAGGAGTTTGGGGAAAGAGCGATCGCGCCAAGAGAACTGCACCGATCCCTTTTCCCGCTTCCGATAAGACGGCACCGATCCCTGCCAGTTTACCCCCATGATAAAAGGCAGCCGAAACGGAAATATTTCCTGTACCCAGTCGGGCTAAGTTTTTGCCCGTTAACGCTAGGGTAAGCCATTGGATCAGGGGGGTACCGCCGAGCAATGGACAGAAGATTAAAATAGCCAGACCTTTGAGCAGTTCGATAGACATTTCTGGATCGGGTTTTGTTCACTGACGATCGCGATCTTAATATGACAATGGGAAAATGGGGGGATAGGGGAATGGGAAGATAGGGATATGGAGGGATAGGGATTACCCATTACCAAAATTTTTAATTCATTCGATCGATCGTCCGGTATTGGATGGCTTCGGCGATATGGGCAGATTGCAGGGTTTCCTGACCGGCTAAATCGGCGATCGTGCGGGCAACTTTGAGGATGCGATCGGTTCCCCTCGCGGATAATCCTAACTTGCGAATGGCTCCTTCTAATATTTGCTGACTGGTTTGATCGAGTTGACACCACTGGCGCAGATGCGAAGTTTGCATATGAGCATTGCAATGGAGATTGGGATCGTCTTGGAATCTGAACCGAGCGCGATCGCGGCCTATTGTAACCCGTTCGAGTACAGTTGCGGAAGGTTCCCCAGTACTCTGTTGAGTAATTTCTTCGGGTTTGAGACGGTTGACGGCAACTTGTAGATCGATGCGATCGAGTAATGGACCCGATAATTTGGCCCAGTAATTAATCCGTTGGCGCGCAGAGCAAGTGCAGGATTGAATCGAATCGCCATAATAGCCACAGGGACAAGGATTCGTCGAAGCGACGAGGGTAAACTGGGCAGGAAACGTAACCGTTTGACGAGCGCGGGATATGGTGACTTCCCCATCTTCAAGGGGTTGGCGGAGAAATTCGAGAACATTGCGTTTAAATTCGCTCAATTCATCGAGAAAAAGTATACCTTCGTGGGCAAGGGAAATTTCACCGGGTCTGGGATAGCTGCCACCACCAACTAAAGAAGCGCCTGAGGCGGAATGGTGGGGACTGCGAAAGGGGCGATCGCACACTAAAGAGCCTTTATTTTTCAATAAACCAGCGACAGAATGAATCTGAGTCACTTCTAAAGCTTCATCAAAGCTCAAGGGCGGCAAAATTCCGGGTAAACGCCGTGCTAACATGGTTTTTCCACTGCCTGGAGAACCAACAAAGATTAAATTGTGACCGCCGGCCGCCGCAATTTCCAGGGCACGGCGACCATGAGCTTGCCCTTTAACATCCTCAAGATCTAAACGCTTCGCAGATGAATTTTGCCAACGTTTCACGCCATCAAATACGACAGGTTCGTAGCGATCGGGCTGACTGAGGAAATCCCCGACTTCAGAAAGTTGGTTAAACCCATACACTTTCAATCCACTGACGAGGGCAGCTTCTTGCACATTATCTTCCGGAACGACTAACCCCGTAATGTCTAATTTTTTCGCAGCAGCGGCGATCGGTAAAACTCCAGCCACCGGGCGCAAACTCCCATCTAGGGAGACTTCCCCCAAAAACAAATAATCTCCCAGTAACTGAGGATTGACCTGTTCCGAAGCCGCCAAAATTCCAATACCAATGGGCAAATCGAAACTTGGCCCCTCCTTACGCAAATCTGCGGGAGTCAAGTTAATCACGATTCTTCGCATGGGAAACGCATATCCCGAATTTCTCAAGGTTGCCTTTACCCTTTCCCGCGACTCTTGCACCGCTGTATCCGGCAATCCAACCACTACGATCGCCGGTAATCCCCCAGATACATCAACTTCAACTCCCACCTTAATGGCGTTGATTCCGACTAGGGATGCACTCCAGACTCTAGCTAACATAGGTAATGGGTCATAGGTAATGGTAATCTCCGCGTCTTCCCATTCCCCCACTCCCCCATTAATCTACTTCAGCCGGTTTATTTTGTCGCACAGTTTCGATCAAAGAACCGATCGCAAAACCCGCAGACGCTCCAATTATGGCATAGGTACGAGGCGCTCGTGATGTACTAAATCCATCAGTAAATTCTGGTCGGTGGGTGAGATCGCAACATTGAAATTGTCGTTGCGACATTTTCGACACCGACAATCCAAAGACAATACCAATCAAAGCCGTAACAACCCCAGAAAAAAAAATTAACTTCAGATTCATGAGTATTCCTCCACGCTTGTCAAGACCTTACCTTGTTTATAGCAGAACCGGGGAATTTTTTACCCTTGTTCTCAATAGCTCTTAACACAATAGTGAGGAACTTCAGTTATAGTTCTGTTACATACCACACCGAATCATCCGGGCAAAGAAATAGGTCGCCATTTTTCCACCATAGGGCGATCTCCACCATCCTGAAGGATGAGACCCCGCAGGCGCATCTAAGCTAAAATCCAGGTTCTCTAACTCCAAAAATTTGCCATCTTTAAACCAACCCATTTTAGCTGCTGTTTTCTCTAAAATCTTCATATCCACTTTAGAAATATCATCACTACCCCCCTCTTCCACATAGAATTTTTTCTGGACGCTAAAACCGAACTTGCCATCACTATATTTGAGCCACAGGCGATCGATCACGCGAATAATACTACAGGGACACATCAGCACATTATCCGGCGTTAATTTATCATGACGGCTTTGGCCCATCGCTTCTAACATTAAGGCAGTAGTAATTTCGTCTGCGTCCTTCCATTGGCCAGCGCTTAAACATTCACCCAACTTACCATAGCGCTCCACATCAGTGACGACATTGAGTAAGTATTCAACTTGTTCTTGTAATTTATTGGCTTTTTCGGGTAAGGAGGTTAAGACACTCAACTGAGCGATTTGCGCTTCGAGTTCAGAAATACGAGTTTCTAAATCAGGGGTTTGGGGTTCATTGGAAGGTTCGTTAGACATGAGGTTTCGATTAAGACAGGTTCTTCTGCTGTCCATTGTGGCAAATTCTGGGAGGGATGGGGAGAAGGGAGAGACGCACAGACCAAGCAATTACCTATTCCCTATGACCAGCGCGAAGCACTTTATGAAGATTTATTGCAATTTCAGATTCTTCCCAAGGCAAATCTTTAATTAGAAGAGAGCGTTTGAGTAGGCTTGACATTTTATCCGATAAAGCATCCTTAAAAAGGATAAACAAAAGCGACAACAATTGACAAATAACCCATCTAGATGTTTAATTCTAAACCGATTCAGTCCAGGTACTTCAGACTCTTCAAAATATTTGTAGTATTGCCCATCGTCAGTACCAGCCAATGTAGATACATAGACGGGGACTAAAACCTGTGCCATTATAGTTCTGCTCCAATTGTGGGTTACTCACAGTTGAGGAAGTCTTGGGAGAGTGCTGCAACACTTTCTCAAGGTGTTAATATCCTTTCACTGATGAATCAAGCATAATCCCGGCGATCGCTCAAGGCAAGCGATAATCCAGAGAAAGTTTCCATAGACAAAATAGGGAGCGATCGGAGGTTTTCTATTCAAGACAGAAGAAAGCTTTCAGCCGTTTTAATAACGCTAGCTTACTTCAGGGTCTTTGGTTCAAATCCCTCTCTCTCCG
>DDLS01000066.1 GCA_002340255.1 Cyanobacteria bacterium UBA2566
AAAAAATCGCTGAATTTTTTTTGGCCATCTAAAATGCTCAAAGCCTAGCATAGCCTTATATTCAAGCCTGTTGTTACCCCCTGAGCATGGCTATATCATAATGCACCTAGGTGAATGTAGCCAACTAAAGTCGCCGTTCGTTTTTCCTCCCCGCGAAGACAGCGACGGGGCTTCCAAACGTATCGGAGACTTTACGTGAGTCGTTCGGAAGTTCGTTCCCCTTACACTTTCTTTAAATCCAGTTCACAGATGCAGACGATGATTCATGGTGGTGTAACTGTAGGAGATAAGTCGCCGTCTTACGCCCTTGGGACTTTAGTTCAAGGGAGTTAGATCCTAAGAGTCATATATAGCGGTTTGCGCTAGGGAATAGGATTGTGGTATATGGCTTTGGGGGTTCGGTATTTTACTCCTGCTCCTCATCAAGTCCTATCAAAGCCCAAAAATAATGACTGTCGCGATCGCCGAGATCCTGCAAGAGTTCTATAATTCAGTCAAGACGAAGGTTTTCCACGAGTGACAGCAGAGGGTTATAACAATTTTTGAATGGATAAAACTAACTCTTTGAGTCTAATTGGCTTGCTGTAGTACAGATCTGCCCCTGCGGCCAAACAGCGCTCTCGATCGCCCTCCATGGTGAGTGCTGTCAGTGCGATGATGGGGACTTGAACCATATCTGGATCTTGGCGAATGTGCTCGATCGCCGTTAACCCATCCACATGGGGCATTTGAATATCCATGAGAATCAGATCGGGAGATTCCTTCTGAGCCATATCAATCGCAGCTTGACCGTTTTTAGCCACCTTCAGGCGATACCCTTTGGCTCGTAGATAGTTGGACACCGTGATGATATTTGCTTCGTTGTCTTCTGCTAAAAGGATCAAGGGAGAAATCGCCGACTGTACCGGTTGTACTGGAGCGCTCCCATTCAACTCAGAGGTCGCTTTTAACAAAGGGGAAAAACTGGGTTCAGAGATAGCATAAGGCAGCTTGATCGCAAAACAACTACCCACCCCAACCTCACTCGTTACGGTTATCCATCCCTTGTGGAGTTCCACAATCTGTTTGACCAAAGCTAAACCGAGACCCGTTCCTTCATACTGTCGATTGAGGGAACTATCAATCTGGATAAAGGGCTGAAACAATTTTGGCAAATTGTCTGGGGAGATACCGATACCTGTATCTGTAACCGTAAAACGCAGATAGTTTTCACTGGTTTTATCTAGCAGCAAGGGGGCGACTTCGAGAACGATTTGTCCTCCTTTTGGGGTAAATTTGACAGCGTTGTTGAGTAAGTTGATCAGCACCTGACGCATCCGCCGTTCGTCAACAGTAATATCGGGTAAGTTAGGGGGAACCTTCAGATGGAGTTGGAGACCTTTTTTCTGGGACTGTTGCTTGACAAAGACCAAACTCGATTGGCACAGATACTCTATGGCAACAGAGGAGTATTCTAGATCGACTTGCCCCGATTCGATCTTTGCCAAGTCGAGAATATCATTGATCAGTTCTAGTAAGTGAAACCCACTCCGTTCGATCGTCTTGAGCGCTTTCAATTGCATGGCATTCATCGGCTCGAAAACTCCCTCTTGCAGTCCCTCGGTCATTCCCAAAATGGCATTGAGAGGTGTTCGCAATTCGTGACTCATATTAGCCAAAAACTCGTCTTTCAAGCGAGTTGCTCGGGCCAGTTCTTGATTCGTTTGTTGGAGTTTCACTTCTGTTTGCTTGCGATCGCCAATATCTTGCAACATAGCTAAACAAGTGTTAGATTTGCCATCTGGCATATGAACGAGGGTTACGGAGGTTAAAGAAAATAAGATCGAGCCATCTTTACGAACATATCGCTTTTCAGTAACAAAGTTTTTAATTTTTCCGTTGGCCAGTCCTCGAATTAAGTGTTGGGACTCTGACATATCTTCAGGATGCGTAATATCTGCTACGCTCATGGCAAGCAATTCTTCAGGAGAGTAGCCTAACATCTTACAAAAATAATCATTAATTTGAATCAATTGCCCTGTATACATATTGCTTTCTGCAATACCAATAGAGGCTTGGCTAAACGTTGCTCTAGCACGAGCCTCGCTCAATTGAAGGGCATTTTCTGCTTGCTTGCGATCGCTAATATCCCGCACCCCAGCAACGATCGCCGAGCGGTTGCCCAAAGTGACTTTGCGCAGACAAACTTCGGAATCAAAGGTAGAATTGTCCAATCGTTGAGATTTCCATTCAAATTGCAATTTTGCGCCAGCATTGGCTTGTTTGAGTAGTTTTGGCAGATTGTGGAGGGGAGCGCTTGGTGCGGATAAATCAGCAATCGTGGTTGCCAAAATTTGCCCCCGCGTTGCCTTGAAGAGTTCCAATACCCGATTATTGATATCGAGAATGCTACCATCCAAATCCAGAATAAAAATGCCATCATAAACATTATTAAAGATAGTGCGTAAATCTTTTTCGGAGCGTACGATTTCTTGGGTTTGTGCTTCCACTCGCTGTTCCAGTTCTTGATTAAATTGCTCTAAGGCACTTTGCGCTCGCTGACGCTCCAGTTCAGCAGAAGCACGGGCACCAAACACCCGCATGATTTGTTCTGATCGCTCTGGGTCAAGCAGGGGCTGACGGGAAAAGAGACAAAGGGTGCCGATCTTGCGACCTTGGCGATCCTGGAGGGCAATACCCATGTAGCTCTCCACTCCCATGACTGCCAGTCTGGGATTTTGGGGGAAGTAAGCCACAACATCGCGATCGCAATAGTAGACACCCTCCTGAAGAGCGATCGCGCAAGTCGTTCCCTCGGTATCAACAGTATCGTTGGGGAGATACTCCCCATCCCCCCAAGCGGCCAAAAAGTGCAAGCGATCGCCCTCAACGACTTCAGTGACAAAGGTATGGGAGGCTCTGAGAGCTTCGGCAAGGTAACGGACGAGGGCGGGAAAAAAGTCGGGGCCGGTTAATGCTGCGGTTCCAGCAATTAAGTTTTGCAAGGCGTTCTCTGCTCGTTTGCGCTCTAGCTCAGTGGCAGCGCGGGCGGCAAATACTCGCAAAATTTGCTCGGCGTGGGTTGGATCGGTGAGATGCTGACGGTGGAAAATGCAAAGCAGCCCCATGGGATTGCCAAGGCGATCGTATAGCGCTACCCCCAGATAGCTCTTGGCCCCCATCCTAGCCAGTTCTGAACAGGTCTGGCATGGCTCTAACTCGCAGTAATAAACCTCATTCTTGTATACCTGCTCGCAAGGAGTGCCGAGAAGTGATAAGGATTTACAGGGAATGAGTTCGCCATCGCCATAATAGGCGAGACTCACTTCTTCATCGCCAACTCGCTCCGCCATCAGAGCGTGGGACACGCCTAGAGCTTCGGTGAGGTGGCGCACAAGGAGGGGAAAGAAGTCTATGCCTTTGGTAACGGCAGTCCCAGCAATCAGGCTGTGTAGGGAGGTTTCGACGCGCTGGCGCTGCATTTCTGCGGCGGTGCGACTGGCAAAAATTTCGAGAATCTGTTTGGCTCGTTCCGGCTCTTGTAGGGGTTGGCGATCGAAGATGCACAAACTGCCCAGCACCTGTCCTTGGCGATCGCGCAATGCGATTCCCAGATAGCTCTCAACCCCTCTTTCTCGATGGGGATTGTTGGGGAAGCGATCGGTAATACCCCAAGAACAATGGTAGGAGTATTCAGTCACCAGTTCAATACAAGGCGTTTCGGGTAAATTGTAGGTAAAATTGGGTTGTAATTCGCCATCGACCATAAAGGCAATACTGTGCAGCTCTTCGCCAACGAATTGAGTAATCAAGGCGATCGGAACGTCAAGAGCTTTACTAATATGACGAACTAGAGCGGGAAAGAAATCTTCGCCAGTGGTTGCGGCGGTTCCTTCCACCAGCTTGTGGAGAGCGGCTTCGGCAGCCTTACGTTTGGTGACATCGATTAGAGTGCCGATATACCCAGTCAAGTTCCCTTCAAGGTCGAATTCTTCAACGGCTTGCACGCTCAACCAAACCACTTTTCCGTCGCGATGCAGAAAGCGACAGTCGGTATGATAGGGCATCTGTTGGTTTTGTGCGGCTTCATACCATCCTTGGAATACGCGATCGCGGTCATCGGGATGCAAGGTTTGAGACCATCCTTCTCCCAAGGCTTCTGCTGGTGTTAGACCCAGCATCTGACAACAACTAGGATTGTTATAACGGCTGTTGCCTTGAGGATCGGTGAGAAAAATTCCAGCCGGTAGTATGTCGGCAAGCGTAGCATAGCGTTGTTGGCTTGCTTGCAATTCTCGTTCGATGGATTTGCGCTGAGTAATATCGACTGTAAAGCAGCGCGTGTGAATGAATTGACTGTCTCGATACAAGACATTGGAATTGATTGCCACGTAGCGAAGGGAGCCATCTTTACAACGCAAGCGTGCTTCGTAGTTAACCAGCGTTTCATTGTTGGAGAGGCGAGTGAGGATATCGGCAATAACTTCCGGATCGGCGTGAAAGTTGGCAATGGGTTGCCCGATATATTCTTCTCGGCTGTACCCCAAGAAATCTAATTCGGTTTGATTGGCCCAGACGATCATCCCATTTTTATCCACCCAGTGTAATGAGATGGTGGCATTTTCTATATAGTCGGAGAGTTCTTGTTGGCTTTCCCATAGTGCCTCAGTTCGCTCTTGCACCTGTTGTTCTAAGGTCTGGGAAAGTTTCCTATTTTCTAGCAAGAGGGCGACTTGGGTGCAGAGGAAGTTGAGAACGAGAAGGCGATCGCCGGTAAAAACGCCTGACGTTGCTTGATTGCTCAGATATACAATACCTGTCAACCGTCCTTGATGCAGTAAAGGCAAGCAGAGAAGACTTTGGGGATCTTGGCGATCGAGGTAGGGATCGCTAACGGGCAAATCGGTCTTACTTTTGTCGATCGCTAAAATTTCGCGGGTGTTTTTAACATACTCAATTAGCTTGACGGGCAAGTTCATGTATCCCTTGAGGGGAACCCTACAAAGGTCAATATTTTCGGCAGTTGAGATCGCTTCTATCTGCCACATTTCGTTCTCGTCCGGAAGCATAAGGGCGCAGCGATCGCCCCCAGAATTTTGCCAAATGATTTGAGTAATTTGACGCAGGAGTTCGTTAAATTGAACAACTTCGGTCAGAGCTTGCGAGGCTTTCAGGATACTGGCAAAATCAAACCTTTCTGGGTCAACCTTCCCGTTCTGGGTTAGCATTCCCTTGGGCTTGTAGCCGCGATCGCACATATCCCTTTCTCCTAACTCAAATTCTTCTATTTTACCAATTTGACCCAGACATTTCTAATCTGTAATTGCATGGGTTGGACTTTCAGGTTCCGAGCTACCCCAAGGTAATTTACACAAGATGCGACTCGTTTCGGGTTGGGCAGAGGATTCCATCGAGGGAACGTTTAGTAACTCTAAGCTACCGTGCATCAGTTCTAAGAGCAGTTTATTCGCCATCAGGGTAAGTCCAGGAGAGGGCGAGCCATTCCACGTTAACTCTGGGGAAGGGGGAGTATTTAATAAATCAACCGGTTCTTGCCAACAATCGGGGGAGCGTTGGTCTTCGAGATAGAGATAAACCTGTTGGGTTTCGGGAACGGGATCGGCATGAAGGTGAATGGAGCCTTCACTCATATGGGCGATCGCACTATCAACTAAACTGGTTAAGACTTGTCTGAGGCGGCGTAAATCAGCTTTGACATAAATTTCGGGATCGGGCATCACAATATTGAGCTGTAAATTTCGATTGGCTGCTTGCAAGTAGGTTAAATCATAGATATCTTGAAAGACTTCGGTTAAAGGAATGGTTTCAATCTCCATGACATCCGTGCCTTGCTCAGTTTTGGAAATCATCACCATTTCATCAATGAGCTTAATTAATTTGAGGGCGGAATCGTGGGCTTTGGCGATAAATTCCCGTTCTTCTTCTGGGGAATCACAGAGATCGTTGAGAATCAGTTGATGCATTCCAATCAAGCCATTCAGCGGCGATCGCAATTCATGGGAAATTCTTCCTAAAAATCCTTGCTTGAGCTGGGCCATATCAGTTGCCATTTGACAAGCCAGTTTAAGCTGTTGCACCTCATCCGTATCGGATGAAGATGCAGAATAATTGCGTTTCATTTTTGTTTTCCTTGAGCGTTTCCGGTTCTTCCACACGGCCCGACTAATACTGAGGCCTCCTATCCCGACGATCGCTCCAGATGCAAACTCTAACCAATTCCCCCAAGCCATGGTAGTGAGTGAATCCCCAATTGATTTTGTCTGTATTCTAGTGCGATTCGGGAAATGAGAGTCTACAGCTTAACCGCTCCTTGCCGTAAAATTTCCCAATCTTTCCCTGTCCAACGGGCAACGGTGGAGGGAATACCACTGGGCGAGTTCTCTGGGTTGAATTCATCGCCCTTAAGGGTAAGGACTTGGGGAAATTCGGCGGCAATTTCGGTGAGGCAGTGTAGGGCAGGATGTCCAGAGCGGTTGGCGCTGGTGGTGGCTAGGGGGCCGGTTTGAGCGAGAATAGTGTTGGCGATCGCACTATTCGGTATCCGCAACCCAATGCTCGTCGGATTTTGCGGGTTGAGTGCTTGAGGAACAGCCGGTGATGCTGGCAAGACTAGGGTGAGCATTCCCGGCCAATATTGGGCAGCCACCTGTTGCCAAATCAATTCCTCTTCAGGAGTCCCTTGACAAAACGGCCAGAGGTCTTCGGGAACCGCCCCCATCAGGATTAGGGGTTTGTCTAAACTACGGTTTTTGGCCTCAAAAATTAGGGAGGCACAATGGGGCAAAGTAGCTAAAGCAGGTACGGTATCCGTAGGAAAGCTCACCACCTGACCCGCTTTTGCCCCAGCAATCAGTTCCTGAAGGGAAATTTGACTCATGGGGAATCGTCCTCGTCCTCGTCCTCTATTTCCTCTTCGGTTTCGTTAGAGGCAGGCGGTAAAATTTGCTCTGGGGTAATCAGGCGATCGTCTTGGATAATAGCGATAATCATTTGGATAGATTCCATTACCCCAGGGGTTTCCACAAACGTTTGATGCTCGGTCACCGAGGTAGCCAGTCGAGTCAGAATTTTACTAAAGGATCTATCCCTAGCCTGTGCTGTCTGTTCTTCAGTCAGCTTTTGCCCTTTTTCAGCCGCTTCTAAAATCGGCAATAGGGGAGTCGCTTCTTGGATAGCTTCCCCGCGATGAATCAATAAATCGATCAGGGTAATGACATCTCTCGCCGCTTTTTGTAAGGGCAATTCTTCCTCTGAAGAGGCACTATATGTCTCTGTAGCAGCCCCGGAGGTTCCAGGGGCAAAAATCACATTTTCCAGGGATAACCCATCGGCAAATCCCTCTAATTGACCTTCTTGCCACAATTCGATCGCCTTGTCTAGGGCTTTTTGGCGATTGGCTTCGGTGTTGCGACGACCTTCAACAGCGATCAGGGTTCCTTTTTGGTCTTCGGGGGGAACACTGAGGTCATCGACGATTAGATAATTGACAGTTGCTTTCTTGCGACCCATAAAGTTTACACTGGATGAAAAGCGCTTTACCAGTGTACCGTATGGGTGACAAAGATGACTTAATAGCACTTTGCGCTAGGAGATGGGGAATAGGGGATACCGCTTTAGCGATCGCCCAGACTGATAAAATAGACCCATCAACCTAATATCAGGATCTCGGATGAATGATTGTTCCGCGTTTTATCTTTATGGTATTTTTCCGTCTCCAGGGCCGCAACACTTAGATTTGCTGGGATTGGACAAACAACCGGTTCATGCTCATCAAGTGGACGGATTTTCCTTTCTTTGCTCGGAAGCCAAGCAAGACCGATATTTAGCCAGTCGTCGGAACCTGCTGTGCCACGAACAGGTGTTAGAAGAGGCGATGCAAGCGGGATATCGGACGGTTTTACCCCTGCAATTTGGGTTAACGGTGGAGAATTGGCAAGAGGTGCAAGCACTGCTCATTGAGCCTTATCGAGAACAGTTAAAGCATTTATTTGAGAAGCTTAAGGGCTATCGAGAAGTCAGTGTTAAGGTATTGTGGGAGATGGAGGAAGAGTTACAACAGCTTTTAGCAGAAAATGAAGAGTTAAGAGCAAAACGCGATCGCCTGGAAGGACAACCACTCGCTATGGATCAGGTGATTGGCATTGGTCAAGCGTTGGAACAAGCTTTGCAACATCGCCAAGATGGGATTATTGCCCAATTTCAACAGGTTCTGAATCCGTTGGCGATCGAGGTGATTGAAAATGAGTCCCTCACCGATGCCATGATTTATAATACGGCGTACCTGATTCCTTGGGATGATGAGCCAGAATTCTCACAGCAAGTTGAGCATTTAGATTTGCAATTTGAAGGCCGTTTGCGGATTCGGTATAATAATTTTACCGCTCCGTTCAATTTTGCCAAATTAGAGGACTAACCTCTAGGATGAAACCATGATTTTACGATTACTGACTCTACCCGTTCTTGGCCCCATTGAAGGGATGCTTTGGATTGGCGAACAAGTCCTAGAACATGCCAATGCTGAGTTAAATGATAAGGAAGATTTGAATAAGCAGTTACTCACTCTTCAGTTGGCCTTTGATATGGGGGAACTTTCCGAAGAGGAATTTGAAGAACAAGAAGAAGCACTTTTACTGGCGATTCAGGAGTTAGAAGAAGAGAATAATGAATAATTAACAATGAACAATTAACAATTATTGGGAGGGAATCAGTGAATGGAAAGGCAGGAGGTTTTAGACCAATTAAATCGCCATAGAGAGAACCTGGAGCAATTTGCGGTAAAAGCATTGTTTTTATTCGGTTCGGTGGCACGGGATGAGGCTACCCCAGAGAGTGATATAGATGTTTTAGTGGAATTTAGTCGCCCCGTTGGGTTATTTACACTGCTAGGATTGCAGGCATATTTGGAAGAGTTATTGGGGCGTTCAGTAGACTTGGGAACACCCAATTCCCTGCGTCCCCACTTGCGGGAAACCGTCTTGAAGGAGAGAATTCGTGCAATCTAGGGATTTCAAGCTACGGGTACAGGATATATTAACTGAAATTACCCTAGTTGAAGAAACAACTTCAAACTTGAATTTTGAGGCGTTTATTCAGAATCCGCAAGCATTGCGGGCAGTGCTGTACAGTTTCGCAGTTATTGGGGAAGCGGTAGCGAGTTCAATTGAGGATTGGGAGTCAGCCGACCCAACAATTCCATGGCATCAGATTCGAGGAATGCGGAATATGGTGATTCATGAGTACTTTCGAGTAGATCTAGAAGTGGTTTGGCAAACTACACAGTTAGATTTACCTGCTCTGAAGGTAGCATTGCAAGGGATTGTGGATCGACTAGAGATTGAGGGAAAATGATAGTGGAGTTCGTGAGTGATGCCCAGCAAAAATAGTGGATTAGTTCTTTAGTAATCTAACATGAGTGTCTCATAATTCGCCGATCGCTCTGATGGTTGTTTTGTCGGATTGAGTCCCGGTAAGGAAGGATTAGAAGCGCGGGTAGCGCCGGGAGACGGGGTATTTTTTTTTAGTCGATCCATCTGATGGTTAATTACCGCCAGACGTTTTTCAATTTGCTGACTTCTTTGCTCTATTGTTTGCAGTTCCTGGGAAAGTCGTTGCTTTTCTACTGCCAGTTGATACAGATTTAGATAATCGGATGCTTCCGACTGTTGACGGGGGATGGTACTAATTTTCGGGGGAATGCTACGGCGAGAAATTGGGCGCTTCATATGCTGATAATGGGTCACGGGATTAAGCGATCGCTGACCTAGTTTACCGTATAAAATGGAAGTTGGGGCAGTACTCAATGATTTGTAAACTAGGAACAATGACGATTTACTTCTATTCCACTCGTGAAAAGCATTATGGTTGTTTCTCCAATTTTTCGGCCTATGGGTTTACGTTAGATGACTTATGGTGGCCTACCAGCGAGCATTATTTCCAAGCGCAGAAATTTGTAACCACCGATCGCCCCTGGTGTGAGAAGATTCAAATGGCGAAAACCCCGAAACAAGCGGCAAAAATGGGACGCGATCGCACCCATCCCCTGCGGGAAGATTGGGAACAGGTGAAAGAGGACATTATGTTGCAGGGAGTGTGGAAAAAGTTCGCTACTCATGAAGAGCTACGGCAAATTTTATTAGGAACGGGAGAAGAGGACATCATCGAAAACTCCCCAATTGACTATTATTGGGGATGTGGGAAAAACGGAAGCGGCAAAAACCGCTTAGGGGTAATTTTGATGCAGGTGCGCGACCAACTTGGCAAGATTGGTTAAGGTTTGTGGGAGGAATTGACTCTACCGCTTCTGGTTTTGCAAGGCTTGATGATAAGCGCGAACCATTTGCGGTTCTTGTTCCGGATCGATAAATTGACAGAGGAGATCGAGATCTAAATTGGGTAGCAGTTGGCTCCGTTCGATTTCTTGATATCCTGCGATCGCATTAACCCATTGATACAGTGTAAAACAGTCATCTTGCCAAAACCAAACTTCACCAATTCCTAACCCTTTATAGATCTCCAGTTTATCGATCCCACCGCTCGTAATCACCACTTCGATCGCCAGATCGGGAATCTCTCGCCTTTGGCCAATACAATAGCTTTCATCAGCTTCTAAACCTCTGACCGCAGTTTCATTACGAAAGGTGGTCGAACCATAACTATAAAAGTCAAGATTTTCTACCCATGCATAAGTTTCCAGAAGCCTGCCAATGAGACTTCTAATCATTTCATGTTGGGAAGAGGTGGTCATTATTTCTAAGAGTCCTTGGTTATAACTCAGGCGCAAACTAGGGCGAGGTGAGAGTGTGGTAACCAGGGTTTCATACTGCTGCCAAGAAATATTGCCCAAGGTAATGCGGGGTTCGGAGAGAGTGGGAGTAACGAATTGAGAGAGTGCGATCGCCGGAATATCAACCGTAACTTTCATAGGACGCGGTGGTTGGAGTGTTCTGATTATCAGGATAGCTAAGTTTACTCCTCTTTAACTATCTGTAAAATAGCTATTCTGGTGAATTGATTAATCCGGGATGGTCTTGAGGTCGAGGACTCGACAGGGGCCAATCAAAACGACGCTCTGATTCGGCAATGGGGCGATCGTTAATACTCGCTTCTCGTCGTTGCATGAGACCACTCGCATCAAATTCCCAGTTTTCATTGCCATAGGCTCGATACCATTGACCCGAATCATCACGCCATTCGTATTGAAAGCGCACGGAAATCCGATTTTCGCCAAAGGCCCACATTTCTTTAACGAGGCGATAGTCCAGTTCCTTATGCCATTTGCGACGTAAAAAGTCACGAATCGCGTCCCTTCCCTGGAAGATTTCCGCCCGATTGCGCCAAAAACTATCTTCGGTGTATGCCAGAGAGACGCGCTCTGGGTCTCGACTATTCCAAGCATCTTCCGCCATCCGGACTTTGGCGATCGCCGTTTTGCGATCGAAAGGGGGAAGCAGTTTTTTCGCTGATGAAGTCATTGAATTGGGCTGTAATTTCAGTATTCTTAGAAGGGGTTCGGGTGAGCAAAACTTTGCCCACCCTAAAGACATAAAGACAAGAGTTACCATTTTTTGTACGGTAAAAACTTACCGCACATAATGATTTTGACGCGATCGCCTTTCGGATCGGGTTCGCGCTCTACATCCACAGAAAAATCAATGGCGCTCATAATGCCATCGCCAAATTTTTCATGAACTACAGCTTTAATGGGCATCCCGTAGACCTGCATGATTTCGTAGAAACGATAAATCAGAGGATCAGTGGGAATCACCGGCTCTAGAGAACCTTTCACCGGACACTCAGTTAATGGTTCGATTAGGGATGTATCTGCACCAATGGCTTCCACAATTTGGGTGGCTTCTTCCACGGAAGCACTAGCCTGGCGATAGATCACCGAAGCAATCCAAACTTCATCACAACCCACCTTGGCTTCTAAATCAGCAAAGCTTACGCCAGCCGCTTTTTTCGCCGCTAATAGTTTTTGAGTGACTTCAGAGATAGCCATAGTTAAATTCCTCGTTTTTAAGTGTGCAAAGTATAGAATTACAGCAGACAGGGCAGGTCTTTGATTCTCGCCTGTTCATGTCGGCAACAGCCGAAAAAATGGCAAGGTCGGGGGATGGAGGGAAGAAAATTGGACAACCCTATTTATAGACTATTCAAGGAAAAGGTAAAAACCGTTTTTTCCTATTCCCTATTCCCTATTCCCTTGACAGCCAGCTTACAACCTTGACTTGTGACCAATTCCCATTACCAAGCAAAGCGTCTTATCGCCCTTTCACCCTTGCTTCTTCAACAGCGCGAGTTTCTCGGAATAGATGGCTTTCCATCTCGGCTTTCAAGTCGTGATAAGCAGGATGGAGATCGATCGCTTCTCGATTCCGAGGTCGAGGGAAAGGCACTTCCAGAATCTCATCGATCCCAGCGGCTGGTCCCCGTGTCATCATGACAATGCGATCGGAAAGCAACAGTGCTTCCTCGATACTGTGGGTAATCATGATCACCGTTTTGCGCTCCTGTTCCCAGATGCGCTCGATCTCATCTTGGAGAAAACCCCGAGTCAGAGCATCAAGCGCGCCAAAGGGTTCATCCATGAGCAGAATTTGGGGATTAATCGCCAGTGCGCGAGCAATTCCTACGCGCTGACGCATCCCTCCCGAAATTTCGTGGGGATGCTTCTTTTCTGCACCCACCAAACCGACTAACTGAATGTGTTCTTTAACAACGCGCCCGATCTCCCGTTTCGAGAGTTTGGGATAGACCGTTTCCACAGCAAAATGGATATTTTCCTCTACGGTCATCCAGGGCATGAGAGCATAGTTTTGGAACACCATACCGCGATCGGGCCCTGGCCCCTGAATAGGGGAACCATTGAGTAAGATCTCGCCGCTCGTAATAGTGGAAAGACCAGCGATCAAATTGAGTAGGGTAGACTTACCACAACCTGACGGCCCGATAATGCTTACGAAGGTATTCGGTTCAATATCGAGACTAATATTTTCGATCGCCACAAAGTCTCGAGAGGTTTTCCGCTGGATCTTACTAAAGATATCTTGCTTACCTTCAAAGACCTTAGTCACCTGGCGGATTGACAGTTGAGCTGAAGGGGAAGCATCTGTAGGAGTCACGGGGTTAAAATTCAAAGGACTAATACTCATTAGTTTCGACCAAATGTGACAAATTTCTCGGCAGTAGCAAAGAGACTATCTAGAATCAGACCCACTAAGCCGATAATAAAAATTGCGACCAAGATATTGGGAATATAGAGGTTATTCCACTCATTCCAGATGAAATATCCTAGACCGGTTCCCAAAAGCATTTCTGCGGCAACAATGACCAACCAAGCAATTCCCATGCTGATCCGCAAACCGGAAATAATATTGGGCAGTGCGGCGGGAATAATCACCTTAAAAATGGTGCGGAGCCGAGAAGCCCCCAGGGTTTTAGAGACATCTAAATAATCAGGGTTTACATTGGCAACCCCAAATGACGTATTGATTAAGGTGGGCCAAATGCTAGAGATGAAAATAATAAAAATACCCGTATTCTCAGAATCTCTGAGCAGATACAATCCTAGAGGAAGCCAAGCCAAGGGAGAAACGGGTTTGAGCAGTTGAATATAGGCATTAAACCCCTTTCTAGCTACGGGGGAAATGCCGATTAAAATTCCTAACGGAACGGCAACTACGGAGGCCAAAAGATAACCAATGGCAACTCGGCGTAAACTAATCAACAGGTTCCAACCAATGCCCAAATCATTGGGGCCATTGTTAAAGAACGGATGGGTAATCCACCACCACAATTCAGATAAGGTTTTAGAGGCTGTAGGCACGCCTTTGGCAAACAGTTCTGCACGAGCGCCCACTTCCCAGAAGAGGAGAAAGAGCGCTAAAGAGCCGATAAAGAGGGCAAACGCTTGAACATTCTCGTTCAAAAATGGGTTTTGTCGTTGCTTCCGTTTAATGGAGATTGGGGTTGATTCAGTGAGGGTCATCGGTTAACGACTGTTTTACTAAACACCATATTCATCAATCTGTTCTTGCACGTAGGTGGCTGGATCGGCGGGGTCGAAGGTATCAAACTTCAAGGTTTCCGTGCGATAGATATCGGACGGGGGAGATTGGCCGAGTTCCTGAGCAAGTTCGCGGGCAAGTTCGGTTAAGAAGATGTCTTTGCCTACCGTGTCGTAGCCTTTTTCGGGAATGGCTTTGGGGGCTAAACCGTCTCCTTGCAGATCCCAGCGCACCAGTTGGGAGGAAATCCAGTTGGCGAAACTTTGCCAGGGATAGGGATCGAAGTCGATGCGATCGGGGATATTTAAGGTATTGCCATTGCCATCGTCAAAGTTACCGGTGAGGACGGCTTCCACAACTTCTACAGGTTGATTGAGGAAGGCTCGTTCTGAAATGGCGGTAGCGATCTCTGGACGGTTGGCAGGGTTACTCGCATATCCAGCGGCTTCGATAATGGATTTATTCAGGGCGCGGAAGGTTTTGGGATAGGCTTCAATCCATTGGTCGCTGGCGGCAAAAGCACAACAGGGGTGTCCCGGCCACAGCTCTTTGGTGAGCATGTGAATAAAGCCTGCTTCTTCGTAAACTGCCCGTTGATTGAATGGGTCGGGCATCAGATAGGCATCAATGTCTCCAGCGACGAGTTGGGCGATGCTATCGGGAGGAGGAACGGGACGAATTTGCACATCGACATCGGGGTCTATGCCACCGGTGGCGAGGTAATAGCGCAGTAGCAGGTTGTGCATGGAGTAGGGGAAGGGAACGCCGATGGTAAAGCCTTTGAAGTCTGCCGGGCCGTTCACTTGCCCTTTGTACCGTTCGGCAACGGTGATGGCTTGGCCGTTGATGTTTTCGATGCTGGCTAGTTTGACTCCGAAGGCGGCCGATCCCAAACCGAGGGTCATGGCGATAGGCATGGGGGCGAGCATGTGGTAAGCGTCGAGTTCTCCGGCGATCGCCGAATCTCGAACGGCACCCCAACTGGGCATTTTCACCACCTTGGCGTTAAACCCATATTTTTTGTAGAAGCCCAAGGGTTCCGACATAATAATGGGTGTGGCACAGGTGATGGGAATAAACCCAATTTGCAGATCGGTTTTTTCCACGTCTGCGGCAGCAACGGGTTCGCCGTCTGCTTCCGATTCTCCTGAACCCCCATCTGCACAACTGGCTAAACTCACGAGGGCTGCCCCGACAGCCATATTGCGTAAAAATTCTCGACGGGTGGATTTGCCATTGCGAATGGCATCCCCAAAGAATTGTCCAGCTTGGGGGCCAAAGGCAGCAGCAAAAGCATTTTCTAAGCCCCCAGCTTGTTGACAAAGGGCTAAAATGAGCTTTTCTCGTTTGGGGTCGCCCCGACCCACTCGTTTCAAAAATAAGGTCTTGCGGAGTTCATAGGCATTAACCGTGTTGGCTGCCCGCAGTTGGTTGTCTTTGTAGATGCCCATTTTTACGAGGTCATCTACTAACTCAACAGGGTCTTGGGGCAAGGTCTGCATAAAGTCCCAATGGTCAAAGCTCGAGTGTTGTCGTCCACAGACTTGACACAATGGCTGTAAATTAGACCGTTTTCTGTTACTTGTTTGGGCAGATTGCCAATTTTTGAATGTCTCCTGTGCCGAAATTAAAGCCATAGATCCATGTCCATCTCAAGCAAACAAATACGAAACCTGACCAATAACAATTGGCTGTTACATCCAGATTCGGAGTGAATATTATTCAGTAATGTATCAGGTCAACTCTAGAAATGCATTGGACTTTATTTGGGAAAAATTGGGAGTTTTTTTAGGAATTTCTCTAGGAGGGGAAATCAATCTTGATTCTGTTAATTGAGATACAGATCGTTCTTTTTAGATATGATTGTTATTCAGGCGATGGTGAGAGAAATTGCTGTCTCCAGGATAGGGGGGAAATGCCATGAATCTGGCGAAATTGGCGGGTAAAGTATCCAGCATCGGGATAGCCGGAGCGTTCAGCAACTTGTCGTATGGTTTCTTGGGTGGTTTGTAAAAGCTGACAAGCTTTTGCCATTCGTTGCTTGATAATCCATTGTTTGACGGTGTGTCCAGTCTGTTTTTGAACCAGGTGGGTTAAATAGGCTGGCGAATAGCCAGCCGCTTGGGCAACGTCGTTGAGATTGATGGGTTTGTGATAGGAGGTTTCAATAAAGCGAAAGACCTGAACTAATTTAGGGCAATGGGGAAAAATGCTAGAAGCAGAGGTAGATGGGGATACTTTAGGGTCTGGGTATTGCTGAGGCGATCGGCCATATAATTTTAGCAGGTCATCTTGGCGTTGCAGGCGAGTGGCGATCGCCGACAAAAATTGCTCTACGGTACAGGGTTTGGTCAAATAGTCATCAGCTCCTAATTCCATCCCTTGACGTAAATCAGCCATGGTAACTTTAGCCGTTAAAAAGATTAGGGGAATTCCTACGGTTTCTGAAGAACTGCGAAGTTGGGACAGAACCGTATAGCCGTCCATATCTGGCATCATAATATCACAAACCACTAAGTGCGGCCGATAATGGCGAGCTAATTGCACCCCTTCAGAACCATTACTGGCTCCATAGGCACAAAAGCCTTCAAACTCTAGGGATCTCAAAAAAATATTGCGAGTTTGACATTCATCTTCAATAATGAGGATCGTTTTCATTACTGTCCCAGGGTATGAATATAAGACTATTTTTGATTGAGTTTATTAAGATCGAATTTGCCTTTTTATGATGTAGTCCATTACACTTTTTAGGCGAAAATAAATAAGAAAGTTGAAAAAAGAGGATTTTCAGGGAAAAATGGTTGACTCCTTCGCCCCACATTTCATATCTGCTTGCCCAAAGCGCTATAACATTCTGTTCAGATGACTGATTATGCTTGGTTCCCAACGTCTGCGACTCCACCCTTGACTCCCCTCGATCAACCGGTAGCCCAAGACTTTACCCAATTACTCCGTCAGCATCAGCTTATTCTCAATGCTGTGGGAGAAGGAGTTTATGGTCTTGATTTAGAGGGAAATGTCACATTTGTCAATCCTGCTGCCGCTGCTATGATTGATTGGTCAACTGAGGAATTAATCGGCATGTCGATGCACGCTGTCTTGCATCATTCCCATGCAGATGGAACGCCCTATTGCCGGGAAGATTGTCCCATTTATGCTGCTCTACAAGATGGCAGTACCCATCGAGTGACGACTGAAGTATTTTGGCGCAAAGATGGTACGAGTTTTCCCGTAGAATATATCAGTACTCCCATGCGTGAGGACAATGGGCGGCTCATTGGTGCGGTGGTGACGTTTCGGGATATTTCTCAGCGTCGTTGGGCGGAGGAAGTCCTACAGCGCAGCAATGAGGAGTTAGAGATTAAAGTTGAAGAGCGCACCACTAAACTCCGGCAGGTTAACCGACAGTTGCAAGAATTAAGCGAAATGCGATCGCGCTTTATCGCCATGCTCTGCCATGAATTTCGCAACCCTCTCAATAACATTACCCTATCGGTTTCTTCCCTGAAACGCTATGATTTGCAACTGACTGCGGCAGAAAAAGCAGATTATCTTTTGGGCATCAATAATAACGTAGAACGCATGACTCAGATGATTGATGATATCCTCGTCATCGGCAAAATTGAGGCAAAGGTGCTAGAAGTCAAGCCCCAATGTCTGGATTTTGTTCAATTTTGCCGCCAGTTGTTAGCCGAACACCAGTATACTCGGCCAGAGTCTCCTATTGAGTTTATCAGTCGCTCTCGGCAGGCGATCGCCTATTGTGATGAACGACTCCTTCGCTCTATCCTGAATAACCTCCTCTCCAATGCACTCCGCTATACCCCGACACACAAGGCTATTCGTCTCAAATTCGCCAAGCGTCAAAACCATGTCATTTTCACCATTCAAGATGAAGGCATTGGTATTCCCTCCGAAGACAAACCCTATTTATTCGAGTTATTTCACCGAGGGCGTAATGTGAGCAATATTCCCGGTACAGGATTAGGTTTGAGCATTGTTAAACAGTTTGTTGAACTGCAACAGGGAACGATTCAAGTTAAAAGTCAGGTGAACCAAGGCACAACATTTACTGTGCGGCTTCCTGTCAAATTTCAACAGAATTGATACCCTTCTTACTTTGTCGCCACTACTGCCAAATTCCACGCCATCCGCTTCATTACTGGAATCTGTTTCAGCCAGCGATCCATCTGTTCGAGTCGCCGATATTCGGGTTCCAATCGATCCTTTTCGAGGATAATCTTTTTCCAATAGCGCTCCTCATTAGGATTCACCCGTTCAATCAAATAAAAGCGTAGGAAAATCCATAAGGTAGCAATCCAAAAGGTATCCCATTGAGTCTGCTCGAATAAGGACTCTACAAAGGGAATAATATTCATATCCAAAGGATGTTCGTCTTCCGTGCGTACTTCAGTCGCCATTTGCCGATAGACATTAATGATTGGATTGTGTTTTAATGGCTCCCAAAAACAGACCTTTCCCTCTGGTTTCACAACCCGATACAATTCTTGGAGCGCTAACTTCGGATCGGGAAGGTGATGTAAAAGATTGGCCACATAAACGATATCAAAACTATTGTCAGGAAAATCGAAAGCCATGGCATTCCCTACATGACCTTTGATACTCACCCCATTTTTTTCAGCTAGTTTTAGTGCCACTTCCACCATGCCCGGAGAATAGTCAGAAGCCACACATTGAGCGCCTTTTTGGGCAAAATAAACACTATTTTCCCCAGCTCCGCAGCCCACATCCAATAAGGTTCTGCCCTTCACCTCTCCCAAATGATGTAAGATAAACCGATTTTCGGGAGCCGTGCAAGCTTCAAAATAATCGGAGACATGAATTTCTTCAATATCAATGGTGGCGGCCCATTGATCGTGAAAATCTCGTTCTTTTTTTAAGGTTTCTTCTGACATGCTACACTCATTTTTTACAATATCTTCAATTTTTCGCCGTAGCTTTGCTTTGATTGGTCTTAAACAATTGACTCTAAGTAACTTACCTCCTAACAATTGGCACACGAATTGCTTTTAGGGAATCTGTTTTAAGTGTAGTTGATTAATTCCTAGATAACAAGGGGTCGTGAATGATTTAGGATCGGTTACTGTTAAACTGAGATTCAGATAGCCTTCTGGAAGACGCTCTAAGGGAAGTTCAAAGACAGGGGCATCATAAAAACTAAAGGTAGTTTCGGCAGCCGTTTTTGATTCTCCTTGGGAACTTATCCAAGAAAATTGCAAGCTAAATTCTGGACAAAGGTCAGTTGAAAAGCGAGGTAATCCTGTTAAGAGCAAGGGGTTGGGCAGATCGTCAATCCAGAGAATATCTAAGGATTGATCGTAATTTTGATCGTTAAAATAGGTCGAGAGGGTATAGGTTTTATGTCCCGGTAAAATGGATACTTTAAAGTTAGGGTTGAGGGTAATCCAATTTTCTTGACTTCCCGGGCGATCGCCGATGACTTCTTGCATCTGTATAAAAGTTTTCCATGCAGTCTCTGCCGAAGTATCTTGCAGTCGCTGATAGATGACCAGCTTGATGTTATTTTCCAGTTCAAATTCTAGGGGTAATTGCTCAAAGTCTGCTGCAATTAGCCAATTCTCATTAAAAATATCATAAATGACTTTCTCTACGCCCGTTTCTTCAATGGCGATATTATGTTGAAAAGGTTGGGCAACGATCACATACTTTGCCTGTAGAAACTGTTCTAGGGGATACCAATCTTGAGAATCTAAGGTTGGAGTTTGCAGGATATAGAGTTGAGAACTATCTTGACTATACAATTCTTTTTCTGCTGAAACAATTAAGGAGTTATTGAAAATAGGAGAAGATCCAACCAAATATAAGGGTTCTTGATTGGGGGCAAGGCGATGTAATGCTTGCATCAGTCGGACTAACTCAGGATAATCAGATCGGTAGGGAGGCGGTGCGTATAAGGAAACGAGTGTTTTTGCTGGAGTTAGGCTTAAGGATTGTCCTAGGGGAGTGAAAGATAGGGTTAGGTTGAGGGCTAAATAGCCAAGAACTGTGACAATTAAAAGATTTCTGATAGGCGGTTTAATCAAACTAATCATTGCCCAAATTAGGGTGATTAAACCCAAAATTATCAAGGGAGTAAAATGCAGGGTGTATTGAACGCCCATATAGCGCAGAATTCCGATCCATTCTATGGCACAGATCGGATAAAAAGTCAATAGAATAATATAAGATGGGCGAGAGAATATGCCAATCTGATTCTTGCTTCTCCAAGCGAGAATCAAACCCACTGCACTAAAGATCGGTAAACCGATTCCATAAAAATCAACATATTGATGAAAGAGTTTCCCATAGGGCATAACATAGGATTCATAAAGAGTGCTATAATTCCTTTGGGTTGCTATTGCTAGATAGGGTCGAGCGATCGCGGCTAAGGTGAGAACGCTGGTTAAGCCAATTAACGCGACTTTAATTTGATATTGAATCAGGTTTTTGATAACTTTAGATGATGCTTTATTCTTATCTTCAAAATAGGTGATGATACCTTGAATGATTAAGGCTAAAATGAGGGCAAGTCCTGAATAGGCAAAATGCCTACGCCATAAAAAGGCTAAGGTTAATAAAATCCCAATTAAGGGGATTTGCCACCAGTGTTTTAAGCATATATTTTTTAAGTAAATCCAGATGGCTAGGGCGATGAATAGGGCGGCTCCAGTGTCTGGATACCCCTGTAATATGGGTAACCAACTGGCGGGAATACAGAGGGTGAAAAATACGGTTGACCAAAACACAAGACCCGGATTAATACGGATAAGTTGGGTAGCGATCGCGCCCATGGCTAAGGTGAAGGGAATTAAATAGGCGATCGCCAAACTGAGGATATAGCCTAATCGAGAGTCTCCAAATAGCCAAAACCCTGGAATTAAGGGTAATGTATACAGCTTGTTATAATTATGGTAAAAAGATGCTTGCAGTTCCTGCCAACCGATTGACCAAGATTGACTAAAGGCGGTAAAACTTTCTTGCGCCCACATTTGATAAGCGGCAAAATCCCAAAAGTGAAAATATTTTTCACTGGAAACATAGAGAACTGTACCACTGCAAACGGTAACGACTAGAAGCATCAAACAAATGACGTGCCACAACCATGGTTTAATAAAATTAGGTTTACTCATGCCCCGAATCGACAACCTATCATCAATCTGAATAAACTGGCATTCGATACTCAAGTTCTAGGGAATCTATTCTAAGTTTAGTCGATCAATTCTTAGATAACAAGTGGTGGTGAAAGTTTTGGGATCAGCTACCCTTAAGCTGAGATTGAGATAGCCTTCGGAAACTGGCTGTAATGGCAATTCAAACACCGATGCATCCTCAACACGCAAGCTGGTTTCGGTAAGATATTCTGATTCACCTTGTGGATTAATCCAAGATAACCGTAAGTTGGACTCTGGACAAACATCACTAGAAAATACAGGCTTTCCGGTTAAGATAAATGGATTAGGGAGAGCATTAATCCAGAGAATATCTAGAATTTGATCGTAATTTTGCTCATTAAAAGAGGTGGCTACGGTATAGGTATCGGATTGGGGTAAAATGGCAGTTTGAAAGTTAGGATTTAAGGCGATCCATGGCGGTTGATTTCCAGGGCGATCGCCTATCCTCTCCTTCATCCGTATAAAAGTTTTTAATGCAAGTTCTACCGAGGTGTTTTGTACTCGTTGATAAATGACAAGTTTGATGTTATTTTCCAGTTTAAATTCTAAGGGTAATTGCTGAAAGTCTGTTTTTATTTGCCAATTCCGATCAAAAATATCATAAATGACTTTCTCCACATCAGTTTCTTCAAGGGTAAGATGATGTTGAAACGGTTTGGCAATAATCACATATTTTGCCTGTAAAAACTGTTCCAGAGGATACCAATCGCGAGAATCTACAATTGGGGTTTGCCGGATATAAAGTTTAGAGCCATCTTGACCATATAATTCTTTTTCTGCTGAGACAATTAAGGAGTAATTGAAAGCCGAAGATGAGCCAACAAAATACAAGGTTTCTTGATTCGGTGCCAGGCGACGTAAAGCTTTCACTAGTCGCAATAATTCAGGATAATCTTCTCGGTAGGGAGGAGGCGAATATAAAGAAAATAGGATGTTCCGAGGAGGGCGGCTGAAGGGTTTTCCTAAGGGAGTAAACGATAGGATTAAGTTAAGTATTAAATAACCGATGATTGCCCAAACTAAGCCGGTTCTGATGGGTGTACTGGTGGCTCTGATGATGACCCAAACTAAGGAGATGACACCTAAAATTACTAAGGGGGTGAAATGTATGGTATAGTGAAAGCCTCCATAGCGGAGAATGCCGATCCATTCTATGGTGCAGATCGCATAAAAAATAAATACGATACGATAAGGTTGGCGATTTAACTTCCCCGAAGCCATAACCAAGCCCAGGATACTTACAGCCAGTAAACTGATTCCATAAAAGCGAAGGTATTGGTGCAACAGTTCGCCATAGGGTCTGACATAGGATTGATAAAGATCCGTATAATTTCTTTGGATGGCTAGAAGTAAATAGGGTCGCGCAATCAGCCCTAATGCGAGAAAGCTGGTTACGCCAATTAAGGCGATTTTAATTTGATATTCAATCAGGTTATTGATTGCTTTAGGTGACTTAATATTTTTTTCTTTAAGATAAGTGAGTATACCTTGAATAATGAAGGTTAGAATGAGGGCAATTCCTGAATAGGCAAAATGCCTGCGCCATAAAAAGGCGAAGGTTAATAAAATTCCAATTAGAGGGATTTGCCACCCGTGTTTTAAGCGTGTATTTTTTAAGTAAATCCAAAGTGCCAGAGCGATAAATAGGGCGGCTCCCGTGTCTGGATACCCTCTTAATGTGAGTAACCAACTTCCGGGAATACAGAGGCTGAAAAAGACGGTTGACCAGAAAACGAAGGGGGGATTAATACGGATAAGTTGGGTAGCGATCGCGCCCATGGCTAAGGTGAAGGGAATTAAATAGGCGATCGCCAAACTGAGGATATAGCCTAATCGAGAGTCTCCAAATAGCCACAACCCTGGAATCAAGGGTAACGTATAGAGCTTATTATAACTTTGAGAAAAGGACGCTTGCAGTTCCTGCCAACCTATTAACCAAGATTGGCTAAAGGCGGTAAAACTTTCTTGGGCCCAAATTTGATAAGCGGCAAAATCCCAAAAGTGAAAATACTGTTCGCTGGAGACATAAAGAATTGTACCACTGGAAACGGTAATGACTAGAAGCATGAAACAAATGACGTGCCCCAACCATGGTTTAATACAATCAGGTTTAATCATGCCCCTAATTTATATCCCATAATTTGTTGTAAAAGATACATTGTAAATAAACATGGAACTGTTTGTCAAGCCAACCTATTCTTTTATTGTTCCGATTTACAATGAAGAAAACACGATTCCTGAGCTGTATAACCGTCTCCAGTCGGTGATGGAGCAATTAGAGGGACAGACGGAATTAATTTTGGTTAATGATGGCAGTACGGATGCTTCCTTGCGTTTATTGCGGGAATTGTATCAGAGGGACAAGCGGGTTTGTTATCTCAGTTTTGCCCGTAATTTTGGTCACCAAATTGCCGTAACTGCGGGTTTAAATTATGCGCGCGGTCAAGCGGTCGTGATCTTAGATGCAGACTTGCAAGATCCCCCGGAATTAATTCCAGAAATGTTGGAAAAATGGCAACAGGGCTATCAAGTGGTTTATGCCCAAAGAACCCGCCGACATCAAGAAAAAAAGCGGAAACGATGGACGGCTTACTTGTTTTATCGGATACTAAACTATCTATCAGAGGTGGAGATTCCCACGGATACAGGTGACTTTTGTTTGATGGATCGGTGTGTGGTGGATGTGTTAAATCAGATGCCAGAGCGCGATCGCTATATTCGAGGCTTGCGAGCTTGGATGGGCTTCCATCAAACGGCTATTTTATACGAGCGTAGCCCCCGATTTTCAGGTGAAGTCAAATACACCTTTACCAAATCCTTCTCCCTGGCGATTAATGGAATTGTGTCTTTTTCTAAGGTTCCCCTACGGCTATCCACGTATCTCGGTTTAGCGGCTGCGGCGATCGCCCTCTTCATGGCTGTACTCGTCCTCTATTGGCGCATCGTAGCCCCCACCGCACCCCTCACCGGGTTTGCCACCATTCTGATCGCCATCTTCTTTCTGGGAGCCGTACAACTCGTCAGCATCGGCATTCTAGGCGAATATATCGGCCGCATTTACGAACAAGTCAAAGGCCGTCCCCTCTATACCTTAGCGGAAATTCGAGGTTGGGAAAAGGGCGATCGCCAGGCATAGCGCTATACTAAATAAATTCAGTATTGAGGAAAAAAAACAATGTCGGTTCAATTAATAGATGAACAAGCACCTCAAACCGAAACCCTTCAAGAAGAAGTCATTCCTCTTCCACCCACCGATTTACCGTATGACGACGGAGAACCATTGGAAAGTAACCGCCATCGCATCGGCATGAATATCTTGATTGCGTCCTTGCACCAGGCTTATCAAGGACGCAACGATTACTATAGTAGTGGCAATATGTTCGTCTACTACAGCAGCGCCCAAGTGAGAAACAAAGACTTTCGCGGGCCGGATTTTTTTGTCGTCTTAAATGTAGATGGAACCCTAGAGCGCCGCAGTTGGATCGTGTGGGAAGAGCAAGGACGCTATCCTGATGTCATTGTCGAATTGATGTCACCCTCAACTGCCCAACAGGATCTCAATGAAAAGAAAAGGTTATATGAACAAACCTTTAGAACCAGCGATTATTTTGTCTACAATCCCTTTGACTCTAACTCACTACAGGGATGGCATTTAGGCGCTAACCGCAAGTATGAGGAAATTAGCCCTAATCAGCACGGGTGGTTATGGTGTCCAAGTTTGGAATTATGGTTGGGCACTTGGCAAGGGGAGTTGATGAAAGAAAATGCCCCTTGGTTGCGTTTTTACGATCCAGAGGACAATTTGGTCTTGTTACCAGAAGAAGTGGCTCTGCTAGAGCAAGAGAAGGCTGAGCGCGAACAAGAGAGGGCTGAGCGCGAACGCGAACGGGCAAATCAGGCTGAGTCGGAGCGCGATCGCGAACGGGAGAGGGCAAACCTAGCTGAAACCGTTGTTGAGGAACAAAATCAGAAGATTCAACAATTAAGAGAACACCTGCAACAACTGGGTCTCGATCCTGATAATCTCACCTGATATTATGTTTTAAGCTAGTCAGTTACACCCTCAATCAAATCGAGAATAGTTTTTGGTACATTACCAAAAAAGTCTTCAGAACCTTGAGTGATACTCTCTCCAAATAAACCCGCATAGTAAAGCCATCCTTCTGGACTTACGCTTACAGAAAGTATCCAACGAGGATGGCAATACCATTCCAAGGTGATATGGCCATCTGGCTCTGCATTGAATGATGGCAATGGATAAGTAATGGGTAAAGCAGCAACAACAGCCCAAGCATTTTCAAAAGTCTCTTTCTCGACAGGATGAGCATCATAACCATCCCAACCTGAAATTTGGCATTCATCCCATACATCGATTAACTCATTATATGCAGATTGCTTGCCAAAACTTACTGATGAATCAAGATGTTCAGCGGCCATATTTCTGATGATGAGTTATATTATTGTATTAAATCCGGTTAAACAGTTGTGATTGCGACCGCAGGAAAGCATTCGTGCTAACGCGCGCGCAAGCTTCGCTTTCATGTCCGCGAAGCGGAAACGCCAAGATTACCGGGATTGGCTAGATTGCTTCATTCCGCTTCGCTCGATTCGCAATGACATAGTGTAACTGATTATTCGGATTTGATATTACTCCTGCACTTTAAATTATGGGATTAATCAAGGATTAAAAGTGGGTAAGGTGGACAGGAGAAGAAGGCAATTCTATTCAAGTAGGGGCGGGTTATACCCAAATCTGCGATACCTACCAGTGAATTCCGTAAACCCGCCCCTATGCATAACCTAATTAATACTTCCGCTCCTGGGGTTCAAACTGGGTTAGGGTTACCGGGCGATACTGAACATCAATACCTGCGGCTGAATAAAACGCCAAAGAATGGTTGAGGAAGTTGGGATCGTCCCGTTGGGGAAAATCTTCCCGCGAATGTGCCCCCCGACTCTCTTTGCGGTTGAGAGCAGAGGTGAGAATCATGCGGCCAACCACCATAATGTTTTTCAGTTCTAGGGCTTCGATAATTTCGGTATTCCACAAAGATCCGTGATCGCCAAGATAAATCGTGCCATATTGCTGTTGCAACTCTTGCGTAATCTCTAACCCTTTTTCCATGGATTCTTGGTCGCGGAATACGCCACAATATTGGCTCATGGCATCTTGAAAGGCTTCCCGTAGGGGATTAATGCGCTGGTTTCCCGGTTGATCTAATAAGGCTTGCACTTGCTCTTGTGCCTCTTGCAGATAAGGGGTTTCCTCTAAACTGGGTAACTTGCGATCCTGGACATATTGGGCGATCGCCGCCCCCGTCCGTTTGCCATAAACCACGCATTCCAACAGAGAATTGCTTCCTAGACGATTTGCCCCATGCACCGACACACAGGCGCATTCTCCAGCCGCAAATAGGGCTTCGACAAACCCCTCCACCCCACTGCGTACCCGGCCATCCGTATCCACCGGAATCCCCCCCATAGAATAATGGGCTGTCGGACGCACGGGCATCGGTTCCTCCACCGCATCCACACCCACCAAGCGATGGGCTTCTTCCCAGCAAAACGGAATGCGGCTCATAATTTTTTCCCGGCCCATGTGGCGCAGATCCAAATGCACAAAGGGCCCTCCCGCGCTGCCATCCGTATGAATCCCCCGACCGGCGCGGATTTCCAGAGTAATAGCTCTAGACGTAATATCCCTGGGTGCTAACTCCATTTTGCTTGGCGCATACTGTTCCATGAAGCGATCGCCCTTACTGTTGCGTAAATAAGCCCCCTCGCCCCGGACTGCCTCAGAAATCAACACCCCAACTGGATATAATCCCGTCGGATGGAACTGTACAAACTCCATATCCTGAAGCGGTAAACCCGCCCTCGCCACCATGGCTAACCCATCTCCCGTCGAAGCAAAATCATTGGAAGTGGTATTAAACACCCGGCCGTAGCCCCCGGTCGCCAACATCACCGCCTTCGCTCGCACCACCTTTAAGCGACCATCCAGGATGTGGTACATTACCAAACCCTTCGCTTCCCCTTCTTCCAGGATCAAGCGCATCACATACCATTCCTGATAGACTTTTACCCCATAGCGGCGCAGATTATTCACCAACTCATGAAGGATTGCATGACCCGTTTTATCCGCAGCATAGCAGGTGCGACGATAGGAATGGCCCCCAAAAGCTCGTTGAGCGATGCGCCCATCCGGGAGACGGGAAAAGAGAACCCCCAAATGCTCCAAATCGATCGCCACATCCGGGGCTTCTTTCGCTAAAATTTCCACCGCATCCTGATCCGCTAAATAGTCGGAACCTTTCACTGTATCAAAGGCGTGAGCTTCCCAGCTATCCTCAGAATCCACATTCTTCAAGGTAGCTGCAATACCCCCTTGAGCCGCCACCGAGTGCGATCGAATCGGATGAGTTTTAGCCACTACAGCAACGTTCAGACTAGGATCGGTGCGGGCAATTTCCACAGCCGCACGACACCCGGCCAGTCCACCGCCAACAATGATTACATCATGCTCTAACATGGTTTGGTTGATCTTCTCCAACTGGGTCAAAAAACAGGCAATTAGTAGGGGCCCTTCGCCCCTACAACAATACCATTACGAATCCGGTTAACCGGCTGCTTGTGCTGGATTTTGGGATGCTCCTGCACGAGAGGAGCGTTTTTGCTGACGCTCTTCAACCGGCATAAATTCAATATGGTTGAGTAAAGTCGTCACAAAGCTAAACAACAGAAACGGTAAAGAAAGAACCAGAATTAATCCCACCGTGGCTAAGGCATAAACCGGACTCCCTGCACCCATTAAGGCCAAGGCGGCTGCTAAACTGATGAAAATTACAATTAACCAGACAATGATTTGTCCGTAGATATCTCCAAAGGAGAGGGTGCAATGGAGGCGATAGCTCTGTTGATCGTTCATAAGTTGGTATTGGGGAAAGTTAACATTATTTTAATGAACTAGGGTAAAGGCAGTAGAGGACTTTGGGGCATTTCTCAATAGTTTTCAAAGACTTGCAACATTTTGTTACGTTACCTGCCCCAGATTTAAGATTTAACTACAAATTGATTTCGCCCTTGTTCCTTAGCTTCATATAACGCTTCATCCGCTAGAGCAATCAAGCTTTCTTTAGATAGTTGTGCTGTAGGAACCAAGGTGGCAATCCCCAAGCTAATCGTCACGGTTGAAGAAACTTTCGAGCTTTCATGGGGAATTTGCAAATCTTCCATTTTGGACTGAATTAACTGGGCAACCACTTTCGCCCCGTCTTCTGACGTATTCGGAAGGAGGACAACAAATTCTTCTCCTCCATAGCGAGCAACAACATCACTAGCGCGTCGGACTGAATGTTGAATGGCTCGAGCAACTTGAATCAGGCAGTCATCCCCCGCTTGGTGTCCATACGTGTCATTATAGAGCTTAAAGTAATCCACATCACATAAAATGATGGATAGGGGTAAGCCATCGCGCTTTAAACGTAACCATTCTTGATAGAGACATTCATCAAATTGACGACGGTTTGCAACTTTGGTTAAGCCGTCTGTATTGGCAAGTTTATGCACCTCATCGAGCATTTTACGCAGTTCAAACACAGATTTTTTTCGGTCAGTGATATCCCGAAAGTTCACGGATAAGCCATCCCCTAGTTTGACCGCAATAACATGAAACCAAGCCCGTTCTGTTTGATAATCGTAGGGAAACTCTAATTCTACATTTCTACCCGTTTCCACTACACTCACATAATGATCGAATAAGCTTCTTAGATTAGGACTTTTGATTTCTTGAAGCCAAGATTTCCCCACTAGATTAACTGTTTTTATATGAAAAAAGTAGGCAGAAACTTGATTGCAAACAATCCATTCAAAATCAACAATACTACCGCGCTGATCTCGGATGGACTGAAACGCCATAATCCCGTCCATAGAACTATTGATAATACTTTCTAACAGGGATTGAGATTGTTGCAATTTTAGGTTGGCTTGATCGGCTTTTTCTACGGCTTCTATCAATAAATTTGTCCCCGAATCGACTTTATCTAATAAGCGTTTATTTTCCTCTTGGATTGATTCCATGATTTGAGAGCCATAATCGGATAGCCTTTGCGCACGATTGATTAATCTATCCAGAGGATCGACGATGGATTTATTCCAACTTTTAAAGTGCAAGTTTCCATAAAGAGCTTCTTCTACGTTCTGGCTCAACTGATTGAGAACATAGCTCACCTTATAAAGGCAGAACCCTCCCCAAGTTATGGCGATTAATAACGCAGATAAATTAATCAAGAGGTGATTGCGAAAATTGATTTGTACGGTTTTAAATATTTGTTGTTCCGGGACTATGATAGCGATCCACCATTGCTGCTCGCCAGGCCAATGATAGGGAGAACTTAAAATCCAATAGTTTTGTTTATTGTGGTTAATGATTTGCAGTCGAT
The DNA here is from genome assembly GCA_002340255.1 of Cyanobacteria bacterium UBA2566. Classification (GTDB taxonomy): domain Bacteria; phylum Cyanobacteriota; class Cyanobacteriia; order Cyanobacteriales; family Desertifilaceae; genus Roseofilum. Next base: position 29,641 of record DDLS01000066.1, read on the forward strand.
CGCTGGATGGATTCTGGAGATGATTTTGAATTTCAGGCACTAAATCGGAGTCGAGAGCGTTTTGTTTCTCAGAAGTCAATGCAGAGTGATTTAAGAGGTTTAGCTGTGGATCAAAAACAAGAATATTTGCGGAAAAATTCCTAGATTTTTCTTGAATATAATCAAGAAACAAATCGAGGTTAAAATCTATTCTACTGACCGCAACTAATTCTTGTTCAGTGTTGTATAAAGGTTGCTTGAGTTGCAGATGGACAGAGTTCTTAGCGTGGGAAGAGGATGGTATAATAGTTATTGTCGGGTTTTCTTCAATTAAGCTGTTTTTATACCAAAATTCTTGGCGCACATCATAGGGAGTAGAAGCAGCCTGGATTTGCTCTTGGATTTCACCTCGATCGTTGAGACGATAGGACAATAAACGTTGCTCTGTTTCACGATTAGCTTGGGTACAAATTGTTTCACCATTTTCTGTACGATGAATAGCGAGTAGGTCTCCGCTATCGTGTAATCCTAAATAAATACCTTGAAGGTGGGGAAAACTGTTGAGGAAGGGCCAAAAACAGTTTTGATTGGATAAGGCACTCTCATCATCTAAGGGAAGGGTGGGATAGGAGTTGAGTAGCTCTTGAGGAAAATCGAGATTAAGGGTGAGTCTTGTTTCTAGGCTATCGGCTACTTCCTGCATCCATTGCAGGGATAATTGTTGGACTAACTGATGGTTTTGGCGCAAGGAGAGCCATCCGGTGAGTGTCATTGCCACTAGGATAGGCAATACGACAGGCACGAGAATATAGATGGATAAAGGAACCGTTTTAGGGGGGTGAAAAAAACGATCGGCCATTAGAATTGGCTCCCTGTGCTAAATCATGCAAACCCTGAGTTAATCTTATATCTTCTACCTGCTTTATGTAAGAGGTCTATTGTACTGAGTGCTGGCCCTGAGATTATAGAAGATTATCGCAAAGGAGGTAATTCCAGGGAGAATAACCCTAAGTGACCTTTACGAAAGTCGGTGAGCAGTTGACAAGCAGCGCGTTCTAAATCTCCGAGGTATTTGGTTTGGGCGAGGGTATGTAAATAGTCTTCACTAGAGAGGTTTGCAGACTCGACTTCATAGCGCGATCGCAGTTTATCCAAGGTATTAACATGGGTATTCAGTTGGTACAATAAGTCCAAAAGGGCGATCGCCACCCGCTGATTATCATAACTGGCTTCACCAATATCATCACAAATGGCTAACTTCACCGCATCTCGTTGATCTTCTAACCGCGCTGGAATTACTCCAGGAGCATCTAATAACTCAATATCAGCAGAAATTTTAATCCAGCGTAGTTGCCGAGTTATCCCTGGACGCGCAGCACTGTGAACCACTTTACGGTTCAAGAGCCGGTTAATTAAGGCCGATTTTCCCACATTGGGAAATCCCACCACCACGGCTCGCACGGGACGCGGACGCATTCCTCGGTTACGTCGGCGTTCATTCATCGCTGCACCAGCGGCGATCGCCGCTTGGGTCACTTCTCGAATTCCCTTACCCAATTTAGCATTGGTAAAATAGGGCTTCTCTTGGCGATCGCTAAACCACTGCAACCATAAATCTTGCATCTCTGGAGAAATCATATCCATCCGGTTCAGCACCAGCACTCGCTCCCGACTCCCCACCCACTCCTTCAGTTTCGGGTGTTGTGTCGTCAGGGGAATACGAATATCCCGAACATCTAAGACCACATCAACCCGTTTGAGTTGTTCGGCTAGAGAACGTTCTGCCTTAGCAATATGTCCGGGATACCATTGAATCATAATCAGAATGAGAAAATCAGGAACATTAGGGAATAATCAAGACGGGACAAGGAGAAAGGTTAATCACCTGATTGGTAATACTATCCTTTGGCCCTTCTTCCGTCAGACCAACACCCCGACTTCCCATGATAATCAGCTTGGCATCTATTTCATCGGCGACATCGCAGATCGTAAAGGCTGGGTTCCCTTGCCGTTCCAGGATTTGAGCCTCAATTCCATTCTTAGAAAAGCCAGTTTGGACTTTATTTAAAAGTTCAGCAATTTGCTCATGGGAGGTCATCGGGTCTCTAGAGGCATTCTCTTCAGTGGTCTCACTCTCCAGGACAGAAAGTAAAATCAGATGAGAGCCATAGGTTTTGACAATATCCATCACCACCTCAGTGGCGGCTAAGGTTTCTTGGCTTTTGTTAATCGGAAACAGAACAGTCTTAAACATGGGTCTTACCTCCGAGACACGGACTCCTATACAATGTGGACGATGGCGTAATCAACAACATAACGAAAAATTTTTTGAAGGAGGTTTATCCTGTGCCCAAGAAAACGATCGCCAATTTGTTGGCTTCTGATCTCTCTGGTAAGAAGGTACTGATGCGGGCGGATTTCAATGTCCCCATTGATAATGGGTCTATCACTGATGATACTCGTATCCGTGCCGCTCTCCCTACCATACAGGATTTGACGGGCAAGGGGGCTAAAGTTATTTTAACCTCTCACTTCGGCCGACCCAAGGGAAAAGTGAATGAGTCCATGCGTTTGACTCCAGTCGCTCAACGGCTATCTGAACTTCTGGGTAAAGAGGTGAAGAAAACGAATGATTGTATTGGTGATGAAGTGGCTGCTGCGGTTGCCAGCATGAACGATGGCGATGTGGTGCTACTGGAAAATGTGCGCTTCCATGCTGGAGAAGAAGCAAATGACCCAGAGTTTGTCAAACAGTTAGCTTCTATTGCCGATCTTTATGTTAATGATGCCTTTGGAACGGCTCACCGGGCCCATGCCTCTACGGAAGGGGTGACTAAATATCTGAAGCCTTCAGTTGCTGGATTTTTGATTGAGAAGGAACTTCAGTATCTGCAAGCGGCGATCGAAAGTCCCCAACGACCCTTAGCAGCTATTATTGGTGGATCGAAAGTATCGAGCAAGATTGGTGTTATTGAAACCCTATTGGAAAAATGCGATAAGCTCCTGATTGGTGGGGGCATGATCTTCACGTTCTATAAGGCGCGGGGACTGAATGTCGGTAAGTCTTTGGTGGAAGAAGATAAGCTAGAGTTGGCAAAATCTTTGGAAGCGAAGGCGAAAGAACGGGGTGTAGACCTGTTATTACCCACAGATGTAGTGTTGGCTGATAATTTTGCTGCTGATGCTAACTCCCAAACGGTCAGTGTCGATGCGATTCCTGATGGTTGGATGGGACTCGATATTGGCCCGGATTCGGTGGAAACCTTTAAGGCGGCTTTAGCCGATTGTAAGACGGTGATCTGGAATGGGCCAATGGGTGTATTCGAGTTTGAGAACTTTGCTAAGGGTACAGAGGCGATCGCTCGCTCCTTGGCTGAACTGACTAAAACCGGTGCTTCCACTATTATTGGAGGGGGTGATTCGGTTGCTGCTGTGGAAAAAGTTGGCGTTGCCGATCAAATGAGTCACATTTCTACTGGTGGTGGCGCAAGCTTGGAACTGCTCGAAGGTAAGGAACTTCCCGGTATTGCTGCTTTAGATGAAGCATAATTTAGCTGGGGAACAACGGGTAAATTGCCCGATCCTGTAAGTGTTGTTGATCCTCCCTTTTCCTAAGTTGCAGGAAAGAGAGGGTCAATGCTTTTCAATCTGTTCAGTTGTTCCTTACTAATTGAATAATTCCTGTAAATAATAATACTATAACAAGAGCATTTAAGATAAAAACTAAATTTAATTATCACAGCCTATGGGTTTAAGGCGATCGCCCCCAAATCCTAGCCGGCATTGCTTTAGAGTTAACCATGGAGGAGATCTTTGGCTGGTTGAAACTCAATTAAGCAGGCGATCTCTCCTATCTGCACTCTCCCAACTCCAAATAGCCTTTTGCCCAGAGCTATGAAGATACCAGAAGATGCAATCATTCCCGATCCTAAATTAACTCAATATCTCTTGATCTTGAAACAGAGAAATGACAAATCCAAATATTTAGCCCAAGGAGGATTTTACTTAGAAAACTGGCAAGACTTAAAAACGGCTCTTCAAAAATTCATTAAAGCCAATGAAGCCAAGGAAGATATTACCGATGAATACGTTACATATTATCAAGCGATCGGCGAACTTGAAGGAGTAAACGATTGTAAATTACTTGTGGCTACTATTTGGTTACAACGATCCATCGATAGTCAATTTTATTTTGTCACTCTAAAACCTTATCGAGCATAAACCCATGAGTCTAGAACTTTATCAAGAAATTGCCTTAATCCAAGACCTTCCAGAATACGGAATGTATCAAGGAGATATCGCCACCCTCATCGATTTTATTCCCCACCCCGACGGCGGCGAAACCGGTTGCACTCTGGAAGTTTTCAATGCAGTTGGTGAATCGATCAAAGTGGTCACAGTTCCCATCTCTGCTGTAAAAACCTTAACCAAGAACGATATTTTAACCACTCGTTCACTGCTCACAGCCTCATGATTCAGTATAGCGATCGCCTACTGATTTATCATATTAATCTTTTTAATCTTTGGGGTAAAATCATGCCTATAGTCAGCTTAAATCATAAAAAGAATTATTCTGATTTATGAAGTTTTACTACCCGTCGAGGTGTATGGCAGTGTTGAATATATCTAAAATCGACTATCGATCTGCACCAAATTGATGAAAGTAAAGATTTGGGATGGGTGAGCATCCCTTGTCCATTCTCGCCAATCCTACGCTAATCTTATTTAAATAACCTAAATCCGTCTAAACACTCAATCCTATGGTTCACGTTAAGGGCGTGCAACTGACCAACTTCAAATCCTTTGGGGGAACAACGACTGTGCCGTTGTTACCTGGGTTTACAGTGATTTCGGGGCCGAATGGGTCGGGAAAGTCTAATATCTTAGATGCGCTGCTGTTTTGTTTGGGCTTATCCAGCTCTAAGGGGATGCGAGCGGAACGGCTGCCAGATCTGGTAAACCATGCGAAGGGAGAGAAACGGAAAGCGACGGTGGAAGCGAGTGTGACGGTGACGTTGGATGTCTCGGATGTGGAGCGCAGTATCTGGGAGGAGGAAGAAGATCCAGAGGGGGAGATAGAATTAGACCCGGAATGGAAGATTACGCGCCGCCTGCGGGTTACGCCAGCCGGAACTTATACGTCAACCTATTATATGAATGGGGAGGCTTGCACCTTAACTCAGTTACATGAGCATCTGAACCGGCTGAGAATCTATCCGGAAGGCTATAATGTGGTGCTTCAAGGGGATGTGACGAGTATTATCTCCATGAATGGGAAGGCGAGACGGGAAATTATTGATGAGTTGGCGGGGGTGGCTCAGTTTGACCGTAAGATTGATTTGGCGAAGGAGAAGTTAGCGGAAGTTAAGGAGAAGGAGGAGAATTCTCGGATTATAGAACAGGAGTTAATTTCTCAGCGCGATCGCCTTGCCAAAGACCGAGCGAAAGCGGAAAAGTATCAAACCCTACGCACAGAACTGTTGCAGAAACAGGAGTGGGAAGTGGTATTGCGCTGGCGCTCTTTACGAGCGGAGGAAGGAAAACTGAGGGAAGCGATTGAAGCGGGCGATCGCACTCAAGGAGAATTTCAGGATAACTTAGAAGCGCTGAATACTCAAATTTCCCAGGTGAGTGAAGAACTCGATGGATTGAATGCGCGGGTGAAGTCTTTGGGGGAAGAACAGTTATTAGCGCTCCAGTCTACGTTAGCGACGCAACAAGCCCAACTGAGTCAACTGGAAACTCGGCAACAGGAACTCGAAAGCACGGAACAACAGTTAAAACATCAACGAGAAAAAACGGAACATGACATTCATCAAGACCGGCAAACTCTGGAAAGTCTGCAACATCAATATAATTTAGAAACTCAGGCTTTGTCGGGATTGCAAGATAGTCGGGATGAAGCTCAGGCTAGTTTAACCCAAACGCGGGAACAGGCCCAGGCGATCGCCTCTGCATCTCAAGAATGGGTAGATCGACAAACGGCTTTGAATCACAATATCGAAGAGATTCTCAAAACCCTAGAACCCCAACGCACCGAACAAGCGCAACTAACCGAGCGCCAAAGCCAGTTAACCCGTACCCTAGAAGAGCAGAATACTCGCATTGCCACCCTAGAACCGAATATTGCCAGCCAACATGAAAGGGCAACCGGGTTAGAAGTGGAAGTGATTGAGTTATCCCAGCGCATTCAGGTGGTGGCTCAAACCCTTTCAACGGCAGAATATGACCAGCAAACCCAGCAGCAAACCCAGAAAAGATTGCTGAATGAACAACGGGACAAACAACGACAACTCGATAAACTAGAGGCGCAAGTACAAGCCCAGCAAGAAGCGGCGGGAACTTACGCCAGTAAACTGATTATGCAAACCCAGATCCCTGGCGTTCATGGGTTAGTCGCTAGTTTAGGTCAAGTGGATTCTCGCTATCAGTTGGCTTTGGAAATTGCGGCGGGGTCGCGGTTGGGAAATATGGTTGTAGAAGATGATAACGTAGCTGCCCAGGCGATCGCTCTGCTGAAACAAAAACGAGCTGGACGCGCGACTTTCTTACCCTTGAATAAGATTCGCCCCGGTCGCCGTCCAGATAAGGGTTTCAGCGCTGAAGGCTTTATCGACTACGCGGTCAATCTGATTCAATGCGATCCTCGTTATGACACGATCTTTGCCTATGTTTTTGGCAGTACTGCCGTATTTGCCACCCTCAACGCCGCTCAATCCCATATTGGCAATCTGCGCATGGTTACCCTAGAGGGGGAACTGCTCGAAGCCTCTGGAGCGATGACTGGGGGCAGTCAGTCCCAGAGATCGAGCCTGCGTTTGGGTATGGGTGCAGCTAGTTCTGAATCAGCCCAGCAGAGGGCGCTAGCAGACCGGATAAATGAGATTGAAGGACTTTTGGCTCAAATTGAAGTTGAACAGGGACGTTTGTCAGACGCGACAAAAGAAGCCTCTGCGGAGTTGATGGAGGTTAGGGGGCAGCACCGGGAAAAACAACTGCAACTGGAGCAATGCCGAAAACAGATCCAAAGCGATCGGCAACAATGCGATCGCGCTCGGGAGCTTTTAAGTCAAACGGAACAGGACTTGAATCAAACTCGCACCCGTTTAGAGTACTTGAATCGGGAACTGCCTCAACAACAGAGCCAACTGGATGAGTATCGGCAGTCTTTGGCTCAGTTGGAAGAAAATCAAGCACCGAAGGAGTGGCAGGCGATTCAAGAGCAACTGCGGGAAAAGGAAAGTGTGTTAGATCGGCGAGAACTGGCTCTGAGAGGATGCGAACAACAGTTACAGGAATTGGATAAAAAACGCGATCGCACCAATGAGAAAATTCGCCAAGGTTTAGAGCGGGTGAACGAACTCAAGCAGAATGAGTCTACCACTATGAGCCAAAATACCCGCATTCGTCGCCAACAGGCGGATATTAAGGGGCAGATGGCGCAAACAACGGGGCAATTGGCGATCCTGGAAGAAACCCTAGGGGCGGAAAAACAACAACGGGATGCGGTGGAAGAGAATTTGCGCCAATTGCATCTCAACCGTCAACAATTGCAATGGCAACAACAGAAACTGGCGGAAAACCAAAATACCCGTCGCCAAAATCTGATTGCGCTGCAAAACCAGATTCAAGAGGTGAAAGCCGAGTTGCCCGTTCCCTTGCCCGAAGTTCCGGAAAAACTGAAGATGAAGGAACTCGAACAAACTTTGCGCCAACTGCAAAAACAACTGCAAGCCTTGGAACCGGTGAATATGTTGGCGATCGAAGAATACGAACATACCACCGAACGCCTGGAAGCTCTCAGCGAAAAACTGGCGATTCTAGAAAAAGAGCGTACAGAACTCTTACTCAGGGTAGAAAATTTTACGACTCTGCGCTTTCGGGCGTTTATGGAATCCTTTGATGCCGTGAATGAAAACTTCCAACAGATCTTTGCCGAACTTTCGGAAGGGGATGGACATCTGCAACTGGATAATCCTGAAGATCCCTTTAGTGGCGGACTGAATTTAATTGCCCATCCCAAAGGTAAACCCGTGCAACGTCTGGCATCGATGTCTGGAGGAGAAAAATCCTTAACGGCTCTGAGCTTTATTTTCGCCCTCCAGCGCTATCGTCCTTCCCCGTTCTATGCTTTTGATGAAGTAGATATGTTCCTCGATGGCGCGAATGTGGAACGGCTCTCGAAGATGATTAAAAAACAAAGTTTGGGCAGTGCCCAATTTATCGTCGTCAGTCTCCGTCGTCCCATGATTGAAGCCTCGGAGCGCGCGATCGGCGTGACTCAAGCTAGAGGTGGATTTACTCAGGTATTGGGGATTACGAATACCAGTGAGGTGGCTTCTTAGGTTACTCTGCTATAGGTTTACTGCTTGTATTCACGCTTACCGATAGTGTCCACCAAGCTATATGGGTAAATTGAGCGCATTCAAACCAGGTTACAGTGAAAACTAAATAGGCGATCGCTACTGCCAACATTTTTCGGTTTGGCGATCGGACAAGCAGGAAAATACCATATCCCCACAATGCCGTATAAGATAGCATTCCCAAAATTCCCACTGATAAAATTGTATCCAAAATTAGATTATGAGCTTTATAGGTAATCAAAGGTACAGTATGCAAGTTGCCATTTTCCCTCACTACATCGTAACTTAAATGACCCAAACGGACGACATGGGGAGTATTTTTTAGCGATCGGATATAGGGATAAGCAATGCCGAAACCATTGAAACCCCAGCCAAATAAAGGGCGTTTGCTGATGCCACGAGTGGCTAACTCCCACAGGTATATTCGGTCTGAAGTCATTTGTTTAATCCCAGACAAACCTGAAATTTGTCTGGTGGTAGTCATGACCCCAATCATTAGTATAAAAACTAAAATAATGGGGATTACTCGTCGATAGTATTTCCTTCCTGACAAGTATAAAATCCCGACGATGAAAGCAACAAGAGCCATCCGAGTATTGGCTAAAAGAAGAGCGATTATAATGGGAATAATTATCGTCACTGTTGTTGGCAACGACACCCATCTGAGCTGTCTGCAAGCAAGAGTCATCACGCCAATGGCTGCCAGCACAAATGCAGCATGACCGCGATGGGAGTAGAAACCGATGGGTTGATGATTCTGAAAAATAGTGCTCACTAGGATATTATCTCGCAGTAATTGTCCGGTGGTTGCCGTGTAGTCAATGCGCCAGTCGATCAGTTGGGGAAACGTACTCAAAGCCAGAATAATGCCACCGATGAGAAAACCGTAGAGTTGAGCGGGCAATAGTTGTGGATATCGTCTTAAAACCAGGGTATTACTGAGAGTGAAAGCTGCGACAAGCAACCAGTAGAGCCAACCATCTCCCATCTGATCTTGACCGAATAGAGAGCGAATCGGAAACGGACTCAGGAGAGTAGAAATGAATCCAATCAACAGAAATATTTCCCAGAGAAGTTTACAGGTAAACCAACTCTTGGGAATGTGTAGAGTGTCCCAATTTTTCCACAGTAAGTAGAGATTGCAGATGACAATCAGAGCCAGTACCGCACATTTGGGTTGAGTCCAGATTTCTCCCCGACTGCTTCCCCAAGGATTAATGATAATGATACTGAGCGTAAATAATAGGGTGTAAATTATTTTTGTTAATTGAATCACGGTAAGTATAGTCATTTCAAATAACAATGAAGTAGGGTGGGCAATGCCCACCTTACGGATTGACTCACATCTGAATTTAATATCAAATCCGCTTAAAGAGTTGTCATTGCGACCGGAGGGAAGCAATCGCCAAGATT
>DDLS01000051.1 GCA_002340255.1 Cyanobacteria bacterium UBA2566
TGGGGGGATGGGGAGATGGGGGAATTGCCCATAACCCATTACCCATTACCCAAACAGAACTGACTTGGATTCAGCAAACCTTGTATCCTCAATTACAAGCAACCGCCCAAGAAATTACCAACCTGTTGCGCGGACTAGAAGGCTACTATGTTTCCAGCGGGCCGTCAGGCGCTCCGACGCGGGGACGGGCGGAAGTGCTGCCCACCGGTCGGAATTTTTACTCGGTTGATATTCGGGCGATTCCCACAGAAACGGCTTGGGGAATGGCGCGAAAAGCAGCCGAGGCATTAATTGAACGTTATACCCAGGAAAATGGGGAGTATCCAAAAACCTTGGGGTTGTCGATGTGGGGCACTTCAGCCATGCGGACGGGAGGAGAAGATTTGGCTGAGGCTTTATGGTTGTTAGGGGTACAACCAGTTTGGGATGGCCCATCTCGTCGCGTGGTCGATTTTGAAGTGGTTCCGGTGTCGGTGTTGGGACGGCCGAGGGTAGATGTTACATTGAGAATTTCGGGATTTTTCCGGGATGGTTTCCCGAATTTGATCGATCTGTTTAATCGGGTGGTGGAGAAGGTTGCGGGGTTGGATGAACCGGAAGAGGACAATCCTTTAGCGGCGACGGTAAGAGAGGAAACCCAGAAATGGCAAGAGTTAGGGTTAAGTGAAGAGCAGGCGTGGGGGCGATCGCACTATCGCATGTTTGGCTCAAAACCGGGTGCGTATGGTGCAGGGTTACAGGGGTTAATTGAGTCCCAAAATTGGCGCACGGATGAGGATTTAGCCCGCGCCTATCTCAATTGGAGCAGTTACGCCTACACGGGGCAAGGAGAAAGTCAGTCTGCACCGGAAGTATTTGCCCAACGCTTACAAGATTTACAGGTGGTTCTTCACAATCAAGATAACCGCGAACACGATCTGTTAGATTCGGATGATTATTATCAGTTTCAAGGGGGATTAACGGCGGCAGTACGGTCATTAACCGGGAAAAATCCCACGGTTTATTTTGGCGATCATGCCGTTATGAATCACCCGAAAATTCGCACGCTGCAAGAGGAAATTAACCGGGTTTATCGATCGCGAGTCGTCAATCCGAAGTGGATTGCCGGTGTTATGCGTCATGGGTATAAAGGAGCATTTGAAATGGCGGCAACAGTAGATTATTTGTTTGCCTATGATGCGACTACCCATTGTGTTGCCGATCACATTTATGACGGCGTAAGCGAAGCCTATCTACTCGACCCTAAGGTACAGGAGTTTGTGGAAAAGCACAATCCTTGGGCGCTCCGAGATATGGCAGAACGGTTATTAGAAGCCCATCAGCGCGGACTGTGGACAAGTGCAAGTGCGGAACGGGTAGATGCGTTGAGGGCGATCGTCCATCAAGCCGAAGCGAGTATTGAGTAGAACAGGCGATCGCTACTGGTTTAATCCCAATATCCCCACATTAAAGCGCCATATTGAAGAGTGGACAAGAACCAATTAAAACCACTTTTTTCCGCTGGTGTAAATGGTCGTGGCTTCAAGTCCACCTCATGCTTCAATCCCACCAACTGATTCCCTTTTCCATATCGCTTAAATCGGCGAATAAAAGAGAATAAACCTTGACCAAAATCATGATAAACTAATGAAGACAAAGCATAGGAGAGTTGACCCACTTCCGAAAGGCGAAACCCCAAATCAATATCCTCACCTGCTGCAATTTGAATCTGGTCATCAAATCCACCAACTGATTCTAAAGCAGGCTTCCAGATTAGAGTATTGGCAGTAATCACATAATGGGGACGCAGATCCCCAAATTGATCTTGGACTGAAGGTGGAATCAGAATTTTTTGAGAGCCATAATAAGCAGAAAGTTGATCTTGTTGCAAGGGTTGCACATTGCCGGCATAACCCACTGCACCATTGAGCATAGTTTGGTAACCTGTTAAAAAGCTGGCTGTAGGAATACAATCACTATCCGTGAATAAAATCCATTCTCCTTGAGCTTTTTGAATGCCTAAATTTCTCGCACTAGCTGGACCGAGCGCTTGACATTCAAAGCGTTTAATCGGTAGGCTGAAATGACCAAAATCTTCCCTAATAACAATGGGAATAGAAGAATTATTATCAACGATCAGTATCTCACGAGGATAGTTTTCTGGGAGATGGGAATCAAAAAAAGAGGTCAGAAACCGATCAATCCCTGGTTGATTATTTTTCACAGGGATAACCACAGAAACTCGATCGCAGGCTAAAGTTAAGGGAGCCTGAAGATTGAGTTTGCGCTCAGGAACAAAATGACTATAGATCAGTGAAGTCATGCTGGGTAATGGGAAAATTAAATACCAATGATTTGCTGGTATTGCACCCCGTAAACTGCCACGCAGCAGAATTTAGGAATAGATCTTGATTAAAGAATATTCCTAGAGATAATCTCTAGATTAAGTTGAGTGAATGCTAGAGTAGTTTAGGTTAGCAGGAGATGAGACTGTAAGAGTCGTCTAAAAGTTTCCTCATCCATGAACCTGGTTCACAACTGCGGCTAATTCTCAACGATCATTACAGCAGTTAATTGCCTCTGCTATGCCCTGGATCAATGGTGGTTTTTAAAGATAGCCAGAATAGCTCACTTGCTAGATTGAGTCTGTTGCTCACTCCCCCCACTCCTCTATTGCCCACCACAGCGCCAAGTACTGTATCAAACACCAAATAAATTCTTGAGCCGTTTTCTCACCCAAACCACCGGATTTTTATCATCTTCTGAAGCATCTACTAGCCCCAATTCACGCAACTGCTTTTGGCGTTCAGAGAGTTCGTCTTGGTGTTTAGCAAACTCTTGGACAATGACCTCGGAAAGTTCTGGGTGTTCGCGCAACAAATTTTCAAAGCCCTTATGATTAATGGCAAATAAAATGGTCTCTTCAACGGCGCGAACCGAAGCGGTACGAGGAATGCCTAACATTAAAGAGAGTTCACCAAAAAAACTACCTGTCCTCAAATTGGTTAAATGCTTATTGATTTTTTCTACATAAACTTCAACTGTACCGGATAAGACAATATAAAAACTATCCCCGGCATCCCCCTCTCGAAAAAGCACTTCAGATTCCCTTAAACGCCTGCGACAGCCCACTTCAATAAGTTGCCTTAATTCCAGTTCGGTAAAATTCTTAAAGTAGGTAACTTGGGGAAGTAAATCCCGGAGTGCCAGAGGCTTATAGTCTTGAATTTCTGGATTTTTATTGGCTTCTAAAAATTCCTGAACTTCTGATTTTCTACGTCCGACTGGATAGAGAACTTCTGGATTTCTCAGCCATAAATCTTGCTGAGGAAAGGGGATGGTAATATTGTATTGTCTTAAGTGATATTCGATTAAAAAATTGAGGGAACTGGTGATATGAGGTTCTAAATCAATACGGGAGACCCAAACCCAGAGTTCAAAATCTAAAGAACTGGCTCCAAAACCAATAAAAATGACCTTGGGTGGGGGGTCTGAGCTAACCGAAGGCTCCATATACGCAGCTTTGAGTAGGGCTTCAGTCACTAGAACTGGATCGCTGCCATATTCGACACCAACAGGAATGTGAATCCGGTTTGTGGGGGATTCATAATCCCAATTGAGAATCATATTTTCCACAAGATGGCTATTCGGAACAATCACGGAACCGCCACGCCGGGTGCGAATTAAGGTAGAGCGCAGAGAAATTTCTTTGACATAGCCATCCATGCCATCAAATTGGACAAAATCACCGATGCGCAGTTTTCGTTCAACCAATAGGGTGAGTCCACTGGTAAAGTTTTTCGTAATACTTTGCAAGCCTAAACCAATACCAACGCCTAAACCACCAGCGAGTACGGTTAAAGAGGCAATATCAAAGCCATTGGTTTGTAAAATAACTAGAAAACCAATGGTGGAAAAGCTGTAACCAACAATAGTGGCGATCGCCTGGCGGTTCCCTTCATCAATTTTGAGCTTTTGGAGCAGACGATATTTGAGGAAGTTTTTGAGTAGTCTGGCAAAGACGAGGACAATGACTAAGGAAAAGAGAATATTGATAATGGCAATAATGGTGATCTTTTCATTGCCAATGGTGAGAATGGAGGTGTTTGAAATATGATCGATCAGGTTAACTATCGTTTGCCAAAGTCTGGCGATCGTGCTACTCATGTCGGCCCAGTATGAGGTGTATATTACCGATACATCGGGTATCGCGCTGGTCATTGGTAATCAGAGGTGAAAAATCTCTGAGGAAAGAAGTTTCAGTGTTTGGCGATCGCCGAAATTAACTCCGATATCAGCGCGTATTGCTATGTATCGACATTCGTTCTGTTCTATCATATTTCTGGGGTTACCGGGCTTATACAGCGCTTTGCGCTGGGGAATAGGGAATAGGGAATAAGGAATAGGGTTGTGGTACATGGAGAGAGAGGATTCAAGTTTGTGTTTTATAACGCAAGCAAAGTGCTGTATTCCTCTTCTGTCATTCTGGGAAATTCTGACGTTTTATGTCCGTGAAGCGGAAATTTCCGTCATTACAGCCCGAGATCGCGAAGCAATGCGGAGCATTATCGCCAACGAAAGAATCAGGATTTCATTCCCCTTTTTTGAAAAGCGACCGAAGGGGGGTATAGATCAATTGGGAAGTAATTCTGAAAGTTGCCATTCTCCCTGAAGCGTAAATGCTGCCCAGAAATAGGGAAGTTTGTATTGTTCGCTATTCCAAAGTTCGAGTTGGGCAGCTCGGAGGGCAGCCGCTGGCGAAAGGTCTTTTTGCAGCATATTTTGATACAAATTAATCATTAATTGGGCGGTAGCACGGTCATCAACTTGCCACAGACTGACGATTGTCCGGGCTGCACCAGCATAGAGAAAGCCTCTGGTGAGTCCAATTAATCCTTCACCGCGAATGGCTTTTCCGAGTCCAGTTTCGCAGGCACTGAGAACCACGAGTTCAGCACGAAGATTGAGGTTATAGATATCGTGGAGACGGAGAAAGCCGTTTATGGCTTCTCCTTGGGGGTTGAGTAAGGAGAGAACTAAGCCAGAGAGTTCGGGCGTAATGCTGTTGAGTAGTCCGTGGGTAGCAAAGTGGAGGATACGATATTGGCTGATGTCGGGACTTGTTGCGATCGCTTTGGAGGCTTGGAAGCCAAAACCTTGGGTGGTTTGTCCTTTGGGCAATAGGGCGAGAATCTCTTCGGCTTCTTGTTGGGTAAAAGGGAGGCGATCGAAGATCAGTCCCGCTTCTCTAGCCGATCGCTCTAATTCCGGCGGTAAAAAATTTTCTGGCGGTTGAATATCAGGATTAAGACGGTTGTCTTGGGGACTAAACACCGGATCGGCGAGGATCGCCAGGGTTTTGGGAGCGGCTTGGCGTTGGGCAATGTCCTGCCTTAGTTGACTGAGACTAGAAGCACTGGGGAGGGCAATCAGTTCATAATCAACGATCAGGGGGGTATAGGTATTCACGGAAGCAGGAGCGGCGATCGCTGCCCAGGGAATGTATTGTAAGCCCCCATCACTCACGATCGCTAACCGTTCCCCTTCCAGATGGTCAGCAATGGGGTCTACAATCATCGTACTCAAGATATGGGCTGCCCCTTCTGCCCGTCTTCGGCGAATTCTCAGCCTGGGGGAAATCACGGCTTCTCGGAACGCTTGGGCGGCTTTTTCGATCGCGTCTCTACTGGGCAGTTCGGCGCTATGCAACCCATCAGAAGTCACTACCCACACATAACTGCGCTCTTTTCCCAAGGAATAGGTTACTAGAGTGGTGTCCCGATCCACAACTTGCTGTTGGATCTGAGCCACACTCAGGGGTTGGGGTTGGGTGAGGTTAGCATAGTTCGGACTGGTGGCGCGGATACGAGCCTGAATATCTCGGTAAGCCAGTAGCAAATCTTCAATTTCTCGATCGAGTTCGGCCGCTCGATCGGCTTGATAATTATCTCGCAAAAGCCTAAGTTTTCGCTCTTCTAGGGCGGCTAGTTGCTGACTGAGGGTTTGTTCTTTTTGGACTAGCTCCGGATTTACACCCGTGCGAATGTCAACTTTAGCTTCTGTGAGGAGGTCTAGGAGCGATCGCCCACTGGCTCGTTCTCTGGCTTCTAGCGCCCGAGTATCATAACCGCGATCGGGGGTATTGCGGTGACGCTCCATGAGCAGATCGATATAAAACTCATAATAATCCTGCTTACTGGCGAAAAACGTACTTCTGAGGTCTTGCACACTGACCCGGGTTCTGAGATCCTCAATCAGGGTAAGAGCGTTTTCTATCGTGGCTTGGGCGAGTTCAAGCTTCCCTTGTTGGCGCTGCGCTTGGGCGATGGAATAGAGGGTAAGAGCTTCTTTGGGGCGATCGCCCACCTGTCGCCGTAAGTCTAGAGCCTGATTATAGTAGGTTAGGGCTAACTCTAAATTTCCCTGTTGGGCATAAACATAGCCCAGATTATTCAGGGTACTCGCTTTTCCGGCGCGATCGCCTAATTTTTCCCATAACGGCAAAGCATTCACATAAGTCGCTAAAGCATTATCGGGTTTATCCAGTTTCGCATACACAAAGCCAATATTATTCAACGTACTCGCCTGTCCCCGACGATCCTCCTCATCTTGCCACAGTTTTAGGGCATCTTGATAATGAACCAAGGCTTGGGAATACCGCTCCAAGTCACTATAGCTGCCGCCTATATTATTTAATGTAGCGGCGATCGATTTTGGGTTACCCAGATCCTGAACTAACTCCAAAGCGCGGTTGTAGGTGGCAAGCGCCTGGTTATAGTCCCCCAACTCCGTATAGACTACAGCCAAATTATTTAAAGTCGCCGCTTCTCCCGTTTGAAAATTGACACTACGCCATACCCCCAACGCCTGATTATAAAGATCCAACGCCTCTTGGTAGTTAGATAGCTTCGTATGCACCTGCGCCAAGGACAACAGGACGCTGGCTTCCGTTTGAGGACGACTAGCCGTTCTCGGTAAAAGCTGGTTATAAAGGGAAAATGCTTGGTCAAATTCCCCCAACTCGCGATAGGCTAACCCCATCCAATTGAGGATGATGATTTCCTGGTCAGTATTTTCAGTCTCTTGCGAAAGCTTTAGCGCCACTTCCCAAGACTTTAGCGCCTCCCGCAGTCCTCTGGCTGTTCCTTGGCTATAGTGTTTCATTCCCTTTCGGAATATCTCCATCGCCTCTGGGGAACTTTCCACTCCCCAGGCTAGGGGTTCTGCATGAGGCACGTGAAGAGCGAACGGAGTAGGGACGAAAACCATTTCGCCCCCAACCCCCCAAACTATCCCGACGATGGCACTAACGATCCTCAGCCTAAAATGGGTTGGGGTTAAATGAAAAAAACTCATAATTTTACTATGAACTCTATCTCCAGAATTTCCCGTATTTTTCTCAGCAGTCTACTCGCGAGTGGGGCAATGCTCTATTCTCCCCTCTCGACTTTAGCCCAAATTAACCAAGCCGAAGTGAACGAAATTTTAGACAGCGAAGAAGTATTCATCGAAGAAAACCCCGCTCAAGTCGAAGATCAAGCGGATTTTGGTCAAGCGGTGCTCACCCAAGAAGCTAGAGCTGGTTTAGAATTCAATAATGGAGCCGTTGGTCGTTTGGGCAGCAATTCTTCCGTTACCGTCGGTCAATGTGTGGAAGTCAAAAACGGTCAACTTCTAGTCAGCGGTCCTGTTGATGGCTGTATTGCCGGTTTTTTAGTCAACGTCCAAGGAACGCTCTACCTCCTAGAAGTCGATGCTGAAAATAATGGCAATATCAAGGTTTTAGAAGGTACGGTATTGGTAACTCCCCAAGGTGCTTTAGAAGCTGCTGAACCGATAATTTTAAGCGCTGGTCAAAAGTTACCCGTCGTGGGCAATGTTTTAGGCCAGATCCAAGATATTACCCCAGAAGAATTCGCCCAGATTGTTGCGGGGGAACTGTTTCAGGGCTTTACTGTGCCGGTGACGGTAGAAGGGGCACTGCGATCGGTTTGCCTACAATTATTTGGAGATTTAGGTTTTACCTGTACGGCTCAAGGTATTCCAGTTCCTGCACCTCCAGTTTCTGTTCCGAGTGTCCCAGGATTGCCCTTTTGATCGTTACAGCGCGAAGCGCTGCTATGAGGTACATTGTCGATCATAGATTCGAGTTGTCATTGCGACCGCAGGGAAGCAATCGCCAAGATTGGGGGATTTTGCGATTGCTTCATTCCACTTGCGTGACCTTCGCAATGACTTATCTCAATGA
>DDLS01000093.1 GCA_002340255.1 Cyanobacteria bacterium UBA2566
TTACAGCGCAAAGCGCTGTAATATTGAAACAATGCAGTACTCAAGTAGCGATCGCCTCCACTCGCTTGAATCACCACAATCATCTGGCCTTGATGTTCTGGACGTTGGGCGACTTGCAGCGCAGCATAAACCGCCGCTCCCGTGGAAATACCGCTGAGAATTCCCTCTTCTTTGGCTAAACGGCGACCCATCTCATAGGCTTGCTCCTCAGAGATGCCCATGACCTCATCAATCAGATCTACCCGCAGCACATCAGGGATAAAGCCCGCACCAATGCCTTGGAGATTATGGATACTGGCTTTTTCTCCACTTAAAACCGCACTGGTTTTCGGCTCGATCGCCACAATTTTAAGCCCTGGTTTCTTTTTTTTCAAATATCGACCCGCTCCCGTTAGGGTTCCTCCTGTGCCCACTCCCACCACCAAGACATCCAGCTTACCTTCAGTATCTGACCACAGTTCCGGCCCTGTGGTTTGGTAGTGGATTTTCGGGTTCGCAGGATTACTAAACTGTTGAGGAGAAAAAGAATTAGGCGTACTCGCCAGTAATTCATTCGCCCGTTGAATGGCTCCAGCCATATCCAAATGATCCGGAGTCAAGACCACCTCTGCACCATAAGCCTTGACCATCTGTTGACGCTCCCGGCTCATATGGTCTGGCATTGTCAAAACTAAGCGATAGTTTTTCGCTGCGCAAACCATGGCTAACCCAATCCCCGTATTGCCAGAGGTCGCCTCAATAATAGTAGACACGCCAGGGGTAATTAATCCCGCTTGCTCGGCTTCGGCGATCATACTCAAGGCAATTCGGTCTTTCACCGATTTAGCCGGATTCATCCCCTCTAGTTTCAGCACAATCTCGGCGTGACCATGCAATTGTTTGGGGAGATGCTGTAATTGGACAAGGGGAGTTGTGCCAATGAGTTCAGTAATGTTTTGATAAATCTGCATGTGAGGGAATAGGGAAATAAGAGAAGAAACGACTGTCAGCTTTTATAAAAGAAGTTGAAAAAAGATGGCAACGAAGCCTGCCATCAATAACAGATGGGGTAGGTTGCTCCAGAACGGACGTTGGGTAATTTTTAACAGGGGATAGAGACTAAAGGCGATCGCCCCCAACAGGGCCAGTCCTTGCAAAAAGACCGCCACATCCGAACTCCAGGTCAGCACAGGCCAACCCTCACCAGAAAAGCCAAACGTACGAGCTGTTACCGGTAACAGTTGGCCCGCTTCCGTCATCGCGGCTGGAATATAATAGGCTAAATTCACCCCCAACGTCATCGGCAAATAGGCATAAATCGTCACCAAATAGGGAGGCATTTCCCGGTCAAAGAGCCGGGCGATCGCATGAACCCCATAGGTTAAACCCCAAGGAATACTCAACAACAGTGCCACCACAGGCAAGGCCATAAACCAAGGTTGCCCCGTAATTAAAGTGCTATCCAGGCCAAAAAAGCTCAACACTTTGTTGGCAGAATGCATAAACACCCCACCAAACAAGAGTAGTAGTAGTGCCACTTCTGCCCAAAAGGGTTGGTGATTTTCCAATAAATCCGTCGCCACGAACCGCACATTTAACTGTACTGAGCGGTTGGGGCAAGCCTTTAAGCAGCTCATGCACAACACGCAATCCCGGTTGTCCCGCAGTTGGGCAGGATGAGAATAGAGGGGACAGCCTTCTGTTGCTTGTCCCTCATTCGGTAGGGAATCCGCAAAGGTAACCGGAGTCGGATCGCTGCCTTTATAACAGCCAAACGTGCTACATTGACTTCCACAAATTTGCTGAGTCGATCGCAGCTCAATCAAGGCCAGTTTGGCAAACATTCCATTCATGCCACCAATGGGACAGAGATACCGACACCACAAACGCCGCTCATAAATCAGGCTACAAATCACTGCACCAGCAGTAATGATCAGCAATAAATCAGAGGACAGATAGGGCGTATGGGGCAGATCGGCAAGTTTCTCCCAGAGATAAATAGCCACAAAACTGCCCCAGAGCAGCCATCTTCCCCAACGATTCATCCATTTTGTGGGCCAAGGGAGCAGTTTACGGGGCCAAATCCATAGGGAGAGGGTTCCGATCCATTCTCCGGTAACCATAAATGGACAAACAGCACACCACAACCGACCAATAAAGGGGAAGAGAAACAGATAAAAGGGCCACCACCAGGCCCAAAAGAGATTCAGAGTCATGTTAGAGTCACGAGTTTGGGGGCCCAGATAACCCATGAGGGTGACGGGGATAAACAGGAGCATGACGACAACCCAGAATCGTTTCGGCCACCAATCACTCAGCAAAAATCGACGCAACCCGGGCAGTTGATTGAGTAAATCGACGCGAAAGGCATTTTTTGGGGATTGAACGGACCAGAGGACTTGTTCGGGAACGATCGCTTGTCCGGGGGGAGTCATCACCACCGCCCGTTTAAGGATGCTTTGCAGTTCGGCCACATTGGCGGGATAGTCGTAGCTGATCAGACGGCGTAAATCTGCTTGATTGAGGCTTAAGGGCGATCGCTGAGTTTCTTGGCAGTATTTGTCTAGAAAATAGCGGGCAAATCCAGGAATATCCAGTTTACGCTGTTTCAGGGACGGAAGTTTGAGGGTATGACAGGGGAACTTACCCAACGAGACGGAGGAAGGACTGCTGAGGATCAGACGCACCCAGGACTGGATCGGGGTGCCCTCTGGGTTGGGGGTGAGGAGGTTAGTGTGCAGATAGCTCAACAGGCGATCGCGGTCTTTTTGGCTTAGAAGCTGACAATTTTCAATTAACAGGGTTCCTCGCTCTAGGAGTTCAATCACTCCCAGTTGTTGACCTGCGCGACCAAAGAGATTATCCGTATTGAGGACTCCACTCTCCTCACGGGGAAGTAGGGCACAGTCGAGTTCAGCCCAGGGATGGTCTTTAATTCCTGAATGGTGATGAATATAGCCAGCCAGAAAGGTTTTTCCCGCTCCCGGAGGGGATTGGAGTTGGATAGGTTTTAAGTCTAGGGTTGCTTGTTCAATCTGTGAGGCGAGTTTTTGGCCGATTTTGCTTTTGCCAATAATCAACCGATCGGTAGGAATCGGTCGGATAAAGGCTTGTAGTCCTTGGATGCGGATTTGTTCAGTCGCGATGCGATCGGCAAAATGCTCTAAGTCTTGCGCTAGAAAGGTATTAAAGGCTTTTTCAATTTGTGGATATTGGGTGGTGAGCTGCTCAAAGTCCGTTTGGCTCAGAAACCAGAATTCACTTTTGGCGATCGCCACGGCATTGGTGCGATAGGTCGCCATCGGTTGGTGGAGGGCTAAGGGAGTATAACCAAAAAGTTCTCCAGCGCTGTAATAGCGAATGTGGGTTTTGCCCACCAGGGAAGAGCGATAAATCTCCACCGAACCCCATTTGATCAGGTATAACCCAATCGGTTCTATGCCTTGGTGATAGATGTCTTGGTTGGGTTCCACTTTCAGCAAACGTAGAGATTGAGCGATCGCCTCAATTACGTTGTCGCTTAATTGTCCCCATACTCGATGAAAGCTTAACCAGTCAATACCGTCTGTAATCTCGGTTTCTTCCAGGGATACCTCTTGCTCTGGATGGGGCCGTAACGGAAGGAGTGAACTAGGAATCATGCTATCTGTGCCCGATGTAGCTCATCTATTATTTTAATATAGTTATGCAGTTATTGAAATTTTGTCTCCCGGTCAAGGTACTGAATTTATCATTTCGATTCCCATTTAATTGTTAATTGATATAACATGAACAGCGATCCCTACAACACCTACTGCCGTGACACGACTAAAATGAGGCAATAGGATTTTGCTTAAATTCACAAATTTCAAGAACCCTAGCGATTTTCTAATGCACTATTTTAGCTGTGTCACGGCACTACTGTGAGATACGCTGTTACCCAAGCATCTATAACAGTTTCATGAAATTTGAAATTCCTACGCCGCTTGGATTTACAGTTAGAACCTCTGAAGAATACTGGCAACGGCTAATCATCAAGCACCCTGATATTGAGGAGTTGGAGAATCTCATCCAATTCGCTCTTTCTGCACCGGATGAGGTTCGACGCAGTAGCCGGGATGCAGAAGTATTATTGTTTTATCGGGTACGGCGAGAAGAACGTTGGGTTGTTGCAGTTGCGCGACGCTTAAATGGAGATGGATTTTTGATCACAGCCTACCAAACGGATGCGATTAAGGAAGGGGAAACAGTATGGCTCAAATAAAGGTGTTTTATGAACCAGAAACGGAGCTATTGAGCGTGTTCTGGCAAGTTCCACGAATGAATCAAATTGCTACTGAGCTTGGAGATGGGGTGATTTTGATCAAGGATGGGATCAGTGGTGAGCCAATTGGCATAGAAGTGCTGTCCTACCGTCCTGGTGACGACCGCTTTGATGCCGTAAGTGTTGAATTAGGGAAAATGAGTTCGATGCAGCTAACCGGGTAACTAGACCATTATATAACGGGGAGTAGGGGCGAAAAATTTTTCGCCCCTACTTAGATTTGGTCTTCAGGAGATCCTGTAGTAGTATTTGCTAATTGTTCCCCGATCGCGAAAGGACAGACCTAGGGTGAAACCTCGCTCAAGCTATTACGATTTAATTCCCTATCTTCGCCAAGAGTGGCAAACGATCGCCCAAGCACTGGTGTGTACTCTTCTATTTACAGGCTTTTGGCCGATTTTAGCCCAACTGGCTGGGGAGATTGCCGAGTTGATAGGTCAAGGTTTGGTGGCGGAAATTGCCCAACTTGCGGCGATCGCGGC
This sequence comes from Cyanobacteria bacterium UBA2566, assembly GCA_002340255.1. Lineage (GTDB taxonomy): Bacteria > Cyanobacteriota > Cyanobacteriia > Cyanobacteriales > Desertifilaceae > Roseofilum. Next base: position 4,765 of record DDLS01000093.1, read on the forward strand.
TGGGGTTTTTCTCTTGCGAGGCTTGGCACAATATGGACAAGATGCCTTAATGGCCAAAGCAGCTTTTCTCATTGCTCGCGAGCTACGCCAAGAAGTCTATAGCCATTTGCATCGCTTGAGTTTAGATTACTTTGAAACCGCCAAAACAGGGGATTTATCCTATCGCCTCACTGAAGATGTGGACCGCATTGGGGAAGCCATTAACAAGATTTTTCACCAATTTCTTCCCAGTATTCTCCAGTTAATTGTAGTCATTGGTTATATGGTCTACATTAACTGGCAACTGACCCTAGCCGTAGCGATTGTTGCCCCTTTAATGGCCCTCTTGGTGGGATGGTTTGGGGAAAAATTGCTTCAGTATTCTCGCCGCAGTCAAAATCGAGTCTCAGATTTAGCCTCTTTGATTTCTGAGGTTTTGGGAGGTATTCGCCTAGTAAAAGCCTTTGGTGCAGGGGATTATGAAGTCGATCGCTTTAGTGTAGAAGCCGAACGCAATCGCCGCGCCAAGTATAACGCCGAACGATTAAAGGCCATTCAGTTTCCCGTGGTCGGTTTTCTAGAAGCCATGAGCATTATCTTCCTCTTATTCCTGGGAGGATGGCAAATTCAACAAGGAAATTTGACCGGCAATGGATTTTTACGCTATGTAGTCGCCACAGCCATGCTCATCGATCCCATTTCCTTTGCCACGAGTAATTTTAACGAATTTAAGCAAGCTGAAGCTTCTGTAGACCGGGTATTTGAGTTAATGAAAATTGCGCCCCAGGTCGTCGAGAGTGCAGAGGCGATCGCCTTACCCAGGGTTGAAGGAACGGTAGACTATAACCACGTTTATTTTGCTTATGACAGCCAGAAACCCGTCTTACAAGGCTTAAGTTTTCAGGTTAACCCCGGCCAAGTCATTGCCTTAGTGGGGCCTTCAGGAGCAGGGAAAACGACACTGGTTAATCTGCTTTTACGGTTTTACGACGTGCAGAGCGGTGCAATTCTCATTGATGGAGTGGATATCCGCAAAGTTACCTTAAATTCTCTACGGCAACAAATTGGCATCGTGCCCCAAGAAACTATCCTATTTTCCGGCACAGTCGCCCAAAATATTGCCTTTGGTCAAAAAGAATTCAATCTTCAGCAAGTCGAAGCAGCGGCTAAAATTGCCAATGCTCACCCGTTTATCGAGCAACTGCCCGAAGGATATCAGACTTGGATGGGAGAGCGAGGAATGACCTTATCCGGAGGACAACGACAGCGAGTGGCGATCTCCCGTGCCGTCTATCTTAATCCTCGAATCTTAATTCTCGATGAAGCCACATCTGCCTTAGACTCAGAATCAGAGAGTCTAGTACAAGAAGCCCTAGAGCGGGTGATGCACAATCGTACCGTCTTTATTATTGCCCACCGTTTAGCCACCGTGCGCCGAGCCGATCGCATCCTAGTCGTTGAACAAGGTCAAATTGTGGAGTCAGGAACCCATCAGGAACTCTTGGATAAAGGAGATCGGTATGCTCTGTTTCACGCTCGCCAATTCAATTAATGTAGGTAATGGGTAATGGTTTATTCAAGGCTTAGATTTTCAAGATCTGCTAGATCTTGGGTTCGCCCAGAGGCCCGTTTATTTTTCTTCAGATTTTCTAGGTCGATAAATTTGACAGTTATACTATCAATCTCAAGCTCCAACCGCTCTTGATAACAGGTTTTGAAATCAATACCGTCAGGGGTTGTCAGGAGATCAATGCGATTTGGCGGATAACCCAACTGGATGATTTGGTCTGGTTCCAGAAAATCTTCTGGTTTTAGACCGAGTGACCCAAAACCGAAATCGCTTAAGGATTGAATAAGCTTCTGGGCGTTTTCCAGTTCCATTTCAATCCAAATATCAATATCTTTGGTGTAGCGAGGATAACCGTGAGCAGCAACAGCATAGCCTCCAACGATAAGATATCGCACATCATTACTGTTTAATGATTCGATAAACTCTCTGAAGTCGGGGTTGAGCATTGTATTTCCATTGATTATATTCTTGACGGATTTGTTCGAGGGTCGCCAGGCGTTCAGTAGGATGGCGTGTTTGCCAGTAGGTCAAGTCTTTGGGTTGCTGCTTTTGGTTGACTTTGGTATAAGTCATGGAAATGGTGCGTTTTGCTGGTGGGGTCATGGGGATAATTAACAATGAGTGCTGAGGGACTAATTGTAACGTAGTTCGACGGACTTGATTCAAATCATTCCAGTCGCACCATTGCCTTTTGCCTCTTGCCTTACCTACTACAGAGACTCTAAGTAACTCAACAAATCTGCCATCACTTCCGGACTCGGCTGAAACTGGGGCATTGGTGGAGTTCTACCCGTGATGACTTGTTCGATTAAACGGCGCTTAGACCGATGTTCCGATACTCCTTTCAAACTCGGTCCCACTCGGCCATTGGCTTCCAGACCATGGCATCCAGCGCAATTCATTTGGAAAATTGCATGGCCCTGAACCCGATCTCCTTCCAAAGCCAATACTTCCCTCAAGTAGGGGTCGGGCCGATCTAAGTACTGGAGAGCGAAGCCCAGAAGCCCCAGCACCACGACAACCAAGACAACGATGCTCCACCAGCGTTTACTCAAGAGGGAGTCAGAGCTAGGATGATCTAATGTTTTATCACTAAACTGCTTAACCAATGGGTTTAAATAAAGAAGACGGTTTTTGGAGAAATATGAAAATTTAATAACTTACTAATAACATAACTTAAAATTTCGCAACTTCCAAACAGGTCGGGCTTACTCCATTCTGGGTCTTCCCCTGAAAATATTAGAGAAACCTGCCCAGGGAACCGATCTGGTCAAAGTGAAGAGAACACGCTAGGTTATATCTGTCTCTGACGCGATCCGAAAGCACAATTGCCTCCAGGATTACCTCTAAGCCGTGATGATTTCCCAACAAGAGTTTGTATCCAACCCGATCAAAGTCTACGTCCCTAGGGGGTCTTGCTCTATTGATTAAGAGTGGGTTCCGCCAGCGGGCTATTAATGTTTAAGATGAACATATAACGCTGAACCAGCGCAATTTCGCTTATGGAAGGATCATTTCAAATCACTCTCTTAATTATCCTCACGGTTATGGCCGGGATTAGTGCCCAAGTGCTGGCAGATTTTCTGCGCGTACCGGCGATCGTCTTCCTATTGCCCTTTGGTATTTTGTTAGGTCCAGATGGGTTGGGATTGATCGATCCTCAACTACTCGGCATTGGGATTGAAGTGATTGTAGCGCTCTCTGTTGCCCTGATTTTGTTTGAAGGAGGACTGAATCTAGAGCTTCGAGATTTGGGAAAAGTGTCTGGAAGTTTGCGAAATTTAGTGACAATTGGCACATTAATGACGTTGGTGGGTGGGGGGATCTGTGCCCATTATTTGGGCGAGTTTCCTTGGGGAATTGCCTTTCTATATGCCTCGTTAGTAGTCGTGACGGGGCCGACTGTGATTTCTCCTTTACTCAAGCATGTGAAAGTCCAGCGACCCGTCGCTACACTCTTAGAAGGAGAAGGGGTCTTAATCGATCCGGTGGGGGCGATTTTGGCGGTGGTGGTTTTGGATATTATCCTCAATGGAGATGCCGATCCAATCTCCATTATCAGCGGATTGTTACTGCGCCTAGGTATTGGTGGGGCGATCGGTGCTTTGGGGGGCTGGGGGCTGGGTTGGTTTCTCAAGCGCAGTAAGTTTTTATCAGAAGACTTAAAAAATTTAGTGGTTTTGGCAGGGTTGTTAGGCTTGTTTGGTATTGCCCAAACCATCCGCTCGGAGGCTGGATTAATGGCCACCGTTGTCTCTGGGATTGTGCTGCGGGGGTCTTCGCTACCAGAGGAGCGCTTATTACGACGGTTTAAGGGCCAACTAACGATGTTGGCGGTTTCGGTCTTATTTATTTTATTAGCCGCAGATTTATCGATCGCCAGTATTTTCGCCTTGGGTTGGGGCAGTGTCTGGACGGTCTTGATGTTAATGTTCGTCATCCGCCCCCTGAATATTTGGGTCTGTACCTGGACAAGCGATCTAAATTGGCGACAAAAGTTATTTTTAGGTTGGATCGGCCCCAGAGGGATTGTTTCTGCCTCTGTTGCGTCCTTATTTTCGATTTTATTAACTCAACGAGGTATTAACGGGGGAGATTCGATTAAAGCCTTGGTGTTTTTAACCATTATTATGACCGTGTTATGTCAAGGTCTAACGGCAGGATGGTTCGCCAACTGGCTACACATCACCTCAACCAAAGCCACAGGAGCAGTCATTGTGGGGATTAGCCCCTTGAGTCGATTAATGGCTCGCTTGTTTGAGGAACAAGGAGAGTCCGTGGTTCTGATCGATACAAACACGGAAGCGTGCCGTCAAGCAGAAGCGGAAGGACTGCGGGTATTTGTCAGTAGTGCCTTAAATACCGCAGTTTTGGAAGAAGCGGGATTGGCTTCGATGGGGACATTTTTGGCCATGACGAATAATGGCGAGGTCAATTTTGTCTTAGCGCAACGGGCAGTAGAAGAGTTCGATCCACCCAGGGTATATGCCGTTTTTCCCCGTGATTCGCAAGGACAACAACATTCTGCTAGTCCCCAGAAGATTGCCCAGGCGTTTAGTCCAGATTTACCGATTAAGGTTTGGAATCAGTATGTGGATGAGGGTAAGGTGAAGTTGGGGGTAACCACGCTGAAGCCGGAAGGACTAGGGTTTCAACAGGCCCATTTGCAAGCCCTAATTCGCGCTGGAGAGTTGGTTCCTATTTTACTCTCAAGAGATAGCCGCCTAGAAGTGATGCCGGCTTCGGAAGAATGGCGCAGTGGAGATCGAATTATTTATTTGCTCCACGATCCAAGACCTGTTCTGTTAAAGCGTTTGTCAGGCGCTTCTCAAGCAACTCGGTTATCCGTAGAGCGACTCCCGGAAGTAGAAGAAATCCCACTGACGAAAGGACAACCAGGAAAGATATTAGATGTAGTCCCCACTGAATCGAAACCAGATAAGGTATCGGATAAACAGGCTAAGGTCGGATAGGGAGATGGGGAATGGGGATAAATTACCAATTCCCCATTACCGAGCAAAGTGCGGTATCAATGTCAAGAATCATGACAGTTTTATTGATGAATTATTAAATATTTTTTCAAGAATACACCGCCTCTAAGAAGGTTGGGGTTCAATGGAAGGAGTAAGGAATTTACACGAACAAAGGATTGGGCCCATTGCACGTAAGGACTTAAGGCTATGAAACGACCTTCACAACTCACGCGGTTGATTTGGGATTTTTATCGGGAAAATCAACGAGAATTAAGGTCTTTGCTACCTTTGTCTCGATGTCAGGTGTTTAGACGGTGGGGGGTGTTACATATTCGCTGTTTGAATCGAGAGATGGCAGAAGCGATCGCTAAGGTCTATGCTTTGATTCGTGAGCCGGTAATCCAATTGAGGTTAGCCCACACGATTAAAATTCAAGTGGATCAGCGATCGATCGCGGTAGTTGATGTCCCATCTGGAGAATTAATGGCTTGATCTCTCCTGTGGTCTTCCTCAACCTGAAGATGCCTGAACAGATAAAGATGAGAATTTTTCTTGGCGATCGCTAAAACAAATTCTCATCTTTTGAGTATTGACAAAAATTACTGCATCTCATTACGTTAGATTAAACTCTGCTCATCACTCCCCTTTACCGAACTTCACGGTATGTTATTCACTAGCTTTACCTTCCTAGTTTTTGTTCTGATTACCTTTATCCTTTATTACTTACCCATATTCAAGGGGATACAGGTTCTAATTCTCGTTATTGCTAGTTTTATCTTTTATGCCTGGAGCTTCCCGGCTCTCCTGTTGTTACTGATTGTCTCCATTGGCATTAATGTTTTAACCAGCTTCAAAATTTGCCATACAGAAAATCGACAAGTTAGAATTCTCTGGGCAATTTTAGGTGTAGCAGCAAATTTAGCTGTGTTGGGATTATTTAAGTATGGGGCTTTACTCACCAACCTATTTACTAACTTCTTCAATATTAATCCCACTCCAGAAGATGCTCTCATACAAACCCTTTTACATCTACCTCTGCCCATCGGCATCTCCTTCTACACCTTCCAAGGCATTAGTTTAGTTGTCGATGTCCTGCGTCAACAAGATAGTGAATGGGAAGTAAAGAAACATCAAGAGAAATATTTTGTCCATCTCACCCCCATCCGCTATTTACTCAATACGTCTTTTTTTCTGTCCTTCTTCCCTCAACTAGTTGCCGGCCCCATTGTGAGAGCCAATGATTTTTATCCGCAAATTGCGAGAAAATATTTTCAAGATATCTCTTGGGAATTAGTTTTTCGTTCCTTGGTTTCTGGATATTTCTTGAAAATGGCGATCGCGGATAACTTAAAAGACTATACGTTCTGGATTGCCTATCCCTATTATCAAAGTCAAGGAACCTTGACTAACTTGATTTTACTCTTCGGCTATTCCATGCAAATCTTTGCCGACTTTGCCGGATATTCGTTAATTGCGATCGGTTTAGCCGCTTCCTTCGGATATACCCTACCACAAAACTTTAATTTCCCCTACATTTCCCGCTCTATTGCCGAATTCTGGAGACGCTGGCACATTTCTTTATCGACCTGGTTAAAATATTATTTGTACATTCCCCTAGGAGGCAATCGCCAGAGCAAAGTTAGAACCTATATTAATTTAATGATTGTCATGACTCTAGGAGGACTATGGCATGGAGCGGCTTGGAGTTATGCTGTATGGGGGATATTTCACGGCATGGGATTAGCAGTAGAACGGTTATTGGGATGGGATAACCACTCTCAATCTAAGGAGAGCGATACATTCCAATGGCCGTTATTTTTGACAGATACGATTCGAGTGGTGGCTGTATTTACTTTTGTTTCTCTAGGTTGGCTTTTATTTAAACTTCCTGAGTTTAGTCAAGCTGTCGATTTTATGGTTACGTTAGCTAAAAACATAGAAGTTGGCCCGGATTTAACTCGAATGGCACCTGTGTTGATTTTTTCTCTTCCCATTGTAATCTATCATCTACCGCATTGGCCCGTATTAACGAACGATCGCCCAAAACCAAAGATCATCAAACCGGTAGAAAAATCTCTGTTTTGGAAAACAATGACTGATTTAAGTTTTCCTTTAATGCTAATTTTCTTACTACTTAATTCGGGGAGTTCTAATGCGTTTATCTACTTCCAATTTTAATGTCAAAAGAATGGTGGCAGCCGCAAAAGGAAATTTTGTGTCTCGCTCTTTGTTGATAGCTCTCCTCGCAATCGTGCTTTACCAAGTTATGATTAGTTCTAATGTTATCTCTCCTAGTGAAGGCATTAATCTCCAACAAATGAATAATATTAAGATGCAAAGATATGCTTATGAAAAAAGTGATATTGATATGGCTCTGGTTGGCAGCTCAATAACTGCAAAAATTAGGTCTGAATATATTGGAGATAAGGTTTATAATATAGCACTGCGAGGAGGTTCAACACAAACAGGGTTAGAGATTGTCAGACAAAAAAAAGCCAAGCCAAAAGTCTTGCTTGTCGAACTAAATGACACCATTTCACGACCTGTTGATCAGGAGTTAATAGGATCTCTATACAACCCATTTTTGTATATGTTGCGGGCCAACTTTTCTATGTTTAAACAAGAGTATAGACCGGTTGGTGTTTTTCTTTACAATTTAACCCGGTTAGTGGGGTGGAAGCGAGAATCACGAGAACAAAATATCCTCAATTCTCCTTTAAGAAAGATGTTACTCCAAAGACAAAAAGAAAAATTAACTTTGGGATTATCGCCAGAGCAAAAAGAGTTAATTACTGAACAAGCCAACATCATTAAAGAACAATTGGAAGGAATAGGTTCCTATCAAACGCGGGTGGTTTTATTTAACCCTCCTGGAGAATCTAGTTTAGAAGAGACTTTACAGAAAAGAGAGATGCAATTATTGTTGGATGATTGGTTTCCGAGCGATCGCTTTGAGTGGTTAGTGAATCCAGAGAAGGACTGGACTACCACTGATGGGGTACACTTAACGATTAACGATGCTAAAGTTTATGGTGCTTACTTAAGATCACAATTGTTGGATGGGGTTTCTGGTTAACTAGGTTGGTGTTGATGAACAAAAGGTTAGTACGATTCCTAGGACTATTTTGTATAGCCTGGATTACGTTGAGCTGTATGAGTCATCTTGGCTATACCTCACCACCAGATCGAGTGTTTTCTTGTGAAGCGCTCCAGATGACGAGCTATCCTCCACTAACTGAAGTTCCCGAAAATGCTGATGAGCAGTATCGCGCTCAATTTTACCTGAATGGGGTATGGGATTTTCAACCGGCGATCGCCTCCTCCACAACTCCTCCCCAAAGCAATTGGGGTAAAATTCGCGTTCCTGGGGACTGGAGACGGGAAAATGCCAAATCAGTCCCCGGTGTTCTTTCTCGTGGCACTGGCGACTCTTGGAAGGGCTTTAACGGAGAAACTTTAGCCCAGGCTTGGTATCAAAAACAGGTGTATATTCCTTCTGAGTGGGAAGGACGCAGAATCCTACTCAGTTTAGAACGAGTTAGCACGGATGCCAATTTGTATATTAATAACCAAGCTTGTGGTGAAGTGAATTGGCCCTATGGGGCTGTAGATATCACCTCAATGGTTAATCCCGGAGAAGAGAATAATCTCAGTCTATTAGTTCGTGCTATTGCTGATCGCGATGATAAAGCGGTAATTATGGGGCCGAATGAAATTTATACCACTGAAGCTCAATTAGACTCTCGCGGTTTAATTGGCGAAGTACGATTATTAAGTATTCCCCAAGGTCCATGGATTAGTGATATCTTTGTACAACCTTCCACCCGAAAACAACAAATACAAGTTGATGTTGAACTGACGGATATTAGGCAGGCGGGTTTAGTGGAAGTTACGGCAAAAATGCTGGATGAACAGGGTCAAATTGAACGGGAATTTACAGCAACAAAACTGGTTACAGCACAGGAACTTCAAACTCTAAATTTAGTCTGGGATTGGCAAAAACCTCGATTGTGGGATGTAGAGAAACCGAATTTATATACGCTTCGATTGCAAGTGAAGGGAGAAGGAGTTGAAGATATCTATGACCAATCTTTTGGCTTTCGGGAATTCTGGATTGAAGGCAAACAATTCTACTTAAATGGGACAGAAATTCGTCTACGTCCTATTTACCATAAGGATAATTGGCAAGGTTGGGCTGTGGGTATTCCTGAAGCGATCGATCGCATGATTGAAGGCTATCAGTGGGCTGGGTTCAACATCGCCGAACTTTGGCCCTGGAATCATGATGAACGGGGACGATGGCATTTTCGCGAGTTGTTGAGCGAACGGGCTGATTTAAATGGATTTCCCATCATTGCACCAGCTTTGGATATGACTCCTTTGGGATGGTCAAAGCAGTGGAAAAATGGAGCAAAACGCAAAGATTGGGAAGAGAGAATGGAGTGGGAATTACGCCGTTATCGTAATCATCCTGCTATTTTATTTTGGGCAACAAGTCCTAATTTTTTGGGTCATGGTGATGACCAAAATCCGCGCCGAATTGGGATCAAGACTGTTGTAGGAACTTTGGGTTCAAGGGAGCGCAATCGCCGTTGGCAAGAAAGAAAACTCATGGTTGAAGCGGCAGTGGAAAGGATTAAGCACTCCGATCCGACTCGACCGGTGATGGTTCATCAAGGAGCATCGGTGGGAGATATTTATGCTCTCAATTCTTATTTGAATCTGATGCCTCTACAGGAACGGGAAGAGTGGATTTCTCATTGGAGCAAACAGGGAGAGATGCCGTATTTAGTGGTTGAGTTTGGTACGCCGATATTTACGACGATGATGCGGAGTCGCGATGGTGTGGCGAAGGCGATGCATTCGGAGCCTTGGATGACGGAGTTTAGTGCGATTTATTTGGGTAAGAAGGCTTATGAGTTAGAAACGTTAGCTTACCGAGACAAGATTCGCGATCAGTTTATTGCAGACCAAGACTATCAAAACTGGCATCATCAGCCGGAATTGGATTTTGCACCGGCGTTTCAGGAATTACAGCAATTATTTAGTTGGAATACTTGGCGCAGTTGGCGAACGTTTGGCATCACGGGGGGGATGATTCCTTGGCAAGATGGCCATGGATGGGAGGTTTCTGAAACGGGTCGAGAGTGGGTAGCTAGGGATGCTTTTGAGGAAGGCGATCGGGGGCCCTATTTGGAAAGGATTCCCAAGTATTTTGGGGAGTATTTTCAGCCGGATAGTTATCAAATTTATCCAGGTGGAGAAGCAATTTTAGATAATAATGGGCCAACTCTGGCTTGGATTGCTGGAGATTCTCAGGCGTTTACGGCTAAAGACCATAGTTATCGGGTGGGAGAAAGTCTACGAAAACAAATTGTGCTGGTTAATGACGATCGCCAAATGCAACCGTTTAAGTTGAATTGGGAGGTACGGGTTGAGGGGGAAACGATCGCAAAAGGAGATCGCGCAGGAACCCTCGATCCAGCAACCACTCGTTTTTTGCCTGTGGAAGTTGCTTTATCGGCTACCAAAATTATTCGCCCAAACTCAAGTTGGCCTCTACGGGGAGAAATTCATCTCAAGGCGGAAATCAGCGATCGCAACAATCAACAAGAAGACTCTTTTCAATTCCGAATATTTGAGGATTTAAAGCCAAATCATTCTCAAGTGGCGCTTTCTCTCTACGATCCACTGGGAAAAACTACTCAAATCCTGGAGCAATTGGGGTATGATATCGTTCCCTGGGATGGACAAACAACGGAGCGATTAGTGGTAATTGGGCGCGAGGTGCTATCCCAAGGCTATGAACTGCCAGGGGATTTAGCCGATTTTGTGCGTCAGGGGGGGCGAGTGATGATTTGTAGTCAACATCCGGATTGGCTCAGAGATCGGTTAGGGTGGCGAGTGGCTCCCCATATCAGTCGCCGCCTGTTTCCTGTCGATCCCAATCATCGGGCGATTCAGGGATGGGATGCAGAAGATTTACTCGATTGGCGCGGTAATAGTACGCTCATTGAAGCCTATCCTAATACTCTCCACGAGGCAGGGAAATTGAGTCCTAAAGGTTATCCTTGGTACGGTTGGCATTGGGGTAATCAAGGAGGTGTGAGTAGCGCTGCGATTGAGAAGTTTCACTATGGCTCATGGCGACCCATTCTAGAGGCTGAGTTCGATCTGGCTTATACGCCTCTGATGGAGTTGGAGTACGGTCAGGGACGTTTAATTTGGAATCAGTTGGACTGGGAAGACCATGTGCCTTTAGATGCTGCGGCAACTCGTTTGACTGAGGAAATTCTGGATTATGGCGCGACCGAGCCTTTGAGACCCAAGGTTAAGAATGTGGTGTTTTTGGGAAGCGATCGCCAGGCTGCCCAATTAGATGATTTAGGATTAATTTATCAGAGGGTCGATCGGTTTTCTCCCTCTGCCGATTTGGTCATCCTGGGAGAAGGAATTACTGTTCAGGAACCCACGATCAAAGATTATCTCAGTCAGGGGGGCAAGCTGTTGGTTTTACCCCGACAAGAGGGGGAATTGTTAGGGGTAAAAGTTGCACGGGTTAAGGATTTTCCGGGGTCTTTGCAGGTGCCGAAATGGTCAGAAACTCGCGGGTTAAGTGCTTCCGATTTGCGATCGCGCTCCAGTTATGATAGCTGGTTAATTCAATCTGGTGGTGAAATGGCTGCCGATGGCTTACTGAGTCGCTTACAAGTAGGTGATGGAATTGCCCTTTTTTGTCAAATCGATCCAGAGTGGTTGCGCGCAGATACACAAACCTATTTACGGTTTACTCGCTGGCGACAGACCAGGGCAATTTCACAGATTCTGGCTAATTTGGGAGCTACATTTAAGTCAGATGAAACCCTCTTTGACTCGATCCAACCCCGTAAGCCATTGAGTTTTTTAACTTCACCTCACCCGGTTTATCATTCTGATTACCGTATGGACTTTGAGTTAGGCGACGATCCCTACCGCTATTATCGCTGGTAATTATTTTGATGGGTAGTTGTGAGCTACAGTATTTTTCTAAATAGAGCGGGATAAAATTGTGCGGGTGTTAAGCGTTCAAAGAGCGATCTCAACTGTCGCTGTAGATCGAGAAATTCAGAATCCGAGAAGCGATTATGCCATTCCCAGAGGCGATCGGGCAATTCAGACAAACGAGTTGAGGGCACTCTGACAATTACATCATCCCAAGAAATTTCATCCTCTAGAGGTAATATACAATCTGTATCAATCAAAATCGGTATTTTACCTAAAGAAAGTGCCTCATAAAATCGCCAACTATAGTTATCTGTCCCGCGAGAACATAGAGCATAAGCATTGTTTTGTAAATTTTGTAAAAACTGCTTACGTCGTTGTCCTTGTTCTTTTGGCCCCATTCCCACCTGACCGCGCCCCAGAAAATCCGTTTTAATCCGAGCATCTTTTTCTAGGATTTGCATCGTATCCACTCGTAGGGGATAACAACAAGTGGCTCGAATACCACGAGTGGTACCACAAAAGAAATTAGCCGCCATTTGCCGAGTTAATGTTTTGGGCATCATTCTCCAAATCGCCAATCCTATTTTTCCTCCTTCTCGACCACAAAAACTAACCGTGGGATGCTCTTCTTTTTCTGACGGTTCCCAGTTTTCAATCCCTAGCTCTGCCAATAAATCAAAACCTTCAGAATTCAGAAATGCAGGACTAATAATTCCGCCCGAGTTCTGAACTGAATGATACCAAGAGAAACGAATAATATAGTCTAGCCAAGCAGGTTTGCGTCGCTCATTACTAATATCAAAACCGATGGCAGGCAATTTTAGTTTAGAGATCATTGCCCCAATTTCTTCTAGTCTCCCTGGTGAATAAAATGAAACATTAGAGGGTAGAAGAAAACCATCTGCTTCCGGCGTTTCCACAATTTCTAAAGTCTCTTGAATGACTTGATTAAAATGGGGCGAATATTTTCCTCGCCATGCTTTCAGAAGAGGACATCCATTGGGAAATTGTTCTTCCCGCGCCAATTCAATACCCAGAGTCGTCAGTTTAAGCTTACGTTCCATATCTACAATTAAAAAATTTAGTGGATTAATAATTCATATCGGAAATTAGGATTTAACAGGGGTGCTTAGATTCTAAAGATAGAATATCTTGAAAGAGATCTTTATAACGGTTAGCTTGCAAGGTGACATTCCATTCTGTCGTGGCTTGGAGACGAGCATTATTCCGTATCTTTTGATATCTTTCTTGATTTTCTAACAACCAAGTGATACCTCTAGCAAAATCTTGACTTTCATAGGCTTTGGCTAGATAACCATTATATTCAGATCGAATTAAATCAGGCATTCCTCCTATATTAAAAGCCACCACAGGAGTACCACAGGCAAGAGCTTCTATGACTGTATTGGGTAAATTATCTTGCAGAGAGGGGGCAACAAAAACATCAGCCGCAGCATAAACAATGGCTAAAGAAATTTCATCACTGAGCTTACCTAAATAGTGAGATTTAAATCCACCAAGTTGAGGAGGATCTTGGGGACGAGACGCGCCAAATATGACCAATTCTAGGCGATCGCGCCATTGCGATTGGCTCAGGTCATTCAAGGCACGCTGTAGTAAATGAAATCCTTTGCGGCGATCGCTAGTCGCTTGCATAGCACCAAATAAAATCAGCCACTTATCTTCCGGTAAGTTCAAAATTCTTCGGGCAACTTGGCGATCGATGGGTTTATACTGTTCCAGATCCAATCCATTGGGAATAACTTCGATACGTCTATCTTCAAATAAAGAACTCGCTTTAGCACATTGGGCTAACCAGAAACTGGGGGTGACAATACTTAGATTGACATTTTTCCATGCTTTTGCCTTTCTCTTCCATAGCGATCGAGATAAATCACCGTCTTTATGACTGTTAAGTCGAGGACATTGACCGCAGGATTGAGTATAGCGATCGCACTCTTGAGTATAGTGACATCCTCCCGTAAAAGGCCACATATCATGGAGCGTCCAAACTAAAGGCCGGCGGAATTTCCCTAAACTTTCAATCTGCAAAAAACCATTACAAATCCAGTGCAAATCAATGATATCAGGACTCAAGCCCTCAACTTTTGAGGGGATGCGATCCATAACCCACTGCGGTGAAAAATTAGTGCGATCGCGATCAGGATACCGCTTTAACGGCAATCCATCTAAGTGTTCGCTCAGCTTTAACTTGGATATTAGTTTACTCAGAGTGCTAGAATCTACATTGACACTGCGATCGTCATGGTTTTTATATTGCACCAACATTTGAGAATCTATTGCTAAACTTCGCAATCCTTGATGCAATCGATAGGCCGCACGACCAGCTCCCCCAGCATCTGAATTAGCTAAATGCAGAACTTTCACAAAAACTCACCTTACATTTCACCAACAATAACTCTTCCTTATTTTCCTAATAATTGTTTGAGCTTCGTTCTTAACTGTAACTTCCTTCTCAGCTTAGTCCATAAATTATGATTCTGCCCCTTAGCATACCCTTGAAACACCTTTTTTTTGTGAATACTCTCTTTTATTTCCTCTGGGTAAGTCGATACTCGGAAATTCTGAGGAGGTTTAGCCACCAGTAGATCCTTTTTCTTACAATGAACACCACTGCCATCAAAACCAATATTGTCAACCAAAGAGTAAACAGGAAACAACGTTAATCCTTCCTGCATAAAAACACTCAAATACCATACAATTGCCCAAGAATCGACTTTTCCATTCATGAATCCCTCCAGCAGACTAAAATAATAATACGATCCATCTAAATCAAACTTATATCTCAGTTTCCTATTGTTCTTTAATTGAGAATAACCAGATAAACTCGGATCAAAATAATTCCATGCCCGTTCCCAAGTTGCCCATCCCCATGAAGTTATATAAGGCAAAAAAATGCTATCCGTTTTTGGCTGAAAATTAGCCGGAAACATATGCCCTCCAATTTGCATAACTTGCTTCTCATGTTTGTAAAGACTTAATCCTGTATTCATATATTCTAAAAAGCAAGGATGGAGCAACAAATCATCTTCTAAAACAATAACCTTACCAGACTCTTGACAAAGATTCGTCACTCCAGAAATAATTGAACGAGCTAACCCCATATTATTCTCTTGTTCAATTATTTCCACCTCACCACACCAAGGTTGGCTCTTGGCAACTGCTCTAACTTTCAATACGCTTTCCATATCTTCAGCACACTTAGCACCATCACAAAACACATAAAGCTTACTATCCTTAGCCAAATCACACTTAGATAAAGAAGAAAGAGCTTTCAAGGTATGCTCTGGTCGTTTATAAGCGAAGAAGGCAATTGGTGCTAAATCCATATCTAACTATTCCCCAACGTCAATTTTTCATTGCTGTTTTAAATTTAGCAAACTTTTCAATCATACTCACAGCAATACTTGCTATATCTATCAGGTTAGTATTGAACGGAATATAACGGTATCTAAAAGCAGCTAGTCGCGGATCTTTTTCCTGATAAAGAATATCCTGAGCAAAGTTATTCCATCTTGACTTATGCATTAAATCAAGAGTCATTCCCGCATGACCAGATGGAAGGAGCATATTCGAGCCATGTATACCAATCACTAAACGACTATCCGCATACACTTTACAAACTTTTCTCTCAGTTTCCTCAGTATACTTCTCGACTCTTAAATCTTCAATCCATTGAGGAAATTTAGTTTTTTTTCCCAATCCAGCGATAGTCACTTGAGCCTCAGGAATAGCTTTTTTGATTAACCATAATAACCTACAGACTTTCCAATTTTGAATCCTTACTAACCAAGGTATAACCTTAAATTTTCGACTAACCACATACAGAAATTCACTAACCCATGGTCTATCTTCACGCCAAACAAAAGTAATTCTAATTTTCTCATCCGACCAATCATACGTATCTATTTTGGTGAACTTTTCTATATCAAACTGGCTGGGATGAGAATGCGCTTTACTGATATAGATCTCATCAAATCTTTCGCATTCGTGTTGTACAAAATCATGGAATTTTGGATAATAACATTGTCCATTGTTCAGGGATATATTAACCGTCCAAATTTCCGCAACTCCTTCGGGAACCATCCATCGAAGATACTTAGGAACAATAACCACCAACCCAAGATCTGTACACTCTTCTAAATGCCTTTGAGCATTTAGAAGTTTCAATAAACCATGACCATACAAAAAATCAATACAATTTAAAATAATGACTTTTCTACAAGAATTGAAAACCTCTTTCTTGATTTCAATTGAACTAGGATTAGGATTTTGCAAAGAGTAAAGCAAAGGTATTCCCAGAAAACTCTTGGCAGCTTCATTTCCCCAAATTCTACCATCTAAAATATCAATTGTATAAGGATTTGTCTGTGCATGACCAACTTTCAACTCTTCAACAATTTCTCTATTCTTATGTGAACAATAGCCTTTAACACACACATGAGTCCCTTGCCATAAAATCTCTTTTGGAGTTAATCGCTCTCCACTATAAGGTGAAATTAGCTCATGATCGATATAAGGTTTAATCTGTATCACTTCAGTAACTCCTTAAATCTATTTATTATACCAATAGGATTCAATACATTTAAAATAAAAATTTTGATTTGAGATAGATCTTTAATTAAAAAGTTGATTAATATAGTCACAAAAAAGTAAGTAGCTAGGGTGGCAATTGTTGCACCTATAGCTCCCATTCTTGGAATCAAATAAAAATTCAGAACTATATTAATCAATGCACCTGATAGACTAAAGTATAGGGAATATTTTTGTTTATTTTCTATTAGCAAATAAGAACTTCTTGCTACACCAAAGTTACTGCCAAATTGTGCCCAGACATAGATAGATAAAATTGGAATACTAGAAGCATAAGATTCGCCATATAACCAATTAATAATCCATGGAGATAACAGAGACGTTGGAATGGCAACCATCAACCATAAACATAGCATCAAATCGAAATAACTTTGATATTTTTTAAGATATTCTTCAGGATCTTGCCTTCTCAGAGAGGTTAATTTTGGCAACACAGAACTATTAATTGTCATGGGTAGAAAATCAAACATTTCAGATAGTTTAACTGCTACGGAATAAAATCCAAGTTCTGAAGTGTCTTCTAGTAAAGATCCCAGCATAACTTGATCGATTTTAGAATATATATATACAGTTATTCCAGCAAAAAATATTGGCCAGCTATCTCTAATTAGGAGTTTAGCCCGGTTTAAATTTATTTTCCATAAGTTTATTTTATTTCCTTTTATTTGATAAATTATCATTAATGCGATGGAGCTAAAAACAACTTCTGCTACACTTACTATTGCAAAAGCAATTACTGTAGCTTGAGCTTGAATCAATAAAACCTTTGCTAAAGAAATCCCCAAATAAACAATTCTTTTAGCTATAACAATATATTTGGCTTGCACTTGGGATTGAAACCAAAACTCAATTACTTGAGATGATTTAAATACACTACCAATAGATAAAATAGTAATTAGTAATCTACTAACTATATCATCTGAATTGACAACAAATGTAAGATATATTGCCAGCAAAATAACCAGAAAACCTGTCAATAATTTCAGGGTAAAACTGGTGCCAATGATTTCATATTTTTGTTCTGGATTTCGTGACAAATCTCGAACGACAATTCCGTCGAGTCCTAAACTAATCAGAGGGTTAAATAAAGAAACAAAAGCAATAGCATAACTGAGCAGGCCAAATTGAGTTGGCCCAAGATAACGAGCAACCCAAACCCCCACAACCAGACCCAATCCCATTTGTAAGATTTTATCAAAAAACAGCCATGAAATATTACTCAAAACTTGGCGCATACCCAAGTTTCTACTCTTGTAAAAATCCCCTATTTTTTTAAACATATTCAAAATCTAATCGTTTTAATTATTAAGTTTTTCCTTGTTTTTATCTAGAGTATCTATACATAGTCTTACAGTCATCATGACATAAACAGACCAAACATGATTATTGCCTGCCAGAGTGCTTTCCGTAATATTATTCAAAATAATATACATAATGAAAATAATAGGGACTCCAGACAATTGCAGCTTTTCTTGAATGAGATAATATACAGCGTTCAGTAAATTATTAATAAATGAAAGGACAAATAGGGTTAATCCAATAATACCAAAAGCTAAAAATATATCAATAAAACCATTATGAGCATTAGGAGGAGACCAACCATTTTCTGTCATTATAGCATAACCGGGACTATCATCTCCTCTCCAATTCTGCCAAAATCCACCAAATCCGTAACCTAATAAAGGACTTTTGTAAATCTCCTCAAGAATGAGAGGCCAAATAATTGTACGCCCAGTTAGAGTCATATCTTTTTCAAGAGATGTAAAAATAGCCTCTAAGTTTTCTATCACTATGAGTCCAACACAAATATTGAGTGCCATCATCACTACAATACAAGTAAGCGCCCATCTAAAATTGAGTTTTTTGACAAAGTTCAGACTGAGTAAAATTGCGATAATAATGATCGTTGAAATTAAAGCCCCCGCCGATCTTCCAGTCCTCACCAAAAAAAAAGAAATCCCTGTAAATAACAACGCTAGATAACGGCTTTTGGCTTCTTTATTTCCTTGAGAATACTCCAAAAACCATAGAGCAGTACAGATACTTAAAATTCCTCCTAAAGCGTTTTTTGATAATGTAATTCCAGTCCAGTCTCCTGAACCTGGAGGTTGTTTTATATAGCTAAATAGACCAATAAAGAGATAGCTAAATCTTAGGATTTTTGACAATTCAATCCAATTATATTGACTGGCAATATAAAGACTCAAAAAAGTTGTAATTGATATTGCAAATCCAAATTCAAGTGTAGGACGAGGTGCTAAAGACCAGGCACTCGATAGAAGAGGGAGGAATATATAGAATAAAAATCCGGGGTTTTTCTTTAAAATGATTGATGATAGTTGGATTAGATTTTTAAGAAAAAAATGCAACTTACTCCATAAAACAGTAAAAACAAGTGGATAAAAAAATAAAGGAAGAAGATTTAATATTTGCTTAGAAGGTTGTCTGGCAATATTTATTGGATGCAAATAATTTAAAGGTGGTTGAATTAAGACTGGACTTAAAATAATAAAAATATATGCAAAAGAATGATTTAAAAAACTTCCTATTTTTTGGCTTTTGGATGACAAATGGAAAAACAATAAAGTGGAGACAAATCCCAAGAGACCTAAAAGCAGCAAAAGGATGGGATTTCCCAGTAATAGCTCTCGAATCATTCTTGCCATAATTTCACTTTAATTTGATTGGTTTTACACCACAAGACAATAAATATTACTAATTTTAGGTTTTTTCTTGCATATTGTAGTTTTTATATTATAACCTAGTTTAGAAGTCATGTAATTAGACTAAGTAATTATCTGGTCAAGTTTTAATGTCAGTAAGTTTTCTTGAAAAAATATCCCTGGAGTTACCATGTTCATTTATCTCTCTAATTTTCCATATTTAATGTTTTGGGGCTATGTTTTATTTGTATTGTTTTTTGATATAGAGTTAGCTTTAGCACAGTTCCAGATTGATGGTTTACAAAATCCCCCTCGTGTAAACTCTTTATCTCTGTCGAGGGCAACAGCAAGAGAGTATTATTTAGGAGCTGGAGATACTATCAATATAGATATTTTAGGGGTTCCTGAGTTTAGTGGACGATATGATGTCCTTTCGGATGGTTCTATTAGCCTCCCTTTGATTGGTAGGATGGTTATTGCAGGTTTGACAATTCCAGAAGCAATTAATGAAATTACAGCACAGTATCGTGTAGTTATGAAGAATCCTGTGATTTCTGTGAGAGTGGCGTTTCCTCGTCCGATTAATGTTGGCGTTATTGGAGAAGTAAATCGTCCAGGGACTTATACAATTCGTTTAACACCTGGAGTGGGAGCAAACCCTTCTGCTCAATATCCTACAGTGACTCAAGCCATTAAACTTGCTGAAGGTATAACTCAAGCAGCGAATTTACAGGACATCGAAGTTCATCGGTCTCATAGATCTGGAGAAATTGAAAAGATAAGATTAAATTTATGGGATTTTTTACATAAGGGTAAACTGAATCAAGACATAATTTTACAAGATGGAGATACAATTATCATACCAACTCTTACAGAAATTGATTTGATTGAAGCGAGATCTCTAGCTTTAACCAGCTTTTCCCCAGAAACAGATGTACCCCGTAGTGTTGCTGTGATTGGGGAAGTGAATCGTCCAGGTCCCTATGTTTTGGTCGGAGGAAATACAACTACCGCACTTAGAACATTAGGTTTGCCAACGGTAACGCGAGCGATTCAGTTAGCAGGGGGTATTAAGCCTAAAGCGAATATCCGTGAAATTAAAATTCGTCGCTTGACCCGTTCAGGAACTGAGCGATACATTACCGTCAATCTTTGGGCACTTTTGGATGAAGGAGATTTGAAGCAAGATACTATCTTACAAGATGGGGATACAGTAATTATACCTACTGCTACTGAAGTAAGCTCACCAGAGTTGATCGAATTAGCTGATGTTAATTTTGCACCTGACACGATTCAAGTTTATGTTGTTGGAGAAGTCAGGGGCGAAAGGGCAAGTCGTATTGAAGTTCCTCCACAGACTACCTTAAATCAGGCCTTATTAGCATCCGGTAGTTTTGGATATGACAATGTTAGAGTAAGACGAGGTTCTATTAAGCTTATTCGGCTCAATCTCAATGGAACGGTATCGAGTCGTTCTATATCAGTTGATTTAAGTCAAGGGCTGAATGAAGAAACTAACCCTCAACTGAGAAATAACGATATCATAGTAGTGGATCGGAATTTACTAACCCAGATTTCAGATGGTGTAGAGTTGTTAGTGAGACCTATTACACAGGCTTCATCAGTTTTGAACTTTCTGGGGCTGTTAGATAACTTGTTTAACATAATCAATCCAGAAAATTAGCTAAATTATTGATTTTTGATAATTTCTAATCTATCTGCTTAAACTATAACTAGGTGATGTCATGGATATTGAGCAGCAATTTTATCATTCTTCTACTAAGCAAAATGGTCAATCTATCGAAGGTGCTTTAAAGGCTGGTTTAGACCAAAGCCAGGATGTTAATGAGGAAGAGTTTGATGCTACCTGGTTATTTGCCGTTTTGCGTCGTCGAGTTTTAGCGATGGCAGGAGTAGCCTTTGCTTTATCTGTCTTGGCGGGTGGTATGATTGTCTCTAAATCTCGTAACATCACACTTGAATATCAAGGGTCGTTTCGGTTATTGGTAGAACCACCAACAGCTCAAGAAGTTTTAGCCAGGCAGTTTATCTTAGCACAAGGTAGTAATCCAGATGTTCAAAGAGCTAGTGTTCAGAGTCATTTTTTAGATTATGAAACTCAGTTAAGGGTGCTGCGGAGTCCTTTACTGATGGAACCTATAGTTGAAAAAATAAAGACTAGATATCCAGAAACCAATTATTATCAACTCATCAGTAAGCTGAAACTTGAGCAAAGTAAATACTTGGTTGATGGAAAACAACAAGGAACAAAGATCATTGTTGTTTCTTATCAAGATAAAGACATTGATAAAATTCAATATATTCTTGAGCAAATTTCTCAGTCTTTTGTTCATTATAGCCTTCAGCAGCGTTTGAATAGTTTACAAAATTCTCTGACGTTTATTGATGAACAGATTCCCAGTCTTCAACAACGAGTAGATAACTTACAAGATGTTATGCAGCAAGTGCGTGGAGACTCTAATTTTATTAATCCTTCAAAAAATGCTAATACTTTAGAAATTTTAGCTATTAACATTGAAGAGCAACGAATTCAAGTTGATACACAACTTGCTCAAGCTTATGCTCTATATAATGCTAGTCAACAACAGTTGATAGCAGGGAACCCTATATCTGTTTTAGCTCAAGATACAAAAGTTAATGAAAGACTTCTCCTAAGAATTGCAGAAAATGATGCTAATTTAGCGGAGGCATTGTCTCACTTTCGTGATGATAGTGCCCCGGTACAAATCCTCAAAAGTCAGCAACAAGAGTTGTTGAATGAAGCGAGAAAAATTGTTGAAGAGAGGGTTTTGCCAAAAATAGAAATAGATATTCAAAAGCTAGAAGCTCAACAGGCAGAGCTTTTATTATCGGAACACAATTTGAATCAAAAAATAAAAGATTTTGCTTTGAATACGCGACGTTATAATGATATCGAGCGGGAACTAGAAATTGCAACTGAAGTTCTGAAAGAATTTCTTTCTAAGCGTAAAGCTTTGGAAATTGATGCAGCGGAGCAGCAAGCTCCTTGGGAAATCATTCATCCTCCAGCTATCGATCTTAATGCGGGTGGACAACCCCGTTCAGTGACTGAGACAAAAACTAAGAGAGAGTTAGCTTTAGCGGTGGTATTAAGTTCATTAATGGGGGTTGCTGTTGGCTTTTTGATTGAGGTGCTGCATACTGTATTCCATAGTCCGGATGAGGTTAAGAATAGTACGAAATTACCTCTGTTAAGTTCAATTCCATTTGTTAAGTCACTTAACAAGTCGGGTAAAAAAAGAATTAAGATTTTAAATAAAGCCCAAGATTTAGATGGGTTTACTGAATGGGTACAACCAGAGTATAGTGCATCTTTTTTAGAGGCTTTCCGGTCTTTGTATACTAATATTAATTTATTAAATTCAAAGAAACGCCCCATTCATTCATTAGTGATTAGTTCTGCTACGGTAGGAGAAGGAAAATCGACGATCGCTCTACAGTTAGCTCAAACGGCAGCAGCTATTGGCAAACGAGTCTTGCTGGTAGATGCAGATTTGCGCCATCCTCAGCTCCATGTGTATCTTGGCTTAAATAACCAGCGAGGGCTGAGTGATGGTGTCACTGACTATTTGAGCTTGAATGAAGTGATTCAACAGTCTACTTTAGAAGAGAATTTATTTTTCTTGAGTGCAGGGCAGTTTACGCCCGATCCCATTAAGTTGCTTTCTTCTCAAAAGATGCAGTATTTAATGGGGCAGTTTCAAGGATTTTTTGATTTAGTGATCTATGACACTCCTCCCTTAGTGGGCTTAGCGGATGCCCATATTGTTGCAGCTCATGCTGATGGATTAGTTTTGGTGGTTGGTTTAGAAAAAACCGATCGCTTGATGGTTAATCAAGCAGTGGATGAACTGGGGATTTCTGGAGCCACTGTATTAGGTGTGGTTACCAATCACCTTAAAAAAGGAGGCAGTTCTAAGAGCAGTTATCTTAAGAGGGGCTACGCTTCCCAAAGGATGGGCTTGGTTTCTGAGAGCCATGAGCTAAGATAAGTATCTTAAAAAACAGTCCCGATGAAATGACTCATCGGAACTGTTTTTGACTTAGATTCAGTTATCAGCTCTATAGCCTATGCATTGCGGCGGCGGTTAACCAATCCAGCTACGGCACCAAGTGCTAATAATCCGAGGACAGAAGAGGGTTCAGGAACATCGACAAGGTTTCTAGCGTTACCTTCACCGATATCAACAACAAACAAGACATCGTTGAAGTCATTGTCAGCCCAGTTGCCATTAATATCTTCCCATCCCATGATGATGTAGCGTTGGTCTAGGACATAGGAAACAACCTGTTGTAGACCTTCTCCAGTAGCACTACTTGTAGGATTCAAGCTATTATCGGTGTAGTAAGTCGCATCGTAACCAAGATAATTACAGGTTTCTTGGTTATCCCGGCAATATCCATCAGCTCTAAGGGCAAAGTCTAGGTTACTTCCAGCAGTAATAGTGCCTAAGCTGACCCAATCTCCTAAGTCTAAAGCATCACCACCCCAGTTCCCTACTGCTTCGGCTGAGGAAATGTCGTTGAAGACTAATCCGTCACGATTAGTGGTACCAGTAGATTCATAGGATAGTTGGTTTCTGAATTGTGCACCTTCGTTGATGAAGTGTACTGTTACTTCATGGTCATACTTCAAGAACAGGTCACTGGGATTGAATTCGTGGAGATCTGCTCCTTCTAGTTTAACTCTTTCGTTTTGGAAGAATCCTTCAAATTGCTTGTAAAAGCCTTCAGTGTCACTATGGATTTCGGGGGCTGGGCTGGTGAAGGTGAATGCGGAAGCGGACGTGGTGAAGGAAAATAGTCCTGCAACTGTGGTTGCTGCTCCGAGGGCGATCGCCTTAACTGTGCTGTTCATGTCTGCTCTCTTGTCCTAGAACGATTTTGTCTATATCCCCAATCTACGGCTTGGCAGAGGTTTTGACATTGGAAAATCTACTAAATTATTTCTTGAATATTCGGCGAAGCGGAGAAAATACGGAGGTAATATTTCAGGAGATTCCCGGAGCTAACTTTATGAAGATAGGGTAAAGCTCCTGTGGTATCAAAACTGCTAAGAGTCTTCTTCTGTTGACCTAGATAGCCAGAAGTTAGGATTGGCCAACAATCGCCCGCACTCTATAGATGGGGCGGTCTTGAGATTCATGGTAGACTCGCATCAGTAATTCTCCCAGGAGTCCAAAACAGAAGAGCTGTATCCCAGTCAGTAGGAGGACTACTCCTAGAATCAGCAGAGGACGATTACCAATATCTGCACCAAAACCCAACTTCAGAATCGTGAGGTAGATGCCCAACCCAAACCCCAGAAGCATGGACAGCAAGCCCATAGAGCCAAAAATATGCATGGGCCGGGTGAGGAATTTCTTCATAAACCAAACTGTGAGCAAATCCATCAAGACTCGGAAGGTGCGGCCCAGGCCATATTTACTTTTGCCATACTGCCGAGAATAATGATGCACTGGGATTTCAGTAATTCTGGCTCCTTCAATAAAGGCTAGAGCGGGTAAAAAGCGGTGCAGTTCCCCATAGAGGTTCATATCAGCCACCAGTTCAGCACGATAGGCTTTGAGGGAACAGCCATAGTCATGGAGCTTTACTCCGGTGACTGTGCCAATGATCCAATTGGCAATTTTTGAGGGGAGAAGCCGCGTGATGGCATGATCTTGGCGATTTTTGCGCCAACCACTGACCAGATCGTAGCCCTGTTCAAGGGTTTCCAAGAGTAAGGGAATATCAGCAGGGTCATTTTGCAGGTCAGCATCAAGGGTAATGACAATATTGCCTTGGGCATATTTGAAACCAGCAGCCATAGCTGGGGTTTGGCCATAATTGCGACGTAAGATTAGGCCTTTGAGATGGGGAGTATTTTGGGCCAATTCAGTTAAGAGTTCTGTGGAACCATCGGTTGAACCATCGTCAACACAGATTAGTTCGTAGGTATGTTGGGTGGAGATCAGACTTTTGGCGATCGCCTCTACCAGTAAAGGTAAACTTTCGACTTCGTTATAAATTGGAACAACTATGGAAATATCTGGTTTAGGGACATCAAGGAGTTCAGTAGATTGGCAGGCATTCATCGATTCAGCGATCTTAGGACAGTTTAAGGACAATAGCACTAAAATGATCTTAATAGCGATCGCCTCAAGTGCTTCATTCAATCGACTTTGAGAAAGTCACCAGAATTGAAGGCTTGATAAAGCCAGGCGAGTAGAGCGCCGATCGCCTCGGATAATACACTAATTACCCGATATAAAGCGACTCCACTAAGGATAATCGCTGATGGATAGACTCCATCCAAGAGGGCGATCGCTGTGGCTTCAAAAACGCCCAGACCTCCGGGTGCGCCAGGAATCACTAAACCGAGCAACCAGGCACAACTAAACGCACTTAAGAGTTGGGGCACTTGAGCCATTTCTATGGTTGATAGGGCTGCCAGGGCAAATAAAAACCCTAGGCCTCGAATCAATAGAAATCCCATTTCACCCAATAAGGGTTTTAAGGGATAACGTTTTAACTGCGCTGAGGTTTGATCCTGAGCTGCCAGGCCTCCTTTAGCTTTCTTTTTAGAAAGAAAAGTCAGCATAGGATTCAATATCCGAGGATGAACGCCTATCAAGACGATAACTAAAGTTACCCCTTGCAGTAGTCCTCGAGTTTGGAGACTCGTACCTGCGGCTAGAATCAAAGCGGATGCTGCCATCAGTAGGGGTTCCATTAGGGTGCTGAGGATGGCGATCACCTGCGGAACATCAATACTTTGAGCGGCTCGAATGCGACCATAGAAATGCCAGACATTACCCGGCAAATATTTACCAATATTAGTAATTAAGTAGGTTTGAATACTCCAAAGCGCTTTAACTCGTTGGTTAAACTCGGCTAAAATCCATCCCCAGATCCAGCCCGACCAAATATGAGCGGCGATCGTTATCAGAAGGGCGATCGCCAAACTTATCCATCCCCACCCACTGATACGGATCGTCAACACCTCCTGCCAATGATCCTTAAAAGCCTGAGCCAAGAAAAATAGTGCTGCCCCGACAATAAACCATCGTAAGTAAGGCTTCAAACTCGATAGTAGACCCTGAACTAAACTTTTCACCAATACCCTAAATTACTTCAAAGATCAAAATGATGAGGCCAAATTTTTCAATTTTTTCCTCATCTTATTCTTATATTTTATTGCCGTACTGTAGTAATCTTCCAAAGACAACCAAAAATCAGCTCTCTTACCTGAATAACCCCGATCCATAGCAGCAAACTGACGACGGAAGAACGTCATAGGATCGGCATAAGTCTTTTCAGTCGATAATAAAGGTTTAGGCCCCGCCCAGTGAATCACAAATCCATCTTCATTCTGAACCCTAGGCCCGTTTTCTGTAATGCAAAATCGTTTTTTCAAATCTTGTAGATCCCAGTCTGGAGCAATAACTTGCATATTTTCCTGTCCAACACGGATTTTCCCCCGATCCGCAGCACGGAAAATCATTAAATTCAGAAAACTCATCTCACCGCCAAAGGAAAACACATCAGGATTCGCTTCCACAAAATCCAACATATCGATATACTCTTGCAAAGAGAAAGCATTGCGTTTAGCAAAAAAAGTACCCGTACAAAAATAATCTGCACGATGTTTTTGCCAATCGAAATCTGGGAAATGCTTTTCTAAGTTACTGACATGAAAGAAATATTTTTCAATCGCCGCATCTGAATTGATTTCTAGGGGCTTATCCACAATCATATCGAAATCATCAAAATTAGCATATTTGAGAATGTTTCCCCAAACTATCGTATCGGCATCGACAAAAAGAAATCGTTCCCAAGGGCTTTCCCAAAACGAAACCATTTTCGTGATACCCCAACCAAAACTCCGTTTTCTCAGGATATCCTCTTTAACCGTTTGTTGAGTAATAACGCGAACGCCATAGTGGTTTTGCAAAGACTTAACCGATAAATTACCATCTACAATCAAACAGATGGGAATATCACCGAGAAAATATCGAATCGAGGCACAACAGCCTTTCACCAAAAAATAATCTTGATCGCAACAAGCAATAATAATCCCGAAATTATCTATCATCGACAGTATTCCTCCGATCTAAATGTTATGAGAGTTGAAGGATTAGCCTCATCTTACCCAATCAAATTTCTAAACATTGAGCTAATCCAGAGTTCTGTTTTAAGACACACTCATAAACCCAATCAGAGTGGAGACGAGTAAATTCTTCTCGCGACAATTCATAATCATTCTTACGAGCAATGACTCGCGGATCGTGGTATGTTTTTTTCTTGACTTCTTCTTTGGAGACCCGATCCTTAATATTATTCAATTGCTCTTTGTCTAAAGATTGTCCAAAATGATTGGTAACTTTAGAGAATTCATCTTCAATATTTGTTTTTAATCTTTCATAGCGAAGAATCGTTTTCTTTTCACTAACCGTCTCATCAATCAACCATTTACTCAAATGCTTGCCATAAAGATTAGACCAATATTCTATTTTATCTTTATCTTCTGTGTTTTCTTGGTAAAAGTTCAACTGGGAGTAAATCGTAGGAACCGGGTCTCGGTATAGATAGATGACATTTTTACGATAGACATCTAGATCGATATCATGGGTATGATACGTCATAAAATCTTGGCTATCTTTAAAATAAAATGCCCGGACGAGAGATGGACGCTCAAAATACAATTCCATCATTAAGCGCATCCAATGGCTACCTGTTCTGGGAAAACTAACGAAAAAGGGGAAATCCGGATCGCTAATGAACTTCTGGATTAGTTTTTCATCCCTAATTCGTTTCGATAAATCTTGATAAGAACTGGGATCGGTAATCAGGGTTTTCACTAGCTGTATTGCTCGACCGATCATGATGATTGACTCCTGTTTTGATTAACTATTCCGAAAAATGAAAAAGAACTTAGTTTACTCTATAATAGTCTATAATTGTGATCCCAAGAAAGAATATGAATTTTCTATACAGAAGTGAGTAGGCTGCCCTTATAATAGTGCTGATAGATGTGACCTGGCAAGCTATTGATAAAAATGTTATGAATTGTAAAACAATTGCTGTCTTACTGACTTGCCACAATCGGAAAGACAAAACCTTAAAGAGTTTAGACTCTCTTTTTAGCCAAGAGTTATCCTCTGATTTTTCTTTTGTCGTCTACTTAGTCGATGATGGCAGTACGGATGGAACCTCAGAGGCGATCGCCAAAACCTATCCTCAAGTCAAGATCCTCCAAGGCAATGGTAACCTATTTTGGAACGGAGGAATGCGCAAAGCCTTTACAGCCGCCCTGGAAGTCGGTCATGATTATTACCTCTGGCTCAATGATGACACCATCCTATACCCCCATACACTTAACACCCTTTTAGAAACCCATCAGCAACTGAGCGATCGCGGACAACCTCGCTCTATTATTGCCGGATCGACCCAAGATCCAGACACTCAAGAATGGACATATGGAGGTTATCAGCAACTCGGATGGTGGTATCCTCCCTTTAAATGCGATCCCGTGTTCCCAACTGATACCCCCCAAGCCTGCGATCTTATCTGTGGTAACATTGCCCTCATCCCTCAAGACGTTACGAGTATTGTGGGAAATCTAGATCCAGCATTAACTCATTATGCCGGAGATTGGGACTACAGTTTACGAGCCAAACAAAAAGGCTGTAGCATTTGGATTACATCAGGGTATTTAGGCACTTGCTCCAGAAATCCTAAACCCAATCCAGAAAACACTCCGGTTCTCCAGAAAGCATTAAAAAATATTGAGAAACCCAAAGGTTTAGCCCTAGAAAGTGTTACTCTACAACCGTGGGAAGAGTGGAAACTTCTGATGCAACGGCATGGAGGAATTTTCTGGCCCATTTTTTGGATTCTTCCCTATCGAAAACTATTTTGGTCAGTTCTGTTTAGGCGAAATTAGGCTGCTGGGAAAGAAAATTACGAAATTATTAAATAGCACTAAAAATTAATATAAACTCAATGGAGCGTCTTCAGAATGGAGAATACTCGGATTGCATGGCTAGTTCCCGCAGTTAGGAGAGGAGCTTATTGGCAACCTGTATTAAGTCACTTTACTAAAATTTATCCCCACACCAAATTTTATACCGGTCAAACTTGGCCCGGATTTGACCCAGAAGCACCTGGTGCAAACGTCATTACAGTCATCGGCAAGTATCGATTTCAGGAAACTCAAACCATTGAATCAGGTTATAACCGAGGGATAATCATTGTTTCTCCTACAGTCGTCTTTCCCTTACTCAAATTCAAACCCAATGTAGTCTTGGCCAGTAGCTTTTCGATTTGGACTCTATTAGCTATCCTCTTAAAACCCATTGGACAATGGAAATTAATTCTCATCCATGATGGTAGCTCATCTAATGTAGACTTTCGCGACGATCCGTTACGACTCAAAATTCGCAGGTGGATGATTCAGTTTGTCGATCGCGTCATTGCTAATTCTCGTTACGGAAAAGACTATTTAGTTGAATTTGTAGGAGTCCCTCTAGAAAAAATCATGAATCGTCCCTACTTGGTTCCAGATACTCAAACGCTCTTAGAACAACAAGCTACAATTGAACCCGCATCGGTAGAACTCAAAAGACCGGTTTTCTTATGTGTAGGTCTACTTGTACCCCGTAAAGGGGTTAAAAAACTATTAGAAGCTTGTCATATTTTGCAGAAAAAAGGTTACTCTAACTATAGCTTAGTCTTAGTGGGGGATGGGGAACAGCGAGAGGAATTAGAATCCTTTGTCAACGAGAATCACTTGCAAGAACAAGTTACTTGGACTGGCTGGTTGAAATATGGTGAACTCGGCCCCTATTTTCGAGCGGCAGATGTTTTTATTTTTCCCACCCTAGAAGATATTTGGGGTGTTGTTTTACTAGAGGCAATGGCGTTTGGCAAAGCAATTATTGCCTCAAAATGGGCGGGTTCGTCGGAGATGGTTATAGAAGGGGAAAATGGTTATGTGATCGATCCCTATGAACCGGAAAAATTTGCTCAAGTTATGATGCGGTTAATTGACGATCCAGAATTGATGGAGAAAATGGGACAAACATCTCAGAAATTGATGGCAGAACATAATGCGGAAAAAGCGGGATTGTTTTTAGCGAGTCAAGTAGAGAAGGTACTAGAAAAACAAAATAAAACTTAGAGATAAAGCTATGAAAATTCTCTTATCAGCATTTGCCTGCGAACCGGGACAAGGTTCTGAAGAAGGAGTCGGTTGGAATGCGGCAGTTGAGTCGGCAAAACACGATCGCGTCTGGGTGATTACCCGAAAATTTTGTCAAGCCTCGATTGAAGCTGAATTAGAGCGCAATCCCATTCCTAACTTGCAGTTTCGTTATGTGGAACCGTTCGATTGGCAGGAAAATTTTAAGGGCAGACAAGGAGGATTGCAACTGCATTATTATCTCTGGCAGATTTTAGCTTATCAAGAAGCTCGCCGCTTGCATGAAGAAGTGCAGTTGGATGTGGTGCGTCATGTCACTTATGTTAAGTTTTGGTCGCCGAGTTTGGTCTGTCTATTACCCGTTCCCTTTATTTGGGGGCCCATAGGCGGAGGAGAAGCGGCTCCTAAACCGTTTTGGCGCGATTTTAGCTTGAAAGCCAAATTATATGAAACGGCGCGGGATATCGCCCAAAAAATCGGGGAAAGAGACCCATTTACCCGGCTGACAGCGAAACGGAGTGCGATCGCCCTCGTCACTACGGAAGATACGGCCCAACGAGTTAAAAACATGCCCGCTTCCCAGATTCAACTCTATTCGGAAGCCGGTCTCTCCCAAGCAGAAATAGCCCGGTTAGGCACCCTAGGGCAACCTCCTGCTTCTCCCATTCGCTTTATTAGTTTGGGACGCTTATTGCACTGGAAAGGGTATCATTTATCTGTCCGTGCATTTGCTCAAGCTAATTTACCCAATGCCGAATATTGGCTGTTGGGAGATGGACCAGACCGTCAGAAACTAGAGGCTTTAGCCGAGCAGCTCAAGGTAGGACATGCTATCAAATTTTGGGGCAAACGTCCCCGCGATGAAAGCCTAGAAAAACTGGGACAATCCCATGTTCTGGTGCATCCGAGTTTACATGATTCTGGGGGATGGACTTGTCTGGAAGGCATGGCTGCTGCTCGGCCGATTATCTGTTTAGCTCTGGGAGGGCCGAATACCCAGGTAACGGAGGAAACCGGAATTAAAGTACCAGCACTGAATCCGGATCAAGCTGTAACTGGGATATCAGAATCCATGAAACAACTGGCCCAAAACTCCGCACTCAGAGAAAAACTAGGACAAGCTGGACAAAAACGGGTGCGAGAAGTTTACGATTGGGAGATAAAAGGGCAATTTTTTGCCCAACTCTACAGAAGGGTTGCTAAACAAGAATCACCGTTATTGAATTCAAATTAATCATGAGTATCGCGATTATTACAGGTTCTGCTGGTTTAATTGGCTCTGAAGCCTCCAAGTTCTTTGCTGAAAAAGGCCTAGAAATTGTCGGTATTGACAATGATATGCGCCGGATCTTCTTTGGAGATGATGCCTCCACCACTTGGAACCGCCAGAGATTAGAGAGTTCTTTAGGGAAGCAATACAAACATTTAGATTTAGATATTCGCGACCAAGAGGCGATCGCTAAACTCTTCCAAGACTACAGTAAAGATATTGCCCTCATTGTCCATACCGCCGCCCAACCCTCCCACGACTGGGCTGCTCGCGATCCCCACATGGACTTTACCGTAAACGCGAACGGAACCCTCAACTTACTCCAAGCTACCCGCGACTTTGCGCCCCAAGCACCCTTTATCTTCACTTCTACCAACAAAGTCTACGGCGATACCCCCAACCGTCTGCCTCTCATCGAACAAGAAACCCGATGGGAAATTGACCCCGAACATACCTATCACACTGGTATTCGGGAAGATATGTCCATTGACCAAACTACCCATAGTTTATTTGGTGCGTCTAAAGTCGCAGCCGATGTGTTGGTGCAAGAATATGGTCGCTATTTTCAGATTCCTACAGCCTGTTTTCGGGGCGGATGTCTCACTGGACCTAACCATTCCGGAACCCAACTGCACGGGTTTCTAGCATATTTGATGAAATGTA
Source organism: Cyanobacteria bacterium UBA2566 (assembly GCA_002340255.1). GTDB lineage: Bacteria > Cyanobacteriota > Cyanobacteriia > Cyanobacteriales > Desertifilaceae > Roseofilum. The sequence continues at coordinate 37,208 of DDLS01000093.1, forward strand.
CAGTTACTGGCAAACCCTATACCGTCTTTGGCTATAAGGGTAAGCAAGTTCGGGATAATATCCATAGTGCAGACTTAATTAACGCCTTTGATGCCTTCTTCCACGCGCCACGGGTTGCCGAAGTTTACAATACCGGTGGCGGGCGCTATAGCAACTGTTCCATGCTCGAAGCGATTAAAATTTGTCAGGAAATTACGGGCAAAGCGTTAAATTGGACGTATTCTGAAACCAACCGCATTGGCGACCATATTTGGTGGATTAGTGATAATGCTAAATTTGCCCACCATTATCCCAATTGGAAACACCAGTATGATGTCCCTCAAATCTTGCGGGAAATTTACGAGTTTAATCAAGAGCGCTGGGAAAAGGAGACTATCTAAATGATTGATGCCGGAAAGTGGAATATTTTGGGCGTTCTCATCAATAGTATTGATTATGAGGGAGCCGTTACTCGAATTATTCAAGCCGCAAAAGAAAAACAAGGACTATCAGTGTCTGCCCTAGCTGTTCACGGAGTGATGACGGGAGTTCTCGATAACACCCACCGCTTCCGGCTCAATCATATGGATTTAATTTGTCCTGATGGGCAACCCGTGCGTTGGGCGCTGAATTTTGTTCATAAAGCGGGATTATCCGACCGAGTATATGGTCCGAATTTAACCTTGAGGGTATGCGAGCGAGCCGCTCAGGAGGGGCTACCCATTTACCTGTACGGGTCGCGGCAAGAAGTTTTAGGTGCTTTTTCTCGGAATTTGTGCGATCGCTATCCTCAGCTCAAAATCGCTGGCTCTCAGCCATCTCGCTTCCGGCAAACGACTACAGAAGAAAAACAGGCAATTGCCCAAACCATAAAAGATAGTGGAGCTGCCATTACCTTAGTCGGTTTAGGATGCCCCCGCCAAGAAGTGTGGGCTTATGAATACCGTGATAGCCTTTCCATGCCCCTTTTAGCCGTAGGTGCAGCGTTTGATTTCCATGCAGGACTCTTACCCCAAGCCCCACCCTCTTTACAAGCTGTAGGTTTAGAATGGTTTTATCGCCTTATTCAAGAACCCAAACGACTCTGGAGACGTTATGTGTTCCTCAATCCCTATTATGTTTGGCTATTAAGTTTACAAATTTTGGGCTTGCGTAAATTCGATCCAGAGAGTACAACACCCCCAGAACAAGAATTACGGTATGGTTAATTAATATGCTCCCCTGCGCCCTAAAACCACTTGTACCGTTTTCAATAAAATTTCAAAATCAAGAGCTAACGACCAATTATTGATATAAGACATATCCAACTTAAAGGCATCTTCAAAGTTTGTGATATCTGACCGCCCTGAAACTTGCCAAAGTCCAGTGATTCCAGGTAGAACGTTGTGGCGCATAAAGTGGTGTTCGGCAAATCCTTCAATATCACGCAGGGGGAGAGGACGGGGGCCTACCAAACTCATTTCTCCAATTAAAACATTAACAATTTGTGGTAGTTCATCTAAGCTATAGCGCCGTAAAAATTTACCTACTCTGGTGATTCGGGGGTCATCTTTCATTTTGAATAAAACGCCACCTTTAATTTCATTTTTGGCTTCCAGTTCCTTCATCAAATCATCGGCATTAACCACCATAGTGCGGTATTTCCAGACTTTAAAATGTCTCCCTTTAAGACCCATGCGAGTTTGCTTAAAAAAGATTGGGCCAGGGGAGTCCAGTTTAATAGCGATCGCTAGAGCAATAAACAGAGGGCTACCTAAGAGTAAAATCAGCGAAGATATGACTAAATCAAATGCCCGCTTTAACCAAAAATCACTGCCCAATAAACCTGGAGGCTGAAATTGAATACTGGGCATTCCTCCAATCATTTCAATTTTGGGATTGTGATGGGGAACTTCTAGACCAATCGGCACAATTCTTAGCGCAATACCTGCATTTTTCAAACTCCAGTAAAGGGGCATAATATTACCCACTACATTCCATGAACAGAAAAACACTTCTCCAACATCAAGAGATTGAATTTCTTCCAGAACATGAGACCACTGATTGGTCGTTTTCTGTAAAGATAGATCCAGTTGCCCAGCGATAGCAAACTCTCTGTTGCTATCTAATTTCAAGGCAATTTTAGCAATCAGGGTATCTTTGGGATTTCCAATCAGAAAAATGCGCCGAGGGACTCGACCATGGCGACGCAGATTGGTAATGGTAGCTTCAGCAATTAACCGTCCTATACCGACATATAAAATCACGAATAACCAGGATAGAAAAAACATTGACCGGGAAATAATCAGACCCGGTTGATAGATAAAAGCAATAACAATTAAAACGCCTTGAGCGAAGGTAATACTTCTAAGTAAATTGCTAAATTGGCGACGATTGCGGCGATCGCCATATAATCCTCCTGTTGCGATCATCCCTAGGGTAATCCATAAAATCGGAAACAAAAATCCAGGTTGCTCTGGAGTATAGGCTAATAAGTGAAAAGAGGGAACATGCTTTAACCAATCAACCCGTTCAACAATAACCTTAGCCGTCTTCCAAGCCAAGGCAATCATCACTGTATCTAAGCACAGAAAGGCTAGAATTCTCAGCCAAGCAACGATTAGTCCTCGTCGCAGGCCCACAATGGTGGGAACCCGCAAATCAACATGATTATGGGGTGATTTATGGGTTTTGTAAGGGGTTTGGGGCAGATTATCTGACATAATTTAACCTTTGCTGCCGCGATCGCAGGTAGAATCTTGAATTTCAACCCTGATCGGATCTCTTCCCAGGCTAGAAATAGGGTTACAGTAGATTGGCACTACACCTTGATACTCTCTGAGACTTCAGATGGTCTTCCAGCCTGAAATGGTGCTTACTTCTGATGATATCCGGAAGTGGGTTAATTTTAGCATTCTCCCCATGGGTTGTCCAAAGGTTAAGTATCCCCTGCCCATAATTTGGGTTTTATGTCTATTTTTTATTTACCTCGAAGATAATCTCTGGAAGGCGATCTTGATCCGATCAGAGATCGCCTATTTCAATCTCTTAACGGCAGATCTGTAATTCTGAATATCGGTTATTTTGACACAATTGTTGAAACGACTGAGTAATTTGAGGATACTGCTGGGGATTTTGACCATACATCACCCTCATTTTATGAAACTCTTCTGGAGATAAATTATGCTGTTGTAAAACAGTTTGTGACTGACTACAAAAGCTTTGTAAATGACTAATAATATCTTGAGAAATCCCCGTTGTATTACTTACAGTCCCTGCCTCTAAATTACAATCAAAAATGGGTTTATTTCCTATGGGAACCAATCCTTGAGTATTTTGCAGAGTCGTTTCCCGAGCCAATTCAATCTCCAAAACCGATTGGACAAAATTGGCCATTTGTACAGGAGAATTAAATTGAGCTTGTGCAGTGCTTGCTCCCGCTAACGATCCACATAAAGATAATACACTCGCAATTAACGTCCGGCCGATCCATGGGCAATCCAAACAGAATCCACCAGAAGAGCGCAGTTGAACTTGAAAATTAAATGAATGATTCATGATGGCACGTTAAAGACACAAGACGATCAACTCTTTTGAATTCTTTTAGGAAGATGAAGTTCCATATCTATCTCAGATTGTCGGCTCTACTCGCTTGGCAGTGGTTCCTGGTCAGAGCTAATCGGTAATGGGAGATAATTTCCAATTGTACGTCAATATTTCCGATATAGCTGACAGATTTGGATAATGTGAGTCTGGAGAATTTCCCGTTCAGCTCTTCCTTGCTTGAGTCCCCACTCTAGGGAAAGCAAGAGAGGTAGAGTCTGCTGTAATGAGGTACAAGGGAGCGATCGCACCTGTTGTTTGAGAAAATACACCCGTTTAGGATTAGCCACCTCAGCAGCTTGGGCAATTTGGCGATCGTCACGTTCTCCGCTCTCAATCATCAATTTAACCCATAACCACGTGCGAAACTGACCCACCAGAGTAGCAACAATCCTTAAAGCCGGTTCATTCCTGTGCAATAAACCCTCAATCAAAGTTAAACTCCGGTCTACCTGGCCTTTAGCGATCGCCTGCGCCAATTCTAAACTCGTTTGCGTATTGGAGACCACCAACCGCTCCACATCCTCGTCATTCAAAACCTCACCATCTGGATGATATAACACCAACTTCTGCAACTCATTCACCAACCGACGAGTATCATTACCTACAGACTGACTCAAAACTTCCGCTCCTCGTTTGGTTAATTTCACCCCCTGTTGACTTGCCATTTCCTCAACCCGTTGCAAGAGTAAATCAGTTTTCCAAGGCGGAATTAAAGAAAATTCCCGGAATTCAGCATACTTTTGCATCAGTTTCGTCACTTTCAACCGTTGATCGAGTCTTCCGGCTACCGTTAGTAATAGCACTGATGAGGTTAACAGAACCGGTAAAGTCCGCTCTAACTCAGCCAATAGACTGCCAGATGCCTGCTGAAATAGACCTGTATTCACCAACCAAACCAACCGATTTCCAGAACCAAATGGAGGAGTCATCGCTTCATTTAAAGCTTCCATAACACTCCCCGGCTGATCCGGTAAGACCTCAGTATAATTAAACGAAATCCAATTGGGATCGAGGAGGCGATCGCGTAACTGCTTAACCCCCTGCTGCATAGCAAACTCATCATCTCCCCAATACACATAAATTGGCATTAACCTAAACCATGAAACGTCGAAACCTACTCCATAAAATTGCCCTAGGCGCAGCCAGCACCTATAGTATCACCGCCTGTCAATCCCCGAACCCTCCTCAACCTAACCCCGAACCTACTCCCAGCCAACCCCTCATTCGCTGGCGCATGGCCACCAGTTGGCCCAAATCCCTAGATATCATCTTTGGAGCCGCAGAAATCCTTTGTCGCCGCGTCGAACAAATGACCGAAGGCCGCTTCACGATTACCCCCTATCCTGCCAATGAAATTATTTCTCCCCTACAAATTCTCGATGGTGTAATTGCAGGAACCGTAGAATGTGGCCATAGCAATCTTCTCTATCTCTTTGACCGCAATCCTGCCCTCGGACTCCTTTCGGGTGTCCCCTTTGGCATGAGTCTTCAACAGCATAATGCCTGGTTTTATTATGGGGGAGGACTAGAGGCCATGGAAAAAATTTATCAAGATTTTGGAGTGAATGTGTTTCCCGCTGGTAACACTGGGCTACAAATGGGAGGATGGTTTAGTCACCAGATTAATACCATTAATGACCTCAAGGGCCTAAAAATGCGAATTCCTGGCCTGGGCGGTAAAATACTGGAACGACTCGGCTGTGAAGTCCAAGTTTTGCCTGGGGAGCAAATTTTTCCAGCATTGGAGCAAGGTACAATAGATGCTGCTGAGTGGATTGGGCCCTATGATGATGAAAAACTTGGACTCAACCGCATTGCTCCTTATTATTATTATCCAGGTTGGTGGGAACCCTCATCTGTACTGATTGCCTTAGTCAATCGAAAGCAATGGGATCAGCTTCCCAAAACATACCAAGAAATTTTTCGTTCTGCTGCTCTTGAAGCTTATTTCTTAACCATCAGTCGATATGATGCCGCTAATGGAGAAGCCTTAGAACGAATGGTCTTAAGTGGTACAGAGTTGCGTCCCTACAGCCAAGACATTTTAGAAAATGCCTACCAAGTGGCCTTAGAACTCTATGAAGAGTATGCCTCAGAAAGTGATGACTTTGCTAGAATCTATCAACAAGGGAAACAATTTCAATCTCGTATTTATAAATGGTATCCAATTAATGACCTAACTTATTCTAATTTTATCTCTGGAATTTCCCCAATTAATTAACTATTTATACATTTATTTTCCCGTGAAAACCCTGAATCCTGGGGCTGTTTCTGTGTAATAAAATACATCTTCGCCTCCCTTCAATCGATCATGTTGAATTCAATTGTCCGATCTTTCAATTCATCAATATCCAATATCCTAAAGATTACAAAAAACAGGAAGATTACCATTAAAAACAAGCTGAACTTAGCTTTTGGTAGTTTGATTGGAGTTACTTTTTTAATTATGGGAGTTAATTATTGGAGTAGCGTCCAAGCCACTTTGAATATTAATCGCACTGAGGAATTGCGAATGCCGATCGCTCTATCGTCTTCAGAAGCACAAAGTAATTTGCTAAAAATGCTCTCTAATGTACGCGGTTATTTGGTAACTGGAGATACTGTATTTCGACAACAATATCAGGAATCTCGACATGCTTTTGAAGAAAATCTTTATGAAATGGAGCAGCTATTTCAACGGTGGAATGTGCCGATACAACTAGAACAGTTGAAAAACTTGCGCCGATTTTATGAAATTTGGTCAGAGTTGCCTCCTTACCTCTTTGACTTAAAAGATGATCGCCTCAAGAGTGAGCCAGGGTTTCGTCTTTGGGAACAAGAAGGAGAACTATTAGCGATTCATATTTTAGCCAATATTGATCAAATAAGCCAAGAGCAAAATCCAAGATTTTCATCCGATCTTGAGTTATTCCAAGAGACGATTAGTTTTAAAATTTTATTTTCCTTATTGGTAGCTGATATCAGGAATTACATTAGTACACGACAGGATGAATATCGTTTCGATTATACAGCACATTATCGGAAGAGTAAAGCCAGCCTAGAAAATCTTCAATCTAGGTCATATTTATTGAGTCAAAGTCAACAAGAATCTTTGAATGATATTATTGAAGGTTTTACTGGAATAGAAGTTATTATAGAAAATACTGTTGAAATTATAGAGAGCGATCGCTATCGAGAAGATCTGTATATATATCAAAGCAAAGCTGAACCGATCGCCAAAGAAATGCTGATTATATTAAATTATATTGTCGAGACCCAAAAACAACAATTTAGATCCGAATTAACATCCGGTGTGTCTAACTTAAATTCTGCTCAATTACAAACCCTAATAGGTTCCCTCTTGATCCTAATTTTAGGGCTTATTATGACGCTAATATTGCAGCGTAAAATCTCCGATCCTATCCAGAGATTAACAGAAGTGACCAATTCAGTAATATCGGGAAATCTTGAGGTCAAAGCTTCAGTGGAGTCTGGGGATGAAATTGGGATTTTAGCCCAGACATTTAATGAGATGACGGATTCTCTTAAGCTTTCTCTGGACACATTAGAAATGTATAATAAAAACCTAGAGTCACTGGTAGAAGAAAGGACTGAAGAACTCCGTGTAAAAAACACAGAGCTGCAATTAACCTTGCATAACTTGAAGCAAACTCAATCTCATCTAATTCAAGCGGAAAAAATGTCAAGCCTGGGACAAATGGTGGCTGGAATTGCCCATGAAATCAACAATCCCATTAGTTTTATTCAATGTAATCTTTCTCCCTTGATTACCTATTGTCAAGATTTACTTGATTTAGTGCAATCTTATCGAGATTTTTATCCAGATGATATGAATATATCCAAAAAGATAGAGGAGATTGATTTAGAATATATTGAGGAAGATTTGCCTAAGCTAGTTGAATCTATGGAGATGGGTGCCAATCGAATTCATGACATTGTCTTATCTTTAAAGAATTTTTCGAGAATCGATCAAGCTAACTTAAAAGAAACGGATATTCATGAAGGTGTTGAAAGCACGTTGTTGATTTTACAACATCGTTTAAAATCGGCTAGTAATCAAGGAAGAATAATTCAGATTAACAAAGAATATGGTGATTTACCTTTGGTGGAATGTTACCCAGGGGAACTCAATCAAGTCCTTATGAATATTTTAGCTAATGGCATAGATGTTTTAGAGTCTAGGGTGGAAGGAGAAAATGGGAATGCAGACTTGGAGGATGGAGTCTTAACGATTCATACTGAATATCAGGAAGAAACGGACAGGATATCCATTCAAATTCAGGATAATGGCCCAGGGATAGATGCCGAAACTGCAAAGAAAATTTTCGATCCGTTTTTCACAACTAAACCGGTGGGTGAAGGCACTGGTTTAGGACTATCGATTAGTTATAAAATTATTACAGAACATCATCAAGGGATGTTAAAATGTTATTCAGAACTAGGTCAAGGCGCTAGGTTTGAAATTGAAATTCCAGCTCATCAAAGCTGGACATCACTCCCCCATGAAGATCAGAGATTGAGTGCATGAAGCCTAGCTGAAAAGGGCGATAGAGAATAGAGGATTAAGATTTAAATTTATGGTTAGTTTTCTCTCAAGAACAACCCCTGAACAGCCGATTTCCGATCGCTTGCAAACCGGATTAAACTCGATCCGCAACCAGTTACGAGACGGGCAAAGACAGATGGCGGACTGGGAAGGGGGAGAGTTGGCGGTTTCGGCTGTACCGGGATCGGGGAAGTCTACGGGGATGGCGGGTGCAGCGGCGATCGCCATTGCCCAAAATCGTCTCCATATTCATCATCAACTGGTGGTAGTGACGTTTACTCGTTCGGCTGCGGCGAGTCTGAAGGGCAAAATTCGCCGCCATCTGCAAACCCTGGGTTTACCGTCCACGGGTTTTGTGGTGCATACGCTCCATGGGTTAGCCCTACAAATTGCAACGCGCCATCCAGAGTTGTCCACCTTGAGTTTAGATGCACTCACACTGATTTCTCCCAACCGATCGCACCAACTGCTGCGCCAAAGTGTCGAACACTGGGCTAATAGCCACCCCAGACTGTACAAAAGACTCTTGGAGGGCAACCAGTCGGACGGAGAAGAAACGGAACGGTTGCGCCGTCAAGGCGTGCTGCGTACTGAAGTTTTACCCCACTTAGGTTATACGGCGATCCACGAAGCTAAAAGCTCTGGTTTATTGCCCTCCGATCTATTTGAACTGGCACAAATTCAGGAGAGTCAAACGTCTGGAGAGCATTACCCGATTTTACGCATTGCGGCGGGACTCTACGAAACCTATCAACAGCAACTGCGATCGCGCTCTTTAATCGATTATGATGACATGATTCTCGGAGCCTTACGAGTTCTCGAAGATGTGGGCGCAAGACGGTTATGGCAAAATCAAGTCTTTGCCGTCTTTGAAGATGAAGCCCAAGACTCGAGTCCTCTACAGGCGAAATTGCTAGAAATTTTAGCCCAAAAGGAGCAGAGTTCCGTAGGGACAAGTTCAGTAGGGGCGGGTTCAGT
>DDLS01000026.1 GCA_002340255.1 Cyanobacteria bacterium UBA2566
TGTACCCAAGCGAGTATTAACTCTGCCCAAGAAAAACCTAATTCAAAAACTTTCCGACCTAGAAAAGCATCTATCCAATAGGTGGTATTTGCTTTCAAACAATTATGCCAAACCATCAACCAGTCATTATTGGAGATCCAGTTCCTAGTTTGTTGAATCTTTAATTCAACTAGACGTTCGAGAAGAGAAAAATTATGATCTTAGAGCTTTTTAACAACTTATTTTTTAAAGAAAAGGGGGTTAACATGAGGATTTGGGAGCCAGAATTAATAGCATTGCCAATTCCCAAAAATGCCTCTGATGCCAGTATCGAAATCGAGCTTACTGTTTATGTAATTAATAACACCCTCGAATCCGTTCGTCTTCATCCAAATGACGCTCTGATGCCCGAACTGATAACCTCAAAGGGTCAAATATTACAGCCAGAAGTAGCTATAGAGGAATCTTTGAAGAATCTAGAGAAAATTCAAGCTATTAGGAGGAGAGCGCTCGGTGGCAGATTTCCATTGACTCGTTGGCTCTCAAATTTAGTTTTTAGGTTAAGACGACCACCCAAGATAATAAATCTTGACGATAGCTTAATCGAACCTGGAGAGGGCAAAAAAACTTCTCCAATTGTCAGGCTACTTTGGTATAATAACAAACTACAGCTAAAATTTATCAAACAATTTAGTTACTTACCAGTCAGTTTCAAGCTAAACGACAGTTGGTGTTTTCACGATCTGCAAGCAGATACCTATCAATTGAGGTTTACTAGAAAGAGTTCAAGCGATCGCACCTCAGCAGATTTGAACCCGGAAACGAAAACAGAGGCGATCGCTCCAGCTTTGGCAACTCAATTCCTAAGTCTGAGCTTGCAAGAGCCAGTAGGGCCTGACAACAGTGCGGTAGAAGTTAATGGGATTCGCTTTGAAACTCTAGTGCCGCAACCAAGGGTAATAGTTCCGAGGTCGCAACCAAACGTAAGAGTTCGGAATCCGCGCTTAGACCCCTATACTCTCGTAGAGATTGGTATTCGTATTAGCAACAACACCTCCAGTTGTTTTCGGTTCAACTTATTTGCCAGCTTGATTCCACAACTGATAGGAACGGATGGTCAACCAATAGAGGCTGCCTATGGTTGTAGCTTAACTATAATACCAAAAGAATCAGATTTTCCTATAGTTAAGCCGGGAGAGAGTCTGACATTTTTTCCCAAGATAGCACAACTGTTTTGGGTGAAGGGAGAGCTTTTTTGCCTGAGCATTCCAGCCGGAGATGGAGGTGGTTGGGTTTTTGGATCGCTTTCTTTAGGAACCTATCAAATTAATTTTATATACAAAAATCAAGATAGGACAGTAGAAATACTAGATAAAGAAGGGAGAAATGCGAAATTACTGGAAGACATCTGGGTAGGGATGGTATTTACTCCATCAATCACTTTTAGTTTAGTTAGGTCTGAAACTGAAAAAATTCTCTAGGCAATAAAAAAGTAGTCACTATTTTGTTGATAAATAACATAGGAGCGATAAAAGTGCAAAAGCAAAGTACATTCATACTTTTTCTGACAACAACTCTCCTGGGAATATTGCCAACTAGGTCTAGCTTGGCATTCTCGATTACTCCTCCTCCCTCAAACTTCTACAGATACACAAAGCCTTACTTTGTTGATATTGACAAGGGTATATGGGGTTATACTCAATTAGACGCATGGCCAGAGTCGGACCCCCGGCGGTATTTATCGAGAGGACAGGTTATTGAAATCAAACAAGGGGGAACCACAGGATTACTGAACTTACTAGAAAGTGAGTTTCCCAACTGGAACTTTGAGGAAACGGGAAACTTACAAGGTAGTTTTGATATTCAGGAATATTACTCGTGTGCTCCAAACCCTCTAGGATATGAGTGGTGTGGTCGTCACACATTGAATAGTGTCGGAGCTCATATTAGATGGAATTATAACCCCCAACCATTCTCTTTCGATCCCCAAGGTGATAATGTTCACTGGATTCAAAGGGTTATCGCTACCTTTTCACCATACAAAACAGTACCACCCTCCGGATATTTAGATTTCATCGATATTGTTCCTGGTCAGCAAAATCCTTACTACGATACTGAAGGAGCTGCCGAATCAGACTATTTTAGAGATTCTCCAGTATACAACTTTCCACATATAGAGAGTTTCTTTTATGCAGAAACTTACCTTGTTGAGGAAATCGCACCAAAGAAAGTAAAAATTTACAATGGTGTTAGATGGGGATGGGAAAACAAGATATCTCCCATTAAACTTGCAGAAAGTTTTTCTGAGAGCCTAAGTTCTGGTACAGAAGTAGACGACTTCAGCGTAGATGGACTAACTCCAGGAACACCATATATGGCTTGGACTAACAATAGCCTTCCTTCAAACCAATGCAACCCAAACACATATCTGAGGGGAGACAGTCAGGACGGTTCTTGGCTTTATGATGAAAATAGTAGTCCTGAAGGAGATGGTTTTGCTTCAGCAATTTGGGGGACTGTTCCTAGTAGTGGTACTGTTAATTTATCTGTTGGGGTGGCATCGGGCGGTCGCCGTGGAGAAGATGAAGGTAACTACGAGCTTTTTGTCGCTTTATTAGATCCTCAAGACTTACCATCTGACATTTACCCCGTGAATAATGGGAGTAATATTGCACTCGGCGGTAGCGGTGGTGGTGGCATTATAGTCGGCGGTAGTGGCGGTGGTGGAATCATAGTCGGCGGTAGCGGTGGCGGTGGAGTCGATTGGGAGCCTCCTGGTCGCACTCAACAAAACCCCATATTCCCCAGTAGCATTGACTCTGATGGCTGGCAAATCTTCTCTAACGTTCCCGGTTGTCGCTGGTATGACCCACCCATAGAGAAGGGATTTGAATTTGTCGCCACCGATGACACTCTATTTACAGAAATTCTAGATTTTCCCGTGGGTGACGACGATTTGTTTACAGTTATGGTTGACGACCTAATTCTGGGAGAGTTTAGTCCCGGAGATAGAGTCGATTTTCTTTCCTTACTCGGCTCAGGTGTTTCCCGGTTTAAAGTAACTGATATTGATTATTTCATCGGCGATACAGAAGAAACCTATTTTCCGATTCAACTGGCATTTGATAAAAATGTGGGCAGTTTTAAGATGCGTCCGATAGTGACTGAAGAAGAGACGAAAAAGCAGAAAGTCCCAGAATCCAATTCGGTTTGGGGTTTAATCGGGTTGGGTGTTTTTGGAGTCTGGAAATTTATGGGTTTGAGGAATCGGAAGTCGTGAGAGAGGTGAGTCATTACAAATATAGTGACCAATTCAGTAAAATTACTGTAGCCTTGATTCCCTGATACAGATAATGTATAGCCAACATGAATGAAAGCAGTTTTATCGAGGTTAATGGAATTCATTTTGAAACCCTTGTACCCAATAGGTGGTATTTGATTTCCAACAATTATGCCAAACGATTAACCAGTCATTATTGCATATCCAGTTCCTAGTTTATTGAATCTTTAATTCAACCATACGAATGAAACCTTTTGAGACCAGAGTCACTGAAGTTGATGGTATCCATTTTGAAACTTTAGTATCAGAACAAGTGTTGACTATACCCCCGAAAAAAATTGATGCTTATACTCCTGTGGAGTTTGGAATTCGAGTTACTAATCTCTCGTCATCACCTTACCGCTTTATTTTCTTTTACTTAGTGCCAGAAATTGTTACTACAGATGGAAAGCAACTTAATAAAAACGGTGGTATCAATCCAAATTATTCTCCTTATCGAGCTGAATTTGTTTGGCTCTCTTTTGGGGATAGTGTTACTTCTTTACTACAGTGCAAGCTTTTGTGGATTTTCTTAGAGAAAAACATACCTAATGAAAGGGATAGAAACCATTTTGGATCTATCTCTAGCCTTGTACTTTACGGTCTTAACAACTGTGGTCATCAATGGATGTTTATAGATCTGAGTCCTGACTCTTATCTAGTTCGGTTTCCATATCCACAAATGGCAAGCGAGGAAAAACTGGGTAATATAAATAAAAATGTTCATGATATTTGGGCTGGTAAAGTGTTAACACCTTGGACAGAGTTTAGTCTGATTCAATCCTATACTTAAGAGAATAAATCGAGTTCAAGATAGTTTACAGATAGAGATTGGAAGAATATTAAAACCATGAAACCTGTATTGACTAAAGTGACTGAAGTGGAGGGAATCTTTTTTGAAACTTGGATATCAGAACCAGTATTGATTATTCCGCCCAAAGAAGTGGATGCTTATACTCCTGTGGAATGGGGCATTAGTGTTGCTAACAATTCACCTCATTCTTACCGTTTCGTCTTCTTTCACTTAGTGCCAGAAATTATCAAAGTAAATGGAGAAAAAATTAAACTTGACTATGGTTCCAATGCAACTTGTTCTCCTTATGGGTGTGATTTTATTTTACTCAAACCAGGAGAGAGAGTGAGTTCTGTTGTCAATGGTAAGCTTTACTGGCTTCTGGAGGAGCAGATACCTCAAGACTCAGAAAATCGGTTTCTAGCTCAGGAAACCCTCAGAATTCAGGGTCGTAACAGGTTTGGTGGTATATGGAGTTTCTGGAACCTAAGTCCAGATACATATTTTGTTCGTTTTTCGTATGAGAAACGAGCTGCTAGGGAAAAACTGCGTGGTACTAATGAAATTGTAGAGGATATTTGGGTAGGTAAAGTCTTAACACCTTGGGCAGAATTTAGCTTAGTTCTGCCTTCAATTTAAAGATTTTAAGGAGTTAAAAATAGCTTGTTCGTTTGCCTGATGGCGATCGCTCGCCACAACTGAATCCTTACAGTATAACCAATGTTTTCTAATTCAGTAATATTACTGTATCTTTGATCTCCTGATACAGGTAAT
>DDLS01000154.1 GCA_002340255.1 Cyanobacteria bacterium UBA2566
TTGTCTAAGTTTTTTAGAACGGAAAACCGAGTTTTACAAAACTTGGTTTAGGGCAGTGGAAATAGTCCAAGCATCTACACCTAGGAGCATCAGACTAAAGCCAAATAACAGGGCATACATCCAAGGTTGGGCTAGAGGTTTCACCTTGCTGGTATCAATTTGGGTTTTCTCTTGAACTTTTAGCACCAGTTGGGAAAATCCGGCAATCCGCATGGGAAGTAAGTAGGCATCTCCAGATTTAGCCAAAAAATAATAAACCAATCCTCCTTGTCCTGTTGTTCTGGGTTTTAAGGCTTGGATTTCTGACCAAGGTAAAGACCAATGACGGTGTTTTGCCCAAAAGACCCAGGAGGGATAGTTGACTTGAATCTGTTCCTCATCCAGGGTAACTCGTTCACTGAGCGCTCCCCAGAGAATCACTGCTCCTAGGGCAACAGCGACCCACAGGAGCAGTGGAGAAACTCCAGACGGGGTTACCCTCGCTAAAATCGGTAAAGGGACGGTGAGGGCACTATAGAGGGTTAATAGGGGGATACGGATAAGGGGGGAAATTTTAAACAGTGATGAGTCTTGCTGGGGGCGATCGCGCATAATCCGGTTGATCCGTCTAAGGTAGATATTTTTGTACCACACTCCATCCAGTAAGGGAAACCCAACTGAAGCCCATAAATAGGAGGGTGTTGGCGAGCAGATGTAGAGGTCTAGCCCAAGGTCTTTGGGGACTGATCTGAGTCGCACTGGTGGCAGAAATCAGGACTAAAGCAACCACCAATAGTCCCGCAAATAGGTGAGAGGAATGCCCTAAGCTGCCATAATGTCCCAGGGTTCCGACGATACCGATCACCAGCAGCAAAAGAACCAGAAAGACTAAAATAGAACCGAGAATATAATGGAGCGATCTCCACCACCCAGGTAAGGGTTGGCGGTTTTGCCGACTCCACCAAACTCCAGTTCCTGTCATCGCTAACAAGACATAGGAAAATAGGGCCAAGCCCATTGACCAGGCCGCTATTTTCCAGAGCCATAAAAATGAAGGAAGATCCACAAATTAAAACCAGATTTATTAAACGTAACCGTCTAAAGCTAAAATTTCAATCTAGATTCAGATAAAGAAGTTTAGCCCGTCATCTTTTACTTCCCCATCTTTCTCCTAACCAGAGATTAAAGGTTTTCTTAATCAATCGCCGTTAACGTTGGCGCTTTAAAGTTGGTTAAGGTATTAATCACCTTGGGTAAAGATTTAGATTCCTTGAGCATTTGCCCTTCTCCTTCTATACCTAATTCTTGCAGTTTTAAGCGATCGCAAGGAATTTTATCCGATAAAATCGCACTGGCCATCATGCCACAGTGAATTTCCAATAGGGCTTCCGGAACCGATTCAAAGACTAAACGCTGTCCAGGAAACACCACCCGTTCAAAATACCAATTTTGAATATTACAGATACGAGCAACTTGCACTTTACTGGTCGCATTTACATAGCAGCAAAGAATGCGATAGGACTGCTCTGGTGGAAGGGGATCAAGAATTTGTGCCATATTCTTATGAAAAGATCAAAAATAACGGATGTTAGCCTACATTTGTCACTCTAACACTTCTGATCCCAACGGGTTGTAAAGGCGACTACCATTAATCCTTTTTTAACCTCTTTTCTGGGCAGTCAATTGCAGTCCTAGAGACTTTTATAAGGATTTTCTCTCCACTTATCTATGATCATCTCTAATCTTGATGATTAGTAAATCTAATCTAAGTCCCAACTCCCTGGGGCCAAAATTTCCTCCAACAGATCCCAAAACCAATGTTATCGTAAAGTTATGTGAAAAACTCTCATAAATCCAGGTTTAGAACAGGAAACGCCCTATGCACGCTACCTCCGTTACTAGCGATCGCCTTCTTTACGTCCGCCTTCCCTGTAACCCCATCTTTCCCATCGGTGTGGTCTATCTTGCCGATCACATCCACAAGTGCTTCCCCTCCGTGGAACAACAGATCTTCGACCTGGGAACCATTCCCCCCCTCGATTATAAACAAGCCCTAGACGAGGCGATCGATCGGTTTCGCCCCAACTTACTGATCTTCTCCTGGCGAGACATTCAAATCTATGCCCCCGTAGGCGGAAGAAGCGGCAATCCCCTACAAAACGCCTTTGAATTTTACTACAGCCCTAATCCCTTCATTAAACTGCGAGGCGCTCTGGGCGGTTTGCGATTAGCCACTGCCTACTATGGGGAACTTTGGCGGAATCTGAGCCTGATTAAGCGAGGCTTAAAGCGTGCCCAAAAATATAACCCCAACACCCGCTTAGTAGTGGGAGGCGGCGCGGTGAGCGTCTTTTACAAACAACTCGGTCGTTCCCTTCCCCCAGGAACCGTTATTTCCGTGGGTGAAGGAGAAAGCCTCTTAGAAAAACTCTTAAAGGATCAAGATATCAGTGGCGAGCGCTGTTATGTTGTTGGTCAAACGGTCCCCCGCGATCGCCTCATCCACGAACCCCCCACTCCCCTCGAAAAAACGGCCTGCAACTATAGCTATATCGAAGAAATCTGGCCCGCCTTTAACTACTACTTACAAGACCCCGACTTTTACTTAGGTGTACAAACCAAGCGCGGCTGCCCTCATAATTGTTGCTACTGCGTTTATACTGTCGTCGAAGGTAAAAAAGTCCGCATTAACCCCGCCGATGAAGTCGTCGAAGAAATGCGTCAACTCTATGACCGGGGGGTACGGAACTTCTGGTTTACCGATGCCCAATTTATTCCGGCACGGAAATTCATTCCCGATGCGATTGAATTGCTACACAAAATCCTGGAAGCAGGTTTAACCGATATTCACTGGGCCTCCTATATCCGGGCGGATAATCTCACCCCTGAACTGTGCGATCTGATGGTCAAAACAGGAATGAATTACTTTGAAATCGGCATTACCAGTGGCTCCCAAGAATTAGTCCGTAAAATGCGAATGGGCTATAATCTGCGCGTAGTTTTAGAAAACTGTCGGGACTTAAAAGCAGCCGGTTTTAACGACCTCGTATCCGTCAATTATTCCTTCAACGTAATTGACGAAACCTATGACACCATTCGCCAAACCATCGCCTATCATCGGGCCTTAGAAGAAATCTTTGGCGTTGATAAAGTCGAACCCGCCATTTTCTTTATCGGTTTACAACCCCATACCCACCTCGAACAATATGCCTTTGACCAAGGCATTCTCAAACCCGACTACGATCCCATGAGTATGATGCCCTGGACAGCTCGCAAATTACTCTGGAATCCAGAACCATTAGGTTCGTTTTTTGGCCAAGTCTGTTTAATCGCATGGCAGCGCAATAATAATGACTTTGGTCGAGAAGTCATGCAAGTTTTAGAAGAACGGCTCGGTCGAGCAAGTCTCGATGAAGCCCTCAGCGCTCCCCTTACCCCGAAAGCAGAAAGCAGCAGAAAGCAGTTAACCCGCGTTGGTTCTTAAAAACAATTTCGCAAGGTTTCTGCTAAGACCTGGACATGAGGGGGTTTTAACATAGTTAGATGTGTCCCTGGAGTAGTGTAAAATACTACTGACTCGGATGAGAAACGACCCCAACCCCAGAGGCGATCGCTAGCAATCTCTGCTTTGAGAGTATGGCCAAAGCCTTTTTCTGCCATCTCTTCAGAAACCGTATCTCTTGCCCTCAATAACGTAATCGGAATTCGATAATCAGTTTGAGGATGATAAGAATAAGTGGCATCATAATCACTCATTAAGACGTTTACAAACCCCCGAATCTGTTGAACCCCTGCTCCCTCGGGGAAAAAGCCCACTGTTTGTAGCTGTTCATAGATATATTGCCATTGTTCTTCCACTTCGAGGGATTGCAAAACTTCCGGAGATACGCCTATCTCTTTACCAAAAAACTGTTCAATTAATGCCACCACTAAAATCAGTTTCCGGGAAAGAGACCAATCGCGATCGATATTCGGTTTATTTTCTAGTGCATCTGGAACTGGACTATCCAAAATCACCAATCGAGCCACTCTATCTCCCTGCGCTTCTAATTGCTGACTCATCTCAAAAGCCACTAAAGCACCGAAAGAATGACCCCCTAAATAGTAAGGGCCGTCAGATTGTACAGCTTTAATATATCCAATATAATCCCTCGCAATGGCTTCAACTGTAGTGTAGGGTTCTGATGTTCCATCCAAACCTCTCGCTTGAAACCCATAGAAAGGTCGCTCTTCTCCTAAATAACAGGCTATATCAGACAAATAAATCACATTTCCACCTGCTCCTGGAACACAAAAGAAAGGAGGTTGATTTCCTTGAGTTTGAATCGGGACTAAAGCTGACCAAGAATTAAAATCTGTTGATTCTTGCAAGCATATTGCCAATTTTTCAATAGTCTGAGCTTGAAATAGAGTGGATAAGGAAAGATGCCGATCGAACTCCTGCTCAATTTTAGCCATCAATTTTAGCGCCAAAAGGGAATGTCCACCCAGATTGAAAAAACCATCTCTAATTCCTATGGGTTCAATTTGAAGAATATCTGACCAAATTTTCGCCAGCTTTCGCTCGGCAGAGTTTCGCGGGAAAAGGGAGGCTTCTTGACTATCCTGACTCGTAATTTCCTTGGATAAGCGATCGTGCTTAACCTGTGGAACTCGATCGTCTGAAATGGCATTAGCAATCTCTATTAAAGTTATTTCGTGGTTTTTAATAATCAAATCGAAAATCATGAGAAAATGATCGAGTATTTTTTCAATTTCCGACCCCTCGAATTTAGACTGACTATAAACAACACTAATTTTGAAATTGGAGCCAGGAATCGCAAGAATAGTTAAACTAGATTGAGTTTGCGCTCCTAGAGAATGATTTTGATTAAGACTAATCTTAAACCCTGAAAAATCTTGGATTGAGGCATCAACTGGATAATTTTCAAAGACCAGGATACTGTCATACAATCGTGATGACATGGAGATCTCACTCCAGGAATGAATTTGGCCTTGAGAACAATATTCATAAGATTTTTGTTGAAATTGTTGTTGTTGATGTTCTTGTAACCAAGACCAAAGCGGAAGATCGGGAATAACAGCACACCGAATTGGAACCGTATTAATCAATAAGCCAACCATAGACTCAATTCCAGAAATTTCTGGAGGACGACCCGAAACGGAAGCCCCAAAAACGACATCTAATTGATGACTATAGCGACTTAACAATAATCCCCAAATTCCTTGAATTAGAATATTGAAAGTAACTCGATTTTTCTTAACGAGAAGATTCAGAGCTTCTGTAGAGGACTCAGATAAACTAATGGTTCGACGACCATAGGGTTGTTCTGGAAGTGCAAAGTCATCCGACGCAACTTCTTTTCCTAACGGAGTAGGTTGGGTGAATCCTCGTAACTTTTCTTGCCAAAATTCCTGAGCTTCAGTCAAATCTTGATTGTATAACCACGTGATATAGTTTCGATAGGGATAGGTAGAGGATAAGGAATAATGAGAATCCCGAGTCAATCCTTGATAGAGTGTCAACAGGTCTTGGAATATGACTCCTAAAGACCATCCATCTACCAAAATATGGTGTACTGTGAATACAAAATAATAGGCTTTATCCTCCAATCGAAATAGAGATAAATCTAGAAGGGGGACTTGGGTCAAGTTAAAGCCTTGCTCTTGCTTTATCCGAATATATTGAGCTAACTTTTCTTGAGCATTTTTTTCCGCTCTCCAATCCTCGATTTGTAGTTCATAAGGAACACCTTGTAAAACAAACTGAGCCAGCTTATCATAATCTTTCCATAGAAAACCAGTCCTTAAGATTTCATGTCTATCTATCAAACTTTTCCAAGCTTTCTGCCACGCTTGTACATCTAAATCCCCTTCTAAATTCAGAACAATCTGTTCAATATGAACCCCATATTCTGAAGCGGATAAAGACTCAAACAACATTCCTTGTTGTGAGGGAGAAAGGGGATAAATTGCAGTTATCTTGGCTGGGTGATGATTTTCTTGTTGAATATCTGAGATAATCGTATCTAACTGGATCTGTGTGAACTGAACAGCAGGAAAATCTGAAGGAGTATATCCACCAGTTTCTGGAGATTGGCAGTGATGAATGAGTGCTTTTAGGGTATTGATATAATTTTCTGCTAAAGTTTCGATGGTCGATCGTTGATAAAGATGATTACAGTACGTCCAATCCATTTGCAACTTATCCTTTAAGACGATTCCTGTAATATCTAATCTATGGGGACGCTTGCCATGAGGGCTTTGAACTAAACCCATGGCTTCTGAAGCGACTTGCCAAGAATTATTTTGAGATTCATTCGGATTAAATTGACCTAAATAGTTAAAGCTGATTTCAGGTTGTCGGAGAGCTGAAAGTCCAGACTTAATTTCTAGATCTGAGCTGAGATAACGTAAAATACCGTAGCCAATTCCACGATGGGGGATGGCTCGGAGTTGTTCTTTAATTGATTTAATATTTTCCCCGAGATTATCTTCCGTAGGTTGTTGGAGCATAATTGGAAAAATACTGGTGAACCAACCCACGGTTCGAGATAAATCGATGTCAGCAAACAATTCTTCGCGTCCATGTCCTTCTAAGTCTAGAAATAGAGTTGATTGTCCGCTCCAATTTCTGAACGTTTGTACTAAGGCAGTGAGTAAGATATCATTGATTTGGGTATTATAAGCGGAGGAGACTTGTTGTAAGAGAACTTGAGTTTCTTCTGGAGTTAGCTGTACGGAAATATTATCTGTATTCCCAACTATATTGTGAGTTGTGTTTTCTGGATAATCGATGGGTAGTGAAGAGTCTTGAGATTGATGCAACCAATAATTCAGTTCTGATTGAAGAAGGGGAGATTGACTGTACTCTAAAAGATGAATTGACCAATCTTGAAATGCTATAGTTTTTGGAGGAAGTTGTAGGGGTTCACCCTTCTCTAGTTGTTGGTAAACGGCTGATAAATCTTCTAATACAATACGCCAAGAAACTCCATCGATAACTAGGTGATGGGCAAGAATCAGTAAACGTCCTTCTGTCTGTTCTCCAAGTTGATAGAGGATACTTTTAATCAGAGGGCCTTCCGCCAGATTTAAGGTCGTCTGTTGGCGAGCAATATTGTCTTCTAAAACACGGGTTTGTTCAGAGGGAGGTACTGAGGATAAATCAACTCTCTCAAATGGAATAGTTTCTTTGACATTCTCATTGATTTGTTGCCAGCTTGTTTCATGCTGAAAAAAGCGCAGGCGTAGAGCATCATGGTGGTTTAAGAGTTTGCTTATTGCTGCAGATAGAAACTGGGGTTTAATATCAGCAGGGACTTTGAGGAGAAAAGATTGGTTAAAGTGGTGAGGTTCAGCAAGATTTTGCTCAAAAAACCAATGCTGGATGGGAGTAAGCGGAACTTCACCCGTCACACTGTTTTGTTGAGCAGAGGATGGTTGTAGTGTACTGGCAACGGTTGCGAGTTGTGCAATAGTTTGATGCTGAAACAGTTGCTTGGCAGTCAAGCCAAGGCCTGCTTGTTGAGCGCGAGAAACAATTTGAATGCTGATAATTGAATCTCCTCCAATTTCAAAAAAGTTATCCTTCACGCTTACTCGCTGTAATCCTAAAACGTCTTGCCAAATTTCAGCTAAGGTCTGTTCTATTTTGTTTTGGGGAGCAATGAATTCTTCTGTTCTGGTTAATTCAATATCTGGAGCGGGTAAGGCTTTTCTATCTACTTTTCCATTGGGGGTAATGGGGAGTTGTTCGAGTATGAAAAATCTAGACGGGATCATATACTCTGGTAGCTTATCTTGCAAAAATTGCCGTAGTTCTAGAGGAGTAAGATCGGGATCTTCGCTCACGACATAGGCAACTAAGCGTTTGTTATTGGGTGTGTCTTCTCGTGGGATGACGATGCCATGCTCGACGTGGGGATGAGTGGATAAAATGGCTTCAATTTCTCCCAGTTCGATGCGGAATCCGCGAATTTTGACTTGAGTGTCTATTCTTCCGAGGAATTCAATGTTGCCATCGGGTAGATAGCGAACTAAATCGCCAGTTTTATACAGTTTACTGGTCTGGTTTCCAGAATCAAAAGGGTTGTTGATAAATTTCTCTGCTGTTAATTCAGGTCGATTGAGGTAACCTCTCGCTAAACCATCTCCCCCAACATATAATTCTCCTGGTACTCCAATAGGAACATTTTGGAGGTGGCAATCAAGTATATATATTTTTGTGTTAGATATTGGTTTACCAATTGGTGGCAACACGAGAGTTTGCATCTCAGATATAACCAATAAAGAAGTTGTCACTACAGTGTTTTCAGTTGGGCCGTAGTTGTTAATTAGTTTAAATGGAATATCAGATTCAGGGTATTTGGATAGTCGATCGCCACCTGTAAGTATAATTCGTAAACATATATTGTTTCTCCAATCTAAAGTTAATAACTTCTCCGCCAGTTGTGTGGGAACAAAAATAATTGTTATGTGGTTTAATAGAAGCCAATTTTGGAATTTTTCCAAGTCAAAAATCATATTTGTTTCTGCTAAGTAAACTGTCGATCCGGCTGTCAAGTAAGGCCACAACTCCCAAACTGAAGCATCAAAAGCAATTCCAGCAAGCTGAGTTGATTTATCTAATGAAGTTATTTGAAAATTAATTTGATGCCAAAAAATTAAATTAAGAACTCCAGAATGAGTAATTAGTACCCCTTTAGGTCTACCAGTTGACCCCGATGTGTAAATTACATAAGCTAAGTTCTCTGGTCTTGACTGATTGATCAAATTTTTTGTTGTTTGTGTAGCGATCGCCTCCCAATCCCTATCTAAACACACCACTTGTGCTTGAGGTTCGGGTAACTTCTCTAAGCCATCCTGAGTGGTGACTAAGACCGGAACATTGGCATCCGCTATCATATAACTCAAACGCTCTGCTGGATAATTGGGGTCTAGAGGTACATATGCTCCTCCCGCTTTGAGGATGGCTAAGATGCCTACAATCAGCTCTAGGGAACGTTCAATACAAATTCCCACCAGTGCTTCGGGTTGTACTCCTAAACGTTGCAGATAGCGAGCTAATTGATTCGCTTTCTGATTTAATTCTTGGTAGGTTAACTGTTCTTCTGCAAAGACAATAGCGATCGCATCAGGAGTCCGTTCAGCTTGTTCTTCAAATAACTGATGAATACATTTATCCCTAGGATAATCGGTGGCGGTATTGTTCCACTCCACCAATAACTGATGGCGTTCTGGTTCTGTGAGTAGGGGAAGTTCGCCGATCTTCTGTTGGGGATTAGCGGCGATCGCCTCTAATAGTACCTGCAAATGACCCGCCATGCGTGCAATAGTCGCAGCATCAAACAAATCGGTGGCATACTCCCAATAGCCTAAAATCCCCTTATCGGTTTCCTCCATCGAGAGGGTGAGGTCAAATCGAGAGGTGGCGATCTGGGAGCTTAACCTCTCAAAACTCACTCCAGGCAACTCACAGGATAAGGCTCCAGCATTCTGCAATACAAACATCACTTGAAATAGAGGAGAATGGCTCAAATTACGTTCCGGTTGCAGCGCATCCACCACCTGTTCAAACGGGACATTTTGGTGAGTATAGGCTTCTAAAGTGACTTCTCGGACTTGAGCGAGCAATTGCTCAAAGGTTATCCCTTCTGGAAACTGGGTTCGCAACACTAAGGTATTGACAAAACAACCCATTAGGGGTTCAACTTCCTGGCGATCGCGATTGGCGATCGGCGAACCCACTAAAATATCATCTTGGCTACTATATCGATACAGCAGAGTCGAAAACGCTGCCAATAGCGTCATAAATAAGGTTGTGCCTGCCTTTTGACTGAGCTGTTGCAAGGGTACCGTCAGATGGGGAGGCAAAGTAAACACTTGGTGTTCGCCCCGATAACTTTGCACCGCTGGTCGAGGTCTATCCGTCGGCAACTGTAATAAACCAGGAGCATCAGCCAGTTTTCGTTGCCAATATCCCAATTGAGTCTCCAGAAATTCCCCACTGAGCCAAGTACGCTGCCATTGGCTATAGTCAGCATATTGAATCGGCAGTTCAGGCAAAGGAGACGGTTCTCCCTGAAGATACGCTTGATAGAGTGTCGATAACTCTTGGAACAAGACCCCCACTGACCAACCATCACAGATAATATGGTGCAAGTTAGCCAGCAAAACCGACTCTGTTCTTGAAAGTCGAACTAAACTCACGCGCAATAAAGGCCCAGTTGCCAAATCAAACGGAGCTTGAGCTTCACGGCCAATTTCCTGATTCAACTCCTCCTGTTGTTGGGTTGGGGGGAGATCTTGCCAATCTTCGATCGGAAGTTGGAACTCAACTAGGGAGTCAATAACCTGTACTGGAGTACCATTAACAGATTCAAAGCGAGTCCGTAGAACTTCATGGCGACGAATGATTTCCGCCAAAGCTAATTCTAGGATAGAAACCTGAAGATCTCCCGTAATTCGGAAGGCTCCAGGCACATTGTAGATAGAACTCTCCCCTTCCAGTTGGTCAAGAATCCAGAGTCTTTCCTGGGCCCAAGAAAGGGGGAGGGGAGTGCCATCACGAGGGCTAGGAGCAATGGCGGGTAGAGTCTGAACCGGAGTGAAGCTTTGACTCAGAAACCGAATAATCTCTGCTTTGCGCTCTGACAACGTACCTCGCATGGCTGAGGTTAACACCCCTTCTGGAGCGCGGCAACGCAGTTTCTCGCCTTCAACCCAGACTTTAACATCCAGTTCGCGCAGTTCTGACAGAAATCGATCGACAGGTTTCATCGCAGACACTCCCTAAATATGACCTAAAAAATATGACCTAAATATGACTCATTTATCCCACCCTTATTCACTCCAGAAGATTACAAATGCATCTCTCGGATAACGGGAGCGCCAACCTCTTGAATCGTGCCATCTTTCCCATTCCCTGCCATACCAAGAGGTCCCCACATTTTTAAGCCTAAAAGTTCCTTGAGTTCGGGAGCATAATCCTTGACTTCTTCCCAGTCCAGCGTCAGCCAGAAATGTTCTTGCTGACGCATAAAAGGACGACAATAATAAGCCAAAATCCCATAGCGGGGGTCATCGGTTTTGTTTGCTCCCGTGCCATGCCACAGTCGGCCATCAAATACCATCGCTGTCCCCGCAGGAGCAACAGCAGGGATGGGTTCGGGAGCTTCTTCGGGTACAGGAATGGCTTGTCCTTTGATCGCTTGCTGAGGTTGGAGCTTATGGGAACCCGGAACCATTAGGGTTGCTCCATTCTCCTCGGTGAAGTCCGAGAGCATCCACATCATGTTAATCACCATGGGATAGGGCGTGACCGGTAAATAGCCCTGATCGAAATGTAAGGGCATGGCGGAGCCTCCTTTACAGGCAATATTAGCACTCAAGGAAGATAACAGAGCTTCACCCGCAAAGGGTTCTGGCATGGGACCATCATTGGTGGCAGCAAATCTATCCCGAATCAGATTTAAAGGGGCTTCTTTCACCGCTATTTTGCGAAAGATTTCGCCTTTGGTAATTAAGCTCCAGACTCGTTGATTGGGCCCATTGGGATCAAATGTTGCACCACTATCCATCATGGCAACACCGGCTTGCCGTTCAGCTTCGGCTTGTTCAATCAGACGTTCTTTGGCTTCTTTGACTTCATCCGGGGAAAGGGCGTTAGCAATTAAGGCAAAGCCAAATTCTTCAAAGTGTTTGCGGGCTTCTTCTAGGGTGTTAGATAAGGGGGGGGAGTTCAGAGTTTTCATGGTTGTTTTCGGTAATTGAACAGGAGTAAATCATCTCAATGGGGTTATAATTCGATTTCTTCTTCACCGGGTTGTAAATCTTCAGTGGGATTGACTTGGGCATCGACGAGTAATGTGCGAATGCCGTCAATTCGTTCAGCGAGTTCCAGAAGAGTGGAGCTTTGAAAGACTAGGGTTAAAGGAATATCAATTTCAAAGGTTTGGCAGATACGGGAGACTAACTGAGTTGCCAGTAGGGAATGGCCGCCTAATTCAAAGAAGTTATCATAAATTCCTACGGGAGAAACCTTCAGAACAGCCTCAAAAATTTCCACCAGTTGATGTTCTGTGGGGGTACGCGGCTGTTGATTTTGGGGGTCTTTGGAATTCAAGTTGCTCCCCAGCAGTTGCCGAAGATCGATATCACCGGTTTCTGTTAAGGGCATTTCTTCGAGTTGTACGCCTTGACAGTGGGTGAGCGTTTTGAGGCGATCGCGCACTTGTAGATCTTGCCATGGATTGACGGCCCATTTTTTCCCGGATGTAAAATAGGCGGTTAACTGTTGTAAATTCTGACAGTTAGAGAGCAAATACTGGATATAGGGTTTGGTGGAGTCGAGTCCAATTAACCAATAGCCGGGAGGTTGAGACAGAGTCGCTAGGAGAGAAGTCAATCCTTGAGAAGGGGCGATCGCACAATATCCTTTTGCCTGACTCAGTTCTTTCATCTGGTAGCCTTGACTCATGCCGATTTCATCCCACATACTCCATGCCAAGCCATAACTTTGCACGGGAGTTTGGGCATTTTGATATTCGCTAAATGCCCCTTGAAAACTATTCGCGGCAGCATAAGCTCCTACCGTCGATCCCCCTAAAAATCCATTCACCGAAGCAAAGTGAATAAATATACTATTTGGACGATCTTTAACCAGTTGATGTAACACCCACGTTCCTAAAACTTTGGGACGCAATACCTCAGCCACGCTCGCTTGAGTTTCGGACAAGACTGGTTTTTCCTGTAGGGTTCCTGCCAGATGAATTACGCCATCGAGTGGATTTCCCCATAGAGCGATCGCCGAATTAACCGCTTGTTGCACCTGTTGCCCATTAGCAATATCAACCGCCTGATAAATGACTTCTCCTGGCAACGTTTTTAACTGTTGATAAGTGTCCTGTTTTTCAGGGGTGAGTAATGGTAAAGGGGTGCGCCCCACCAATAAGAGTCGAGCGTGATAAGTCCGTAAAAGATACTGAGCAACTGTTACCCCGATGCCACCTAATCCACCACTGAGGAGATAAGTGCCTCCGGGTTTAAAGGGGAGTTGAGGTTTAGATTCCCCGTTCCAAGGGAAAACTTGCAAGCCGGAAGTATATCGTTTGCCATGGCGATACGCAATTTCCACATCTGGACAAACCGTACAGAGTTCTTGCCACAAATCGGTTTTCTGCTCCTCTTGAGTGTCGGTTACCGATAGATCGATATGGCGACAAGTGAATCCAGGGATTTCTTGAGGCAGAGTTTTCAGCAACCCTAAAACGGTTGCTTTTTCCGGAGCAATGCGATCGCTTACCTCCACTCTTTGCGTAAAACTTGTGACCCAAAACAACGGTAGGGGCTGGTCTAGATTTCCATTTTTTTCCAGAGCTTGAGAGAGAAACAAGAGGCTATATAATCCTTGCTCTTGTGCTGCTTCTAATTCCTCCGTGCTGCTAATCTCTTGGGTTTGAGTGCGATATTGCCCTAGGTGAATGATTTGAGCAATCGGACAATCCTGAACGGATATAGACTCTAGCAGTTGCTGATAATGCTCTGGGCGATCGGGAGCAATAGAATAGCACCGTTCATCGATTTGAGTAAACTCAGAACCGGCAATGACTTGGATATAGGGTTGATGATGTTTCGTCAATTGCTCTGCTAACCCACGAGCTAATCCTTCACCCTCAAAAAAGATGAGTGTTAAACCCTTGTGGGGCTGAAGATAAACCCCTTCTACTGCTTTGGGTTGCCAAGTTTGCCGATAAAACCAATTGGGTAGCGTGTTCTGATTTTCAAGCAGCAAATCGACCTGTTTTAAGATCGGCTTAAACTCTCCCGCTTCAAAACGCTGTTTTAACTGCGATCGCTGAATTTTACCAATAGCCGTCTTCGGAATCGTTTCTGAATGAACCGGAATCAAAAAATCTGGATTAATTCCCATCGATTGGATCGCTTGAGTCCGAATTTGTTTCAACAGTTGTCTTTGCTCTAAATCGCTCAGGTGCTTGGGACTAAAAAA
Organism: Cyanobacteria bacterium UBA2566; assembly: GCA_002340255.1. Classification (GTDB taxonomy): domain Bacteria; phylum Cyanobacteriota; class Cyanobacteriia; order Cyanobacteriales; family Desertifilaceae; genus Roseofilum. The sequence continues at coordinate 13,991 of DDLS01000154.1, forward strand.
CACAGCTAACCGATCGCTATCATCTTGCCATTGACGAACTCCACAAGCGGCGGTATAGGAAACTTCCACCTCTTCCAACTCTTCAACGACCGCTTCAATTTCATGACTATAATAGTTAATCCCATTAATAATAATGACATCTTTCTGTCTTCCCGTAATCGTTAACCGACCCTCTTGAAGAAAACCTAAATCTCCCGTTTTAAACCAACCGTCTTGAGTAAACGCTTCTTCTTGTTTCTCTGGATTGTTATAATACCCTTGAGTGACGGTCACCCCTTGAATTTGAATCTGACCAATTTCTCCTTCTTCAAGGAGGTTGTTCTGCTCATTGACAATTCTTAGAGAAACTCCAGAAATCGGAAGTCCGAGATCGATAAAAGGCGTATCTTCCCGTTCTCCGTCCCAAGTATAATCCTTGGAAAATACGACCCCTGAACTCGTTTCTGACATGCCCCAAGCCGGTTTCATTGCTGTTTTTATCAATTGGTGCGGAGTCAGTAATTGCATAAACTGTCGTGCTGTCTTATCAACGATCGCTTCCCCCCCATTAATCATATGGCGCACAGAAGATAAATCCCAATGACCTTGCTCAATTGCTTCAGATTGTGCATTAATCAAACCATAAGCAAAGTTTGGCCCCCAAGTTACGGTAACCTGATATTTCTCTAACCAATCTATCCAGGTTACAGGATGATTGAGAACCACATTAATATTGGCTTGAATTTGCTGACAACCCAGATACACATCTCGGATATGGAACATCACTAAACCGACCACATGATCTAAAGGAAACCAATTGAGAGAAACATCTGTTGAACTATAGTCATGGCAACGTTTTGATCCTTCACTGCGGCTCAGGATATTTCCATGGGTGAGCATAACGCCCTTGGGTTTTCCGGTGCTGCCTGATGTTAGAATGAGTAAGGCTAACTGATCGAGTTGACTTGGATAATAGTCAGAATCCGGTGGGGCAGTTTTTAGGCGATCTAAGGTAGCTACTTCAAAACCAGATAAATTTAGATCTTGCGCCCAGGTTTTTAAGTTTGTTGCATGATTTCGTGTGGTTAGGACTAAAGGAGATTCTAATAATTCCCAAGTATTATGTAATTTACTCCAATCAGAGTTGGCTGAGAATGATAAGGGAGCGGGAATAAATCCGCCTAAAACACATCCCCAAAATGCTGGAATAAAATCTTGAGCGTTTTCGAGCTGAAAAATGACTTTGTCTTGAGGCTTCAAACCCAGTTTTTTCAAGCCGGTTAAAATGCATTGTGCCTGGTGCAGTAACTGAGTATAAGATTGTCTTTCTTCCGAGCCATCCGCATTCAGGTAAATGAGTCCTGTATCTGAAGGATTTTGTGCGGATTGAATCAAGGCTTCAGATAAATTTTGAGGGGCTTGTTCTGGAAACTGTAATTCACCACCCTCACTCATTGCAGGGAGATTAAGGCTGGAATGACTGTTTTTAGATGACGATAGCCGATCGATCGCAGAAGATGCGTCTGGTTCAGAAATAGATAAGTTATCTTCCGGTAGAAGATCCCATAAATGGAGGGGAGATGGAGGCGCAAATTTTTTCGGTTCTATGACTACAGCAGCTTGTTCGATACTCGAAATTTTCTCTAGTTGTTCTTGCCACTGTTCAACCAACTCAGAATCGATCGCCTCTAACTGCGCTAAACGATCTGCGTCAATCTTACCCTGCTGAGTGTAAGGCAAGGCTACCACAGGAATACAGAAAGAGGGTTGAAGCTCTACGGGTAGCTCAGACTTAATCTGCAACTCAATAGATGATAGGGATAGGGGATTAGAGGGCACGATATAAGCCACTAACTCTCCTTGGCGATCGCCGCACACAGAACACTGCTGAATGTCCGCGAGGGAGCATAGGGCTGCTTCTACAGCTTGCAGGTTTACTCTTCGTCCTTTAACCGAGACGATCCGTTTCACCTCTCCCAGTCGTTCTAAACTCCCATTCCCCCGGCGTTTTCCCCATTCTCCAGTTGAGTATAAACGACCCAATTCTGGATGGTCGAAAGACTTGGACTGCTCAGAACTCAAAGAGCGATCGCTAGTATACAGCTCTCCTTCAATTCCTAGGGGAACCCGTTGCCCAAAAGGATCTAAAATATGAATTGGGGAGGACTCAAAACCTTCATTTTTAGCGGGATCGTGACTGAGGTTGATCAGGTCTTGTTTTTCAGTTTCTGTAAGTAGAGGGAACTGAGACAGTTTACAATCTGGATTAGTGACCATTCCTTCTAACAACACCTGGAAATGACCCACCATCCGTCCAATAGTTTCTGGATAAAATAAATCCGTATTATATTTTTGGATGCCGATCAAAGATGATTCTATTTTTGTTATTTCTAAGGTTAAATCAAATTGCCCTTCAGCCATAGGAATATCAAAGGGCTTAACGGCCAATCCTCCCCAATTGTTCAAGGTTTTATCTTCCCTCAACATAAAGTTTTGAAAGGATTGAGATTGCTGAAGCTTATGTAAGGCGAACATCGTTTGAAAAATGGGAGGACGACTCGGATCGCGGGAGTCTTGTAATCGTTCGACGAGCAAAGAAAAGGGGAAATCTTGATGGGCTAGTGCTTCTAAAACCGTCTGTTTAACTTGCGCTAGAAATTGTCGAAACGACAAATTTCCAGAGCAATTTGCTTTCATCACAACTGGATTGGTAAAATAGCCAAATATGGGTGCAAATTCCGGTTGGGTTCTACCGGATGTAGGCGATCCGACTAAAATGTCATCTTGTTGGGTATAACGATAAAGTAAAACCTGATAAGCAGCCAGCAAAACCATGTATAGGGTAGAAGTTTCTTGTTGAGCGAGTTCCTGGAGTTGTGTGCTTAGGTCTTCGGAAAGGGTAAACAGATGATATGTGCCATTATAGGTTTGTTGAAGCGGTCGAGGCCGATCGCAAGGCAGAGGCAGTATACAATTTGTACCAGCTAGTTTCTGATGCCAGTAGTTCCACAGTTTTTCGCCGCGATCGCTGGCTAAGAGGTTGCGTTGCCAACGTACATAATCCAAATACGAGTATTGAATCTGAGGCAGGGTGTCCTGGACTCCTTCTTGTATACTTTGATAGATTTGTGGCAATTCTTGCAGCAAAATATCAATCGACCAAACATCATTCGCAATGTGGTGAGTGGTAACTAAGAGAACACGATCGTTTTCATCACGAGTAAATAATCGAACCCGAACAATGGGCCCTTGTTGCAGATCGAACGCTTCTTGATGGGCGGCAATGACTTGAGCTTTAAGCTGTTCTTCCGTTAGCTTTGAACTCTCAATTGGCTGAAAATCGATATGCCGATCCTCTAATACCTGTTGAATCGGTTCTTGACCTTGTTGAGGAAAAATAGTACGCCATATCGGGTAGCGTTCAAGTAAGGTTTGAAAGGTCTGATGTAAGGCTACCACATCGACCTTTGAACAGATGCGCAGGGCTAAGGATGAATTAAAGGCATGACTCTCCGGGGCTAATTGCCATAAAAACCACATGGCTTGTTGGCTATAGGACAGGGGATAAACCTGCAAAATGCCTGGATTTTCCTGGAGTAAGCGTAGAATTTCCTCTTTGTGTTCTTTGAGTTGAGCTAATACAGCATCAATGGAGCGATCGCCAGGAGCATCATAGGACAATCCTCCATTGTCTGACCAAATTTTCCAGCCTTGAATTGAGAGATCTTGAAGAAATGCAACTAAGTTCATAGGGTTCCTTGTATACGATTAACAGAGTTATCGGCGATCGGATCGGAGAAGGGGCGATCTCCCAAGTCAACGTCCGCAAAAACTTGCTCCTCGATCTCAACCGACAAAGTAGCAATACTTGCCCCTTCGATAAACCGAGTAATGGGGATATCAACTTTTAATTGAGTATTAAATCGATTCCGTAATTCAACTGCCATCAAAGAATCAACCCCCATCATCGTTAGAGATTGATGGATATCCATTTGAGTCACCGGCATTTCTAGAACTCGTGCCACTTGATGCTGTAGATAATCAATGAGGAGCGTTTTTTGTTCCGGTGCTGATGCAGATTTTAAGGACTCCAATAAAGAAAGTTCGGGTTCTAGAGTTGAACGTCCTGACTCAAATTTTTGTAAGACTGGCAGGTTTACCCCAGACGGAAGGGTTGCAAAAATCTCAGACCAATTAACAGAAAATACAGCCATTTGTCCGCTTGCTTCTGACCATAACTCCGACAGCACCTGCAAGCTTTTTTCGGGTGACATCACGCCCATTCCGCTCATCTTAATTCGGTCTTGCTGTTCCTGGGATAAACGAGCCGCCATTCCGGATTGACCCCACACTCCCCAATTAATACTTAACCCAGGTAATCCTAACCCATGCCGATAGTGAGCCAACCCATCCATAAATGCATTGGCTGCTGCATAGTTACCTTGACCCAATGATCCGAATAAAGAGGCAATTGAAGAAAAGCAAATCCAGAAATCTAAGGTCATCTTTTGACTAAGTTCATGTAAATTCCAACTACCTTGTACTTTAGGAGCCATGACTTTCGTCAATTGTGCCTTACTCATATTTTGCACGACCCCATCTTCGAGGACTCCTGCTGCATGGACAATCCCTTTTAATGGAGGAAGAGAAGACTCGATTTGAGCCAAAATTCGAGAAACATCTTCCCGTCGGGAAATATCTCCCTGCATCACTGAAACTTGCGCTCCATTTTCTTTGAGTTGAGTTATGGTTTCTTGGGCTTGAGCAGATGGAAGATTACGCCCAGTAAGAACGAGAGATTTTGCGCCTTGTTTGACCATGGATTGAGCTACATTTAACCCTAATCCTCCCAATCCTCCCGTGATTAAATAAGTGGCATCCGAGCGTAAAGTAACGGAGGTTTGAGCTTCAGATTCAGGGTGCTTGCGTCGGTGAACTAACCTGGGAACATAGCGGATACGGTTGCGAAAGGCAATTTGGTTTTCCTCCTCTGGATGACACAATTCTGCGGCTAGAAAAGGTAAGGATTGTGATACATCCATTTTTGGGTCTAAATCAATACATTGACACTGAAGTTCTGGATGTTCTAAGGCGATCGCCTTCCCTAACCCCCAAAGGGATGCTTGTTGGGGGTTTTGCACCCAAGCGTCACGATCTACAGCTTGAGCGCCTTGAGTCACCAGGAGTAATCTTCCAGACCATTGCGTTTGGGAAATTAAGGCTTGAACCAGATAGAGAGTACTGAGACAACTGAGTTCTTGAGAGGCTTCTAACTCATCAATTGAAGTTTGCACACTCCAAAGATGAATGACTCCCTGTAGAGGAGATTCAGGTCTGTTAACTGCCTTGAGTAATTGATGAAAATGATCGGGTTCTTGGGGATTAATTTGGTAATCTCGATCCTCTAATTGCTGATACGTTAGACCAGGAGAGACCCAAATACAGCTATCGCTTAAAAAGTGAGCTGATTGTTGCCTAAGTTCCGGTTTATTGGCCAAGATCAACCATTTTCCTACAAGCGCTCGTTCTCCATCACTTGGAGTGATTTCATTAGGCTCCCAACTTAATTCATACAGCCACTCCTCCGGTTCAATTTCTGAATAAACCACCGGATGATTAAACGCCTCTTCGTTCAATAACCGTAATTCTTCTAGGGATCGCGCTTCACACTTTCTCGCAGTTAATAACACATAACTTCCCAAGTTTTTCTCTAGTAACTTACCCAATTGATTATAAGATTGGAACGCTGCTCTGACATTATCATCTGGATTTTCTGCATAAAGTTCATTCAGAATTTTTTCAAAATCTGGAGCATAGAGAAAATTGGCAATTTCCTGACTCACATCAATAAATCCAGTAAGTTGGAGTTGGTGTTGGGACAGTTGCTCAACCCAATGGTGTTTGGTAATAAAATAAGAAGAGGTTTCTTCATGATCGATATCGACTTCTCCATGGGCGATAAAATCGGCCAGGACTAACCAGCCATTTTCGCACATATGCCGGCTAATATTGGAGAATAAATTGGATTTTTCTTTAATATGATGGGCGACTTCAAATCCAAAGACAAGATCGTATTGATTGGGGAACTCGTCTTGACTGCTATCTCGATTAAAGACTTTGATTTGCTGCTCTAAACCATATCCCTTCACTTGTTGGGTAGCAAATTTAGCTTGTTCGCTCGAAATCGTATAGCCATTTAATTGGAGATGAGGATGTTTTTGTCCCAGACTAATGATATCTGAACCATAGCCACAGCCAAAATCTAAAACGGTTTGACAGGCAGAAAAATCAACTTGGGAAAAACAGAGTTCTCTGAGTTTCTCTTGAGCTTTGAGTGCCATCGGGTACAATGGATCGCGCTCCAGATCTGGAGTAACGCAGAGCTTAACCCATGAAAAATCGGGTACAACTTCTGGGAAAATACCAAACGTCAGAAACTGTAGCGATCGCTGCTGCACTGCTCCTGTATCTCTTGTCTCTTGAGTGAGGGCGATCGCCGAATTATAATAATCATGAACAATATTTCCTTTGAACTGAAGATGGTTCTGATGCCTATCAATCAAGAGACTTAACACTTTCGGCAGAACTTCCGCTTCTTCTGCACTAAAAATAGCGGCTAAATTGAGTTCCTCGATTAAGTCTTGCACCTCCCCTCGATCGATCAGATTCAAAATGGGACTTGAAGCTAGATTGGAGCGATCGCGCTTTTCTTCTTTGACCTCAATCCAATAATTTTGTCGTTCAAAGGGATAAGTCGGCAGTGCTACTTTTTGGCGTGCAGAGTCTTGATGAACCCCCAACCAATCCACCTCTATGCCTCGGATATACAACTGAGCTAAACTGGAGAGCATTTGTTGCCCATCTTCTACTCCAGGACGTAAAGAAGGGAGCCAAATTCCCCAGTCTGGGGGCAAACATTGCCGTCCCATACCTAGCAATAGGGGTTTGGGGCCAATTTCGAGGAAAATCTCATACCCTTCTTGATATAAAGTCTGCATACTGTCAGCAAATCGCACCGGTTGCCGCACGTGGTTGACCCAATATTCAGGGGTGGTTATACTGAGGTCTGCCCGTTTTCCTGTGACATTGGAAATGAGAGGCAGTTGTGGTTTTTTGTACTGAATCTGACGGGCAATGCCGGCAAATTCATTTAACATTGCCTCCATCAATGGGGAATGGAAGGCATGGGAGACGACTAACGGCTTTGTTTTTATTCCTTCTGATTCTAGAGTGGTGGAGATCGCCTGTAACGCTTCATTCTCACCCGAAATCACCACACTCTCCGGCCCATTAATTGCCGCAATGGCTACCTGTTCTGCATAAGGGGAAATCAGCTCTCGTACCTTAGACTCCGATGTCATTACAGAAATCATGCCCCCACCAGAGGGTAACTGTTGCATCAACCGTCCCCGTGCAGCAATCAGCTTCAAACCCTCTGCTAAACTCAGCACTCCAGCAACCGTTGCCGCCACGTATTCGCCGACACTATGACCCATCACCCCTTGAGGTTGAACTCCCCATGACTGCCATAATTGGCACAGCGCATATTCAATGACAAATAAAGCAGGTTGAGTATAAGCGGTTTGATTTAATAATGAATCCTCCTTCCCCTTGCTTAACTTTCCAGAGATGACATCCAGAATCGAATCGTCCAACTCATCTCGAAGAATTTGGTCGCATTCCTCACAAGCTTGGCGAAATATTGGCTGAGTTTCATACAAGGATTGACCCATATGCAGAGATTGGGAACCTTGACCGGTAAATAGGAAGACAATTTTAGGTGAAGTTCCCCCCCTTGTACCTTCTCCGACCAACACTCCCATTCCTTCTGGGTTGGGGAATTGACGCAATTTTTCACTCAATTCTGAGCGATTAGACGCGATCAAACTCAAACGATAATTCAAATGACTGCGACCAATATTGGTTGTATAGGCAATATCAGATAGTTCTAATTCAGGATGAGTTTCTAGATGATTTTGATAACGCTGAACCAGGTTATGAAGGGCAGGTTTAGTCTTTGCTGATAAGGTCAACACAGAATAAGCAGATTTAGCTTCTTCTTTCTGAGTATCAGTCAAGGAAACTGGCGCTTCTTCTACCACGAGATGAGCATTCGTGCCACTAAAGCCAAAGGAACTCACTCCAGCCAGACGACGCTGTTTATCCCCAACACTCCAAGGCGTGAGTTGCATCGGAACTTGCAGGGGAAAATGCTGCCAATCGATCTGAGAACTGGGTTGATGACAGTGTAAATGAGGCACAATCGTTTGGTGTTGCAGTTGTAAAACAACCTTCATTAATCCCGCAATTCCAGCGGCTGCTTCTGCGTGACCAAAATTCGTTTTTACTGAACCAATGCGTAAGGGATTTTCTGGAGAATGGCTTGAGCCAAAAACCGCTCCTAATGCCCCTGCTTCAATCGGATCCCCTAGGGACGTTCCCGTACCATGAGTTTCGATATAACTGACTTCAGACGGATCGATCCGACCATTTTCTAACGCTTTGCGAATAACGGCTTGCTGAGAGGGACCATTGGGTACCGTTAACCCACTGGTCCGACCATCTTGATTGAGGGCTGTACCTCGAATGACTGCTAAAATATTATCGCGATCGCGCACGGCATCTGACAACCGCTTTAGCACCATCATTCCGCATCCCTCAGAGCGCACAAACCCATCTGCACTATCGTCAAATGCTTTGCATCGACCATCGGCAGAAAGCATCCGCGCTCTGGAGTGATTAATATGAGTTAAAGGAGAAATCAATCGGTTTACTCCTCCAGCCAGAGCTAAATTACACTCTTGATTTCTCAAGCTCATACAAGCCAAGTGAACCGTGACCAAAGAAGAAGAACATGCCGTATCCACGGCCACATTCGGCCCCGTTAATCCTAAAACATAAGATAGCCTTCCCGATGCACTACTATGGGCATTGCCACTGGCCAGATAGGGATTAATCTCTTCAATATTCGATCCGGCAATTTGGGTATAGTCATTGCCAGAAATGCCCACAAACACTCCAGTTAAACTTTTTTCTAGGTGTTCCGGATTAATCGCTGCCTGTTCTAACGATTCCCACGCCACTTCTAAGAGCAGTCTCTGCTGAGGGTCAAGGAACGTTGCTTCCTTACCCGATATGCCAAAAAAGCCGGGATCGAATCCCTTTAATTCCTCAATAAATCCACCATAACGAGTGTACATTTTTCCTGGAGCTTCCGGGTCAGGGTCATAATACTCGTCGATATTCCACCGGTCTTGGGGAATCTCGGTAATGGCATCTGTTCCTTCTGATAACAGATGCCAGAAGGTTTCCGGACTAGAGACCCCTCCAGGAAAGCGGCAACCCATCCCAATAATCGCGATCGCCTCTCGACGAGCATAATCCATTGCTTCCAACTTAGACTGCATATCTTCCACAGCTCGAAGCGCTCGTTTTAAGGCAGATTCGCTTTTTCCTGAATTGATACTCATCGTTCTAATACCCCAATTGATCTAATTTATTTAGTAAAGAAAGCTCAACATCTTCATCAGAATCCTCCTCTAAATCTGGATCGCCTCGATTCCCTTTTTCACCCCAAGGCGGAGCAAATTTCTCCGTCGTCGGGACTTCCTCTCGATCGCCCTCTGAGTCTAGAACGTGCCCTGCCAAGTAATTCACCAACTCAGATACCGTTGGATAATCAAACATCAAAGAAGAAGGTAGGGAACAGCCCAAACTGGTTTGTAATTTATTCTTCAATTCCACAGAGGTGAGCGAATCCATTCCCAAATCAAAAAAGCCTTCCTTCAAACTAATGGACTCAACCTTCTCAATCCCTAAAACTTGGGCAACTTGATGGCGAATATGGGCGATCAAGAGATCTTGTTGCTCACTAGGCAATGCCATTTCCAACTGTTGTAGAATGCTAGCTTTTGAAGGCGCAGAAATTAAAGAGTCAGTCTTTTGCCAATCGGATAAAAAGGGCCAAGTTCTCACCTGCTCTTCCCAAGCTGCCCACTCCATGGAAACAACTCCCACCTCCGCTTGTGCAGAACCCATCCAATGTTCTAGCGCTTTTAGCACTTCATCTGGACTCAGAGCCTCCATACCTTTCTGTTTGACGCGCACATCTGCACCTCGCTCTGCGGCTTCTCCCACTTGAGAAACCGCTCCCCAATGGATACTCAATCCAGGTAATCCGATGCCTTGTCGATAATGGGCTAAAGCATCCAGAAAGGCATTGGCAGCCGAATGGTTACCTTGTCCGGGGGAACCAAATAAAGAACCGACTGAGGAAAATAGGACAAAAAAGTCGAGGGATTGGTGTTGGGTGAGTTGATGTAAGATCCAAGCCCCTTGGACTTTAGGAGCCATAACAGCTTCAAAGCTAGACCAGGTTTGGTTTTTGAGTACGCCATCCGAGAGCATTCCCGCCGCATGAATAATGCCAGCAAGGGGATAGGATGATGGGGTCATTGTATTGAACACTGCTTGGATGGCCTCGAAGTTGGCAACATCAGCAATTTCGACACGGATAGAGCATCCTTTTTGCTCTAGTTGGGTTAATTTAGCTTGTGTTGCGGGATCGGCAGGACGGCGAGTGACCAACACTAGGTGTTGAGCGCCTCTTTCAATCATCCAGTCGGCTACGAGCAAGCCTAATCCTCCTAAGCCTCCAGTAATTAGATAGGTGGCATCCGATCGCAGTTTTACCCGCCCAGATGTGGACTCACTCGAGGTTTTCACTAACCGAGGGACATAGCGTACTTGTTCTCGCCACACCACTTGGTCTTCTGAGTCAGATGAGCCAAGTTCTTGCAGGAGGCTTGTCGCTTGCTCTTCTAGGGAAGTTTGAGGGTCTAGATCCAACACCCGACAGGAGAGTTCGGGATGTTCTAAGCGGATGGCTTTAGCCATACCCCAAAGGGAGGATTGGGCAATTCCAGGAGGTTGTCCCCCATGGTGCAATGCAGATTGAGAGCCTTGGGTGACGATCTGTAATTGGGGTGAAAATCGTTCTTGCTCGATGATGGCTTGCACTAAGGACAAGGTCGTACCACAGCCCAGCTCAGATAAGCGGTTTAAATCTTCAAGGCTGAGGTAGGAGTCGGTGGGGGGTTCTAAGGTCCAACATTGGACAATGCCTGATAATTGTGGATATTCGATTGCCACTTCTGCCATCAGTTTCCTAAAGTCTTGGGGGTTATGGGGATCGATCTGCCAGTGTTTGGGGGCAATCCGTTGGTAGTTGTCTCCCCTGCCAACTAAGATACAGGTAGCGGCGAGGTCTTCTAACTGAGCTGCTAGGGTTTGCGCCACTCCAGTGCGATCGGCAAATATCAACCAACTCTGGGATGTTGCGTTTGGTTTTCTCGGCTCAGAGTCAGCTTGAGCGAGGATAAGAGCTTGTTTAGATAAAACGTCATCAACCTTTGCTTCTTGGGGAAGGGAGGAAACCGGAGTAAAGCCCGTTTCTTGTAGCAGGTGTTGCCACTGATGTCTGTTCAATAGGGGATGATCTCGTCGGTATTCCGTATCGCTAAATTTCCACCATCCCTCTAATAATCCGAAGATCAGATCCACCCACTGTTGAGGTTCGGTTGCTTCGAGTAATAGGAGGAGTCCACCGGGGGCTAAGAGTTGGCGCACATGGGTGAGAGTGTGGCGAATATTCGAGGTGGCATGGAGAACGTTGGCAGCGATAATCAGGTCATAGTGATGATTGGGGAATCTTTGGGATGCTGGGTTTTGTTCAATGTCAAGGGTTTGATAGGTGATGAAGGGATAGTCGGAGAATTTTTCTTTGGCTTTGGTGAGAAATAGGGGGCCTAAGTCTGTAAAGGTATATTGGATTTGACTGGGAGGGAGAGTGGGGAGAATGGCGCTGGTTGTGCCTCCAGTTCCCGCACCGATTTCTAGGATGCGTATGCCTTGACTGGGAGGGAGGGTTTCTAGGAGGCTGGCGATCGCCTGTTGCACTAAGCTATTCATCGCCTGAGATACGGGAGAGTCTTGGTACAGTTGGGTTGCACCGGTTAGATCTCCTTCTGGAAACACCAGTTGTACGGGGTCTTGAGTTCCTTGTAAAACGGAGCTGAGTTGGGAGGCACAGCGATGGAGTAAGCTGAATTCAGCGATGGCTTGAGGATAGCGATCGCGCAACGTTTGATAGGTTGAGCTAGGACTAACGGGTGGTAAGGATTTCAAAGTTTCCCATTCTTCTGCTGTTTGATGCAGAATTTGGGCTTCTTCTAAAGACACCAACAGGCGCTTAAGCAATCGATGATGAGCTGGGATAATCCCCAACTGTGCCGCGAGCTGTTCTAAAGAGAACGATTCTCCTGATTCATAACACCAACCTAGGGTTTGCAAAGCCTGCACAATATACTCCCTAGCTAAGTGTTCTAACTGCAAGGGAATTTTGTCATAACCTTGTAACGCCGGGCGATTTGCCAGTTCAGAAAGCTGAGGAACTAACTGGGCTTGTAGGATTGGGGGAGACTGGAGATTCTCCCCGGAAAATCGAGAGCCAAAGCACGCCCTACAGCGCCATTGCACACCATAACATTCTTCTAAAATGGGGGGGCGATCGCTGGTTTCGTTTGCCTCTTGCGCCAGAAGTTCTAGCAGTTTGGGCATCAGTTTCAACTCAGTTTCGGAAAGAGACCCCTTTTTCTGCAATCGTTCGGTCAAGGCAGAAAGCTCCTGGGGGGAACCCAAAGATCCCCAAGAGGGCTGGTGGGGGGCGGATTTCGGCTGTTCTAACCAATAGCGCTGTCTCTGAAAGGGATAGGTGGGTAAGAACACTTTGTGGCGTTTCTGTTGGTGGTGAAACCCCGACCAGTCGATCTCGACTCCTTGGGTGTACAGTTGTCCTAAACTGGATAACATTTGTTGCCAGTCTCCTATCCCCGGACGCAGGGAGGGTAACCACATCCCTCGATCGTCAGACACACACGATCGCCCCATTCCTAAGAGGATGGGTTTGGGCCCAAGTTCTAGGAAGATGGGATAATCTTGCATTGCGGTCATGGCAGATGCAAACTTCACGGGTTGGCGCAGATGATCGACCCAGTAGTGGGCTGTGGCGATCGCCTCCCCGGCTTGTTCTCCAGTCACATTAGATACGAAAGGAATTTGGGGCGGATGGTACGCGATCTGTTGGGCAACTGCTCTAAACTCAGCCAAAATGGGTTCTATCAGAGGAGAATGGAAGGCATGGGAAATGGGCAAATTTTGGGTCTTGATGCCTTCAGATTCCAGTTGCTCCACAATGTCTTTTAGGATCGTTTTTTCCCCAGAAATAACCACACTTTCTGGACCATTAATGGCGGCAATGGCTGCTTGTTTTTGGTAAGGAAGTAGTCGGGGACGCAGGTCAGATTCAGAGGCTTTAACCGCCGCCATTAAGCCATTTTGCGGTAAGTTTTGAATCAATCGACCCCGGGCAGCCATTAACCTTAAGCCGTCTTCTAAACTGAAGACTCCAGCAACACAAGCGGCGACGTATTCTCCCACACTGTGACCCATAACAACTCTGGGTTGAATTCCCCAGGATTGCCACAGTTTAAATAGAGCGTATTCTAGAGCAAAGAGGGCGGGTTGAGTATAGGCGGTTCGATCGAGGAGTGGGGAGGGTTCTGCCTCTGAGTCTGGGTAGAGGATTTCCAGGAGAGGGCGGTCTAATTCATAACCGAGAATGGTGTTGCACTGGGCGATCGCCTCCCGAAAAACGGGCGAACTCTCGTACAATTGCCGACCCATGTTGACATATTGGGAACCTTGACCCGTAAATAAAAAGGCGATTTCAGGGGGTTCTGTGCTGGTTGATACCTCTGCACCATAGACCGCGATCGCTTCTGCTGGCTCTAAGAGATAGCTGTGCAATTGCTGCTGCAAGGCTGAATGACTTGATGTAATCAGCGCTAATCGATGATTAAAATGACTTCTACCTAAATGAGTAGTATAAGCCAAATTTGCCAGATCGAGTTCTGGATAAGTGGACAGATAATCTTGATAAGAATGGACTAATTCACCCAGTGCCTTTGGCGTTTTGGTTGAAAGAGTTAAGAGCTGAACCGGCGGTTCTGAACTGTCTTCAGCTTCCGATTTTTCCGGTTGTTTAACGGGCGTTTCTTCTACGAGAATATGGGCATTTGTGCCACTGGCTCCAAAGGAACTAATCCCTGCAATTCTCGGTTCACTTTCAGTTTCCCAATCTAGAAGAGATTGGGGAATTTTCAACGGTAAACGATCCCAATCTATATGAGGATTAGGTTGTTGGATATGGAGATGAGGTGGAATTTGGCGGTGCTGAAGAGATAAAATAACTTTAATTAATGCAGCAACTCCGGCGGCAGCTTCTAAATGGCCAAAATTGGTTTTCACTGAACCCATCATCAAGGGGTTTTCTTGAGAGCGATTTTTACCATAAATCGCCGATAACGCTTCAATTTCAATCGGGTCGCCCAAGGAAGTTCCCGTACCATGGGTTTCCACATAACTGACTTGATGGGGGCTTAATTTGGCGCTCTTGAGAGCTTCTTGAATGACTTTCTTTTGCGCCATACGACTGGGAACTGTCATCCCGCTACTCGGACCATCATGATTAATGGCCGAGCCTCGAATTAACCCCCAGATAAAGTCTCCATCAGCGAGGGCATCTGAGAGTCGTTTTAAGACGACCACTCCACAGCCTTCGCCCTGTCCATAGCCATCGGCAGACGCATCAAAGGTTTTGCAGCGTCCGTCGCGAGAGAGCATATTCAGTTGGCAGCGACCAATGGTACTGGTGGGGGATAAAATGAGGTTGACCCCACCGGCTAAGGCTAAATTCGATTCTCGCGATCGCAAACTTTGGCAGGCTAGATGAATAGCAACTAAAGAGGTAGAACAGGCCGTATCCAGTTGGATATTGGGCCCTTGCAGCCCTAAAAAATGGGAAATTCGCCCCACTCCAATACTGCGTCCCATGCCCAAACCCGATGATTCATCGGTTCCTCCTTGCTCTTGGTATTGAATTCTCAAGCTGGCATAATCATCGGTGCAGATCCCCATATACACACCCGTTTGGCTATGTCGCAGGTGTTCTAGGGTTACTCCAGCATTTTCTAGGCTCTCCCAGGTCACTTCTAAAAGGATGCGTTGCTGAGGGTCTAAGCCGACCGCATCTCTGGGGGAAATACGGAAAAAGTGGGGGTCAAATCGATCGACATTTTCAATAAACCCGCCTTCTTTCGTGTAGGTTTTCCCCGGTTTTCCGCCCTCTGGATCGTAGTAGTCTTCCAAGTTCCAGCGATCGCCGGGTACTTCGGAAATGGCATCAATTCCTTGTTCCAAAAGATGCCAATAGGTGGCACTATCCTTGGCTCCTCCCGGAAACCGACAACCGAGACCAATAATAGCAATGGGTTCCGTTTGTGCCTGAGTTAACGCTTCAAGTTTGCCCCGCATTTGCTTGAGCGCTTGCAGCATCTTCCGAGAAGAATCAGGAGTCGGTTGAGAGGAAGGTGAGGTCTGATTCATGGTTACTCTCCTTCGGCTAACAAGGTTTCAATCCCTTCGAGTTCTTGGGAAATTTCATCTTCTAACTGCTCATCCGATAAGTCACTGAGTTCTGCACTCCATGGAGTCGAGGAGGTTGGATTTTGCTCCCCAGAAGCGGGTTCAGTAAAGAACTCTGTGAGGATAAATTCGGCTAAATCCCGGATATTCGAGCAATCAAATAAAGTGGCGGCACTCAGGGCACAGGATAAGCCAGCACTGAGTTCATTTCTTAGCTCAACGGCGGTGAGGGAATCGATACCCATCTCAAAGAATCCTAGCTGTAAATCGGGAAGTTGGTTGGCTGGATATTTGAGCAGTTTACCGATTTCTTGTTGGATATATTGAGTTAAGCGTTTTTTACGCTCTGGCAAAGACGCTCTTTGCAGTTGGGTGAGAATTTCAGATTGGGGTGCTGTGGAGGGCGTTTCGTCTTCTTCGGGCGATCGCAATCCCATGTGTTCCAAGAATAGGCGATCCTTACCCACGGTGTAAATCTCTTTGAACCGACTCCAATCGACCTCAGCTACAGTGGTTTGCACCTGAGAGCTATTCCAAAGTTGCTCTAAGGCTCCCATCCCTTGGGCTGGAGAAATGGAGTACACGCCTCGCTTACTCAGCTCTTCTAAATCTTCTGCATTGGCCATACCGCCTCCAGACCAAGCCCCCCAATTAATACTCATCCCCGGTAAGCCCAGAGAGCTACGATAATGGACTAAGCTATCAAGAAAGGCATTGGCTCCGCCGTAGTGAGATTGACCAAAAGAACCCCAAACGGCAGCAATGGACGAAAAGCAGACAAAACACTCTAGGTCTAGAGTTTGAGTCAGTTGATGGAGATTCCATCCTCCCGTCACTTTGGCCGCGAGAACGGACTCCAAGTCTGCATGGGTAATGTTTTCTACCGGTTCAATCCCTCCAGAAACCCCAGCTAGATGAATCACGCCTTTGAGGGGGGGCATGGAGTCGGGGATTTTCTCTATTACAGATTCTAAGGCTTGGCGATCGCACACATCGACTTGTAGCGCCCTCACCTTAGCGCCTTGTTCCTGCAAACGAGCAATCTGATTCTGTTTCTCTGGAGACGGTTGACTTCGACTGATTAAAATCAGAGATTTTGCTCCTTTCTCAATCATCCATTCAGCCGTTCGCAAACCCAGCGCTCCCAGTCCCCCAGTAATCAAATAAGTACCGTCTTCTGTAAAGGATACCGCTTCCGACTCAGCCACTAGGGTTTTCGCTAAACGGGCAACATAGGCTTGTCCAGAACGAAACGCAATTCGGTCTTCAGCCGTGGGATTGAGCAGTTCGGCGAGCAATACTTCCACCCCATCCATTTCTGGGTCTAAGTCCACTAAAGCTCCCCATAAGTGAGGATGTTCTAAAGACACTACCTGTCCAAATCCCCATAAACTCGATTGAGCAACGGCTAAGTTTTTGGGATTTTTCCCTACGGGTTGACTCCCTTGAGTCACGAGCCAAAGTTTCGGCCAGTTCCTCTTTAAGCCCGATTTGAGCAAACCTTGCAGGAGATGTAGGGCACTGCCACAGCCCAAATTTTGGGCAGTTCTTAACCCCTCTTCACTTAAGTTTTCTGGAGTAGAACTCCCCAAACTCCAGAGATGAATCACTCCTCGCCAATCTTCAGGATGAGTTGCCACTAATTTCTGGCACAGGTCTGTAAACTCTTGGGGGTTTAAGGGGTTAACTTCCCAATCTTCTGGTTCCTTGTGTTGAGTCTGACCTTCTGGATAAACTAATGTACACTGCTGACCCTGTTTTTCTAGCAAACCTTTTAAGCGTTTCCCGAACCCGTTTCGATCCGCTAAAATCAGCCAATGTCCAGGCTTTTGTTCTGTAGAAACTTTGGGATTTTCTTCCCGCAGTTGCCATTCAATGCCATAGAAAAGCTGTTGTAGGGAGACCTCTGGATAAGTGAGAGAAACGTCAAGCTGTTTCTGGTTTAATTCATACAGTTCTTGAACGGATAGATTCTCCTGTTTTTGTGCAGTGACCAGGACATAGCTCAATAATCCCTTACGCAATAACTTGTATAAGTTCATGTAGGACTCAATCCCAGTTTTGGCATTTTCGTTTAGGTTCTTGAGCTGGCAAATATAATCAATATTGTCTTGTACATTGGGGTCATAGAGTCCATTGCCGACTTCATGGCTAATATCCACATAACTGACGACTTGCAGATGATGGTTAGAGAGTAGTTCAATCCATTCAGCTTTGGTAATTAGATAGGAAGAGTGGGCTTCGTAGTCAATGGAGAAGGACGCATTGGAGAAAAAGTCAGCAAAGACGAGATGTCCATTCTCATTCAGGTGGCGATCGATGTTATCAAAGAGTCCTTTTTTATCGGGAATATGACAAATGACTTCAAATCCATAGACTAAATCGTAGGAACCTGGGAAATCATCTTTAGAACTATCTCGACGTAAAATTTGCGCGCGGTCTTGTAACTTGAATTTCTCGATTTTACCGCTTCCAATTTCTACTTGCTTGCTGGATAAGGTATATCCCGTGACGGATAAATGGGGATACTTGCGAGTGAGTTCAACGACATCTGTTCCATGACCACAGCCCACATCCAAGGCTCTTTGACAGGCTGAGAAGTCGATGACTCTCCAGGACATTCTCCTCATTTCCTGTCGAGCGGCTCTTGCTATTTCGTAAGATTGGGTAGATTTTTCACCAATAAACACCCAGGAAAAGCCATTAATGATTTGGGGAAGTGCTGGGTAGTTAATAATCGCGTCTTCATCTTCAATTGCCGATAATTCATCATAGTAATCACCCAGAAGCGTTTTCGACTCATTAGGGCCATTTTGACCATTGTTCAACAACAGGATTTCTAAAGCTCGCAGTTGTTCTGGAGAGAGTCGAGACAGTCGCTGAAATATTTGAGCCAAATCTTCAAACTGATTCATAATGCATTACCCTATTTTTTGATGACTTTTATAGATTTTTACTATTTTACTTTTAGCGAATTGTAGACTGTATTTCCTCCTCGGACATCTGTTCAACTTGAGTTGAAATCTCAGATACCTTTTCCCAATCACCAGCTAATAGGGATGCAAAGATGGGGGATTGACTTTGGGTCTTTAAAAACGATTCTAGTTCTAGATTCGACATGTTTTCAACCTGTTCTAAGTGGTGTTGAAACTCCTGTAACTGACCATTTTTAAAAGCTTGGATGGCTAATCTGGCATAATAATTAGGCATGATATCAGAAGAGGGTTTTTCTGCCAATTCAGGTATTTCTACCCAATAAGATTGGTGTTGAAATGGATAGGTGGGTAAGATGGATTTTTGACGAGTATAAGGACGATCGCCGCCTTTCCAATCGACTTTAATCCCTCTGATATATAACTGGCTTAAACTTGATAGGATTTGTTGCCAGTCCTGGATGGCTGGATGTAAGGACGGTAACCACAAAATTTCAGGCTCAGAAATGCAGTATCGTCCCATGCCTAATAAGATGGGTTTGGGGCCAATTTCGAGGAAAATTTTACATCCTTCTTGATGTAAGGTTTCCATGCTGGGGGCAAATCGGACGGGTTGACGAATATGATTGACCCAGTAACGAGCTGTAGCGATACTAGAGTCGGCGCGAGTTCCACTGAGATTGGAGATGAGGGGAATTTTAGGCACGTGGTAGGTGATGGAATTGGCGATCGCCTCAAACTCCGCTAATATGGGTTCCATTAACTGAGAGTGAAATCCATGGGAAACGTTGAGCAACTTAGTTTTAATCCCCTGGGACTCTAACTGGTTGCACCAATGGGTGATGGCGTTTCTGGCTCCAGAAATAACGACACTGGTCGGGCCATTAATGGCGGCAAGGGATATAGTAGGGTCGGAGGCGATCGCCGCTTTCACCGTTTCTTCGGATGCCATAACGGCTGCCATTGTCCCCTCTCCGGGTAAGTTCTGCATCAACTTACCCCGTGCAGCAATCAGTTTTAAACCGTCTTCTAAACTAAACACCCCAGCGACGGTAGCGGCTACATATTCTCCCACACTATGACCCATCACCCAATTGGGTTTAATTCCCCAAGATTTCCACAGTTGAACGAGGGCATACTCTAAGGCAAACAATGTGGGTTGAGTATAGGCAGTTTGATCTAAGAGAGCATCTGAATCACTCGTCTGAGGATAGAGAAGGTCTAGTAAAGACCAATCGAGTTGGGAGCGTAAAATTTCGTCGCACTGCTCTAAAGCTTGGCGAAAAATGGGTTGAGTTTCATACAACTCTTTGCCCATATTTAAATACTGAGAGCCTTGTCCGGTAAAGAGGAAGGCAAGTTTAGGGGGTTTGGCCTCATTTTGCAGGTATCCCGACCATCGATTTTGTTCAGAACCTCGCAGTTTATCGAGTAACTCTTGTCGATCCTGAGCTAAAAGTGCCAGACGATGATTAAAATGCGATCGCCCCGTATTAGCCGTAAAGCAAATATCAGCGAGTTGTAATTCTCGATGGGTTTCCAAATGGGTTGAGTAGCGCTCAATTAACTCAGATAGGGCTTTTTCAGTTTTTGCAGATAGAGTTAAGAGATGGTAGGGACGCTCGAATTCTGCTTCACTTCGACTCGCTAGAGGCGCTTCTTCCAAGAGAATATGGGCATTGGTTCCACTAGCACCAAAAGAACTCACTCCTGCAATTCTCGTACCTTCTTTAACTTCCCAAGGGGTGAGTTGGGTGGGAATATAGAAGGAAGTCTCTGGCCAATTAAATTTAGAGGTAGGTTGTTTCAAGTGCAGATGAGGCGCAATCTGTTGATGTTGCAACTGTAAAATGACTTTCATCACCCCAGAAATGCCTGCTGCGGAAGCCAAATGACCGATATTCGTTTTCACTGAGGCGATCGCCAAAGGCTCCTTTCTCGCCCCGTCTTGGGCAAACACTTCCGCCAAAGATCTTAATTCAATGGGGTCTCCGAGGGGCGTTCCTGTGCCATGAGCCTCAATATAACTCACCTGAGAAGGATTCAGTTGGGCATTTCTCAAGGCTTGACGAATCACCTGCTGCTGGGAAGCACTATTGGGAACCGTAAAGCCACTGGTTGGCCCATCTTGATTGACCGCAGAGCCTCGAATGGTTGCTAAAATAGGGTCCCGTGAGTCTAAAGCATCCGATAGACGTTTGAGGACTAACATCCCACAACCCGATCCCCAACCCGCACCATCGGCACCCTCATCAAAGGTTTTACACCGACCATCGGGGGAGGACATTTGGGCTTGAGAGAGCCAAATAAAGCCATTAGGCAAAAGAAATAGGTTCACCCCACCGGCTAAAGCCATATCACATTCTTTTTGGCGTAAGCTATTACAGGCTTGATGGAGCGCCACTAGAGAAGAAGAACAGGCTGTATCGATCGCCATGGAAGGGCCAGTTAATCCAAAGGTATAGGATAAGCGACCGGCTGCACCATATAAGGGTAAACCGGTTACTGCATAGGCTCCCATACTCAGGTCAGCGTTGGATTGTTTGGCAATCCAACTATATTCTGTGGCACTGATGCCCACAAAAACTCCGGTGGGACTCCCTTGTACTCGGTCGGGAATATTACCGCTCTGCTCTAAAGCTTCCCAACTGACCTCTAGCAGTAAACGATGTTGGGGGTCAATGGTCATCGCTTCTCGCGGTGAAATATTGAAAAAATGCGGGTCAAATTGGTCAATATTATCCACGCATCCCGCCTTACGGGTGTACATTTTCCCCGGAGTTCCCGGTTTGGGGTCATAGTAGTCATTGACCTTCCAGCGATCGCCCTTGAGTTCGCTAATGCCATCGCCCCCCTCAGATAAAAGATGCCAAAAGGCTTCCGGAGTATTTGCGCCTCCAGGAAAACGACAGGCCATCCCGACAATGGCGATCGCTTCCGTTTGGGCATTTTCCAGAGTTTTGATCTTATTTTTTAATCCTTCAATCACCAACACAGAGCGTTGTAAAGGGGAAAGTTCGCTAGATTTACTCATCGTTTTCAAGTCCTAATTCTGCCCATTCTTGATTAATCAAATCTTCCATTTCCTGTTCAGAAAGCTGCCCGACATCAACCGTTAATTCTTCCATCTCTTGTTCAAGCAATTGATTCGATCCCGATTGACTCATTTCTTCTGCATCCTCTCTATCCCAACCCATAACTTTTCGCCCGATATACTCCGCTAAACTCAAGATATTAGGAAATTCAAAAACTAATGTCGTCGGTAAAGCACAGTGGAAATCGGCTTCCAGACGAGTCTTGAATTCCACCGATGTTAAAGAATCCATCCCCATTTCAAAAAAGCCTTGTTCAGCCCTAGGCATTTGAATTTCTTTGAGTCCTAAAACCCTCATCGTCTGCTGTTGAATATGACCAATAACTAAATCCATCCGTTCGCTCTCTGAAGCCTGATTCACCTGTTCCAGAATTTGACCGGTCTGCTCTTGACCTTCATGACTTAAAGATTGAAGCTCTATCTCCTCTAGCAGTAATCTCTGTCTCCCCATCTCATAAAGCGGTTTAAAGATGCTCCAGTCAATATCAGCCACCATCGCTTGGCCCTGCTTCCTCTGCAACATCCGGGTTAACGTTAATTTCGCTGTATCAGTAGACAACGCACACACCCCTCGTTTTTTAAATTCGGTCAACTCTGTTTCACCCCTTAAATTGCCTACGGATAAAACCCCCCAATTCAGGGTTAAACCCGATAATCCTTGGATTTGTCTGTAGCGGACGACACTATCGGCAAAATAATCCGATGCGCCTTGCTGTATCTGACCCGATAAACCCACCACAGAAGCCAAAGAAGAACAATTCACGAAGCAATCTAACTCGCGATTCTGAGTGATTCGGTGTAAATTCCATAGCCCTAACATACCACGATGGACTTCCATTTTTAACTCAGAAAAGAGTTTTTCTGTTATTCTGGTGATATTGCTTAACTTAAAAGTATAAATAATTCCTTTTAAGGGAAGCCTATCCCTATCCAGTTCAGCAAAAACCCTTTGTACTTCCTCCCAACCCGTCAAGTCAGCTTGAATCAACCTAATTAGCGCACCCTGGTTTTGTAACTGATTAATTTGAGCATTTTGATCCGGTGACGGTTGCTCAGGACTGATTAAGACCAAATCTCGAAAACCTTGAGCTACCATCCACTCCGTTATGGGTAAACTCAAACCGCCTAATTCTCCAGCAACGATATAAGTAGCATTCCTGTCCAGAGTTTGAGATCTAGAGAATTGGCGATCGGGTTTAACCAATCGCTGAACATAACGAGATTGTCCTCGAAATGCAATTCGGTCTTCTCCTTCTGGAGTGTCAATTTCTGTGCATAAAATTCGACTGGATTCATCCCAAGAAACCTGGGGATCTAAATCAATGAGTCCGCCCCATAACTCTGGATATTCCAGAGAAATCGTCAACCCCATTCCCCAGAGGAAAGATTGAGCTAATCCGGATAAAGATGAATCAGCAACAACCAGTTGTGAATCTTGTGTTGCGATCCATAAGCGGCAAGACGAGAGCCGGTTCAGTCGAGAGAGGCTTTGGACTAAATATAAAAGGCTTTGAGAGTGCCAGCTTAGATTTTCTTGAATCGCTTCTGGACTCATTTGCTCTAAACCAGGACTATCTAATCCCCAGAGATAAACGACATGGGTTTGAGTGGATGACGATAAAGAGAAGGAGGTCAATAGATCGTCAAATTCTTGAGGATTTTGGGGATTGATTCCCTCTCCTGGAACAACCAATCGATAGTTTTCTTGCCTGGAATCCAGGGTTTTAGCCAAAGCTTGACCTAAGCATTGTCGATCGGCAAAAATTAACCAGTTTTTCTCCAGGGATTGAGGAGAGGATTCGCCCGTTTTATCCGCCTGTGCAACGACTACTGCTTGCTGAGATAAAACCAAGGGCATCGGGTCAAATTCAGGAACAGTAATGGCTTGACTAAATCCCGTCTCTTGTAGCAGCTTTTTCCATTGTTCGCGACTCAATAACGGATAGTCAGGTCGCAGTTCTGTATCTTCAAATCTCCACCATCCTTCTAAGAGTCCAAAAATCAAATCCACCCATCTAATCTGAATATTGGCTTCTAATAAGATTAACAGTCCGCCAGGTGCTAAGAGTTGCCGCACATGGGATAAGGTTTCCTGTAAACTACGGGTAGCATGAAGGACATTAGCGGCAATAATAATATCGTAGTGATGGGACTCAACGCCTTGAGTATTGGGATTAACTTCGATGTCGAGAGTTTGATAAGTAACAAACTTGTAATCTTGGAATTTTTGTTGGGCTTTAGTGGTGAATAAACTGCCCACATCTGTGAAAAGATATTGGGTTTGTTCCGGCGCAAAATGGGGGAGGACTGAGCGGGTTGTGCCTCCGGTTCCGGCTCCAATTTCGAGAATTTTTATGCCTTGGCGATCGGGAATAGTTTTCAAGCTATTAACCACTACATTTTCGATCAACTCATTCATCACTTTGGCTGCTGGAGAGCCTTGATACATTTCAATGGCATCGGTAAAATCTCCTTGCGGAAAAACCAACTGCACCGGATCTATGGTGCCTCGTAAAACTTGGCTCAGTTGACTCGCGCAACGCCCAAGCAAGGTTAATTCAGCTTTAGCGGTGGAATATTGATTGAGAAGGTTTTGATGCTGCCTCTTCGGATTTACTTCTGGCAAGGGTTGGAGGACTTGCCAGTGGTGATTTTCCTGGTTTAAAATTCCCTCTTCTGCCAGGATTTGTAGCATTCGATTGAATAACCGAGAGGCACTGGGAAGGATACCGAATCGATCGATGAGAGTTGCTGTTTCTAATTGCTCTCCTACGGGGTAAGACCAACCGATTTCCTGTAAGCATTGAATGATATAGTCTACACTGAGGGATTCTAAATGGGCGGAAATTTCGGTATAGTTCTGTAGGTCATTCTCGGCTAAAAGGCGTTGAGACGTTGTATTGAGGGTTGAATATAAGTCTTGAGGAGAGGGCAAAAACTTAGCGGCTCGATCGCCAGAGAAATTGGCTTTTGGTTTCCAATGCAGTTCGTAGAGCCAAGGGGCAAGCGGATCGGGTTCAATTGGAGGATCTTGTGGATTGTTTTGATACTGTTTGAGGAGGTCTAGGAGTTTCGGCAGTAAGGCAATTTCGCTGGGGGATAGGTCACCGAACTGTTGCAAGTTTTGAGCTAAGATTTCAGGGGTTTCGGGCAGGGGAGGATTGGGGTTAACGGAACTCTGATTTTGAGTCAGAACTGAGTGAGGCGTTTTAAGCCAATATCGTTCTCTTTGGAATGGGTAGGTTGGTAAGGTGAGGGGTTTACGGTTCGGGAGGTAAGGGCGATCGAATCCTAACCAATCACCGTTGACTCCTCGGACATATAACTGAGCTAAACTTGATAAGAGTTGTTGCCATTCTTGACCTTGAGAGGATAAGGATAGGAAATAATTATCTGGCTTTTGAGGAGTCGAGTGTTGCTCTGTTGTCGATAAACTTGGGGTTTGCCCGAGTTCTAGGAAGAGATACTCTGCTTGTGCTTGTAAGGTTTGGATTTTTTCTGCCCATGGATAAGGGAGTTGGCGGGGGGTTATCCAGTAATCTGGTGTGGAGATAGGGGGGTGGGAGTCTGCGATCGCGAGAAGGGGAATACGAGGGGGAGAGTAGACGATCGCCTGAGCTATTGAGGTTAAGTGGGTTGAGTCTGCTGTGATTAAACGTAATGCGTCTTCTAGACTGAAGACTCCAGCGACGCAAGCGGCGACGTATTCTCCCACATCATGACCGAAGAGTAGATCGGGTTCAATGCCCCAAGACATCCATAACTGACAGAGGGCATATTCTAGGGCAAATAGAGCCGATCGCCGGATCGGTTGTTCAGGTTGGCTTTCTTGGGAGTGAGAATAGAGGAATTGTACGATCGAGCTGGGGAACTGAGAACTCAGGAGGCGATCGCATTCATCGATCGCTGCTTTGAAGATGGGGGACTGTTTATACAAGTTCTCTCCCCAGTTGCCAGAGTCTAAAGGTTCCCCAGGAAACAGAAAAGCGACTTTAGGGGAGGACATTAGACTGGGAAGATCTCCGCTCCAAAGCTCGGGGGTTTGTTGTCCGGTTTGCCAGCGATACAGTTTTTCTTGTAGGTCTTGTAGACTGAAGGCGATCGGAGCAAGTCGATGTTCGAGGTGAGCGCGACCGGTGTTCAGACTGTAAGCTAGGTCTGCAAGCTTCACGTGGGGATGGGATTCGAGATGACGCTGCACTCGAGTGACTAATTCCTGAAGTGCCGTTTCGGTTTTTGCCGATAGGGTGACGAGATGATAGGGACGGTCTGAGGGATTTACGGAGGGGTCTTGGGGATCTGGGGCAGGTGCTTCTTCCAGAATGACATGGGCATTGACTCCGGTAAATCCAAATGAACTCACGCCAGCATAGCGCTTTCCGGGAACAGTCCAAGGGGTGAGTTGGGTGGGGACGGCGATCGCCGAATTGTCCCAATCGATTTTGGGGTTGGGCTGATTAAAATTCAAATGGGGAGGAAGGGTCTGATGTTGCATCGCTAACACCACCTTCACGACTCCCGATATTCCGGCGGCGGCTTCTAAGTGGCCGATATTGGTTTTCACTGAGCCAACCCATAAGGGACAGTCTTGGGAACGTCCTTCACCTAACACCGCCGCCGCAGCATTGAGTTCGATCGGATCGCCTAAGGAGGTTCCGGTTCCGTGAGCTTCTAAGTAACCGATCTCTTGGGGGTCAATCTCCGCTTGGCGTAATGCTTGGCGAATTAAGCGCTGTTGAGCTTGACCGTTGGGAACGGTGAACCCGCTGCTGGGCCCGTCTTGATTGACTGCACTGCCTCGGATGATTGCCAGCACTGGGTTACCGTCTTTTTGGGCATCTGACCATCGCTTCAAGATCGCGATCGCGCAGCCTTCCCCGCGACTGTAGCCATCTGCTGTTGCATCGAAGGTTTTGCACAGACCATCAGCCGAGAGCATATTAGCTTGGGAAGCGAGCAGATAGGAGGTGGGGGTCAGATGGAGCTTCACGCCTCCGGCGATCGCCATCTCACATTCTCCCAAGCGCAAACTATTGCACGCTTGGTGAAGGGCGACCAAGGAAGAAGAGCAAGCGGTATCAATGGCTATGGCAGGCCCCGTTAATCCCAGGGTATAAGACAGACGACCAGCCATGCCCGAAAAGGTATTGCCTACCCCAGCATGGAGAGCGATCGGACTATCTGGTTCTTGGGCTAAATGTTGATGGACTAATTCGGCATAATCTTGTCCATCATTACCAATAAATACACCAACAGGCTGTTGAGCTAACCGTTGAGGCACGGCACAGGCCCGTTCGAGAGCCTCCCAAGTGACTTCTAGAAGCAAGCGCTGTTGGGGATCGAGGGCAGTGGCTTCCCTGGGAGCAATGCCGAAAAACGTGGGATCGAAGCGATCGACTTCTGAGAGAAAGTTGCCGTAGGGAGTGGCGATCTGATCGCCTACGGACTCAAAATCCCAACGATCTGGCGGAATTTCTTGGCGCGTATTCGTTCCTGTGGCCAGCACTTGCCAGAATCGATCGAGGTCTGTCGCGCCTCCAGGAAATCGACAACCGATGCCAATAATGGCGATCGGTTCTTTGAGGGAGGAGGATGGAGGAGCCGACTGAGCGGGGGTTGGGGCTGGATCGACGGTTAATTGTTCTGTCGCCAGATAGTGACTCAGTTGCTCGATGTTGGGAAAATCAAAGGTGAGCGTGGAGGGTAATCGAACGCCCAACAGACGAGTCAGATTTGTCCCTAAGTCAACAGCCATTAGGGAATCCATCCCTAATTCAAAAAAGCCTTGTTCTCGGTTCGGCAGTTGGTTGGAAGATAATCCTAAGACTTTGGCTACTTCCTGTTGAACGCAGGTGAGCAATAACTCTTTTTGTTGATGTTTGGGTGCCGCTTGAATCTGTTGTAGGATTTCTGACGTTTGTTCTGGGCTTGAAGATTGAGGCAAATCAACAGGGATCTCATCTAATAGCCGTCGTTGCCGTCCCGTTTGATACAGTGGGGCTAATATCGTCCAGTCTACATTAGCGATGGTAGTCTGGGCACGTCCACTGTGCCAAATCTGTTCTAAAGCGGCGATCGCCTGTTGGGGAGATAAGGGATTGACTCCTCGTTTGCTTAACTCCTGTAACTCTTTTTCTCCAGCCATTCCGCCTCCTGACCAAGGTCCCCAGTTCACGGATAAACCGGGTAATCCTTGAGCTTGACGGTAGTGAACTAAACCATTTAAAAATGCATTGGCCGCACTATAGTGAGCTTGACCGATTGAACCCCATACCGCTGCAATGGAAGAGAAGGTAACAAAACAGTCTAGGTCTAGGTCTTGACTCAATTGGTGCAAATTCCAGCCCCCGAGTACTTTAGCTGCCATCATCTCTTGCAATTGACCCAGGGATATCTCTTCTATGGGTTCAATGGCGACAACTCCAGCGGCATGAATGATACCTTTGAGGGGGCGATCGCGACTCTGATGTTGTCGGATAAGCGAGAGTTGTTGGCGATCGCGCACATCTGCCAAAACAACCTGTATTTCAACTCCCTCCTCTTCTAATTCCCGAATTTTAGCCCGTTTCTGGCCGGAAGGTTCGCGACGGCTGACCAACAGGAGATGTTTTGCCCCTTGATTGACCATCCATTGCGCCGTATGCCATCCTAACGCTCCCGTTCCTCCTGTAATTAAATAAAGTCCATCTGGATCTAGAACCACCGGTTTTGGCTCAGACACCGGTAATTGAAGTAAACGAGAACAATAGATCTGTTCTCCTCGCACAGCCAAACGATCTTCTTTCTCCAGATTATCAATTAAACGCCATAATTTCTGCGCTTCACCCTCTTGTTTTTCCCCATCTAAATCCACTAATCCTCCCCACAATTGAGGATGTTCTAACGACAGCACTGTACCCCATCCCCACAAAGGCGATGTCGCCACATTCACCCTTTCCGGAGTTAGTGAAACAGATTGCGCTCCACGAGTAACCATCCATAATTTTCCTAAACTCGTGCCTTTCAGCAAGGCTTGCACTAAATGTAAAACTCCACCACAGCCAAAATCCTGAGCGACTTTTAAACGCTCTAAGTTCAACTGCTCGGTTGGCGGAGTATCCAAGCTCCACAAGTAAAGGAGGGTTTCAAAATGCTCTCGCCCAGCTAAGTGTAGAGTTTCTAATAAGTCTTCAAAATCTTGCGGATGTTCCGGATTAACTCTATATTCATTTTCTGCGATTTGTTCATAACCACTTCCCTTATAAACCCAACTAACCTTCTTATTTTTTTCTCGCAGCAGAGTTCCTAATGAATCGCTCAAGCTTTGACAATCGTCAACAAAAATCAACCAATTCCCTGGAGGACATTCGACCGGTTTTTCAACACGATCAACCGGTTGCCATTGCAGATGATAAAAATATTTTTCCAAATCCAGACCCCGATCTTTCTGGATCGTTTTATCCTGCCGATCGGATTCAATCCAATAGGTTTTTCCTTGGAAAGGATAGGTCGGCAAATCAACTTTTTTTCGCTTATAGTCTTGCCAAAAATGCGACCAATCGATATCCACTCCTTGACTATAGAGTTGCCCCAGACTCGATAAAATCTGTATAGAGTCTTCTATCCCAGGACGCAAAGAGGGCAGCCAAATTCCTTTATTTTCCGGTAAACATTGACTCCCCATTCCCAGTAAGATCGGTTGCGGGCCAATTTCCACAAATACTCCATAACCCGTCTTACCTAACGTCTCCATACTTTGGGCAAAACGTACCGACTCTTGAATATGATTCACCCAATAAGTCGCAGTGGCGATATCCCGATCGACTTTTGTCCCGGTTACATTAGAAATAATGGGAATACTGGGTTGACGATAGTTGACTTGACGAGCAATGCTATCAAATTCTTCTAAAATGGGTTCCATTAACGGAGAATGGAAAGCATGGGAGACCTGTAAAAATTTGGTTTTAATAGTTTCTTTCTCTAAGGCTTGGGCAATTTTTTCGAGACTAAGCAATTCTCCTGAAATCACCACATTACTCTGTCCATTAATAGCCGCAATACTGACTTGATTTCCATAGGCTCTAATCCAATCTCTCACCCGATATTCTGCGGCTCTGACTGCCAGCATTCCTCCTCCTTCTGGCAACTTCTGCATCAACCGTCCCCGTGCGGCAATCAGTTTGAGTCCTTCTGCTAAATTAAAGACTCCTGCCACACAAGCCGCCACATATTCACCGACACTATGACCCATTACACTATCGGGTTCAACTCCCCAAGATTTCCACAGTTGAACCAAAGCATATTCTAAGGAAAATAAGACGGGTTGCGTATACTGAGTTTGATGAAGGAGATCTGAAACGTTAGGGTCTACTTCATCAGGATAAAGCACATCAATCAGGGAATAATCTAGCTCAGTCTTCAGGATGCGATCGCACTCTTGTATCGCTTTCTGAAATACTGGCTCAGTTTCGTACAACTGCCTTCCCATATTCAGGTACTGGGAGCCTTGTCCAGTAAACAAAAAAGCTAGTTTAGGTGCTTCTCCACTTCTGAGCAATTTCCCGACCTTGCTCTCTTCTTTCTCCTGTTCAGCATCCTGGAGCTTTTGTATCAGCTCTTGCTTGCTAGAAGCTAGGATTGCTAACCGATATTTGAAATGGGCACGTCCTGTATTAGCACTATAACAAATATCATTCAGTTCTAAATCAGGATAATCTTGGATATGGTTTCTATATCGATTCACTAAGTCAGATAATGCGGGTTTTGTTTTCGCAGAAAGAGTCAGTAAATGATACGATCGCTCCGACTCTTGCCGGGGAGACTTCACCTTGATATGGGAGGCTTCTTCCACAATTACATGGGCATTACTACCACTAAAACCAAAGGAGCTAACTCCAGCAATTCTGGATTGATTTTCAGTCGTCCATGGCATGACTTGAGTCGGCACTTGTACCGGTGTTTCTGACCACTCAATATAAGGATTTGGGTTTTGAAAATGTAAGTGAGGAGCAATTGTTTTATGTTGAAGCTGCAAAACAACTTTAATTAAACCCGCAATTCCTGAAGCCGCTTCTGCATGACCAATATTTGTTTTTACCGAGCCAATGAAGACCGGATTTTGGGGGGAGTGACTGTCTTTAAAAATCGCTCTTAAAGCCCCAACTTCAATGGGGTCCCCTAAAGCCGTTCCTGTACCATGAGCTTCAATATAGCTGACTTCTTTTGGGTCTAGTTGGCTATTCTTGAGAGCTTGAGCAATTACCGCTTGCTGTGAGATGCCGTTGGGAACGGTTAATCCACTGGTCTGACCATCTTGATTGATGGCTGTTCCTCGAATAATTGCTAATACCCGATCGCCGTCAGCTTGGGCATCAGATAAACGTTTGAGGACAACTATTCCACAGCCTTCACTGCGCACAAATCCATCGGCTTTAGCATCAAATGTTTTGCATCTGCCATCAGCCGATAACATTCTGGCTCTAGAATGGTTGATATGAATTAAGGGTGAAATCAGGAAATTTACACCTCCGGCTAGAGCGACATGGCTTTCTCTATTTCTTAAGCTGGCACAAGCTAAATGTAGGCTAACGAGTGAGGATGAACAGGCGGTATCTACAGCAAAGTTTGGCCCGACTAATCCTAAACTATAGGAAAGTCTTCCTGATGCGGTACTATTGGCATTCCCGCTAATCATATAGGCATCAATTTCTTTGAGATCCCGACTAGCTAACTTTTGCAGATAGTCATGGGTACTAATGCCAATGAAAACCCCTGTTTTGGTTCCCATTAAATGTTGGGGATTAATGGTGGCATGTTCTAAGGCTTCCCACGTGACTTCTAAAAGCAATCGTTGCTGAGGATCGAGAGAGGTTGCTTCTTTCGCTGAAAGGTTGAAAAATTCTGCGTCAAATTCTTTTAATGGGTTGACAAAACCCCCAGATTGTGTGTAGATTGTGCCGGGAGTTTCTGGGTTAGGGTCATAGTAGTCTTCGAGATTCCAGCGATTTTGAGGAATTTCTGTAATCGCATCGGTTCCTTCAGATAAAAGGTTCCAGAAGGATTCTGGGCTATTGACTCCTCCTGGAAATCGACAGCCTAGACCGACGATCGCAATTGGCTCTTGATGAGAGTTTTCTAGTTTCTTGAGTTTAGATTCTAATTTTTCTATGGCTAAGAGCGATCGCTGTAAAGGAGTTAATTGTCGTAGCTTGTTGGCTTTGTCCATGATGTACCCCCCTAATCCTCCAGTAGTGCATTCAATTTTTGATTAATCAATTCTTCAACTTCTTCTTCTGACAGGTCTTGTATTAGAGCATATCTTTCTTCAAGATCTTCCTCTAGGG
Organism: Cyanobacteria bacterium UBA2566; assembly: GCA_002340255.1. Lineage (GTDB taxonomy): Bacteria > Cyanobacteriota > Cyanobacteriia > Cyanobacteriales > Desertifilaceae > Roseofilum. Next base: position 45,862 of record DDLS01000154.1, read on the forward strand.
TATCCTCCTGTTGTTCGGGAATAGAAGATGGGCTATTGGCTATGGGTGAGCCAGATAATTGTTGAAGCAGGTATTCAACTAACTTGTCGATTGTCGGATAGTCAAATGCCAGGGTCGAGGGCAGAGTGATTTCCAAGTTTCTTTGTAGTTTATTGCGTAATTCAACGGAAGTCAAAGAATCCATTCCCAGTTCAAAAAACTTATCTTCTAATCCAATTTCGCTAACGTTCTTAAGACCTAATATTGGGCCCATCTGATTCCGCAGATGAGAGATGAGCAGCGATCGCCGCTCTTTGGGCGTAGCATTGCTTAACTGTTGTGCAATATTTGATTCAACAGTTGGGGTCACCTCAGTCGCTGTGGCTTTCTGTTGCCAATCTTCCAAGAAGGGAGAATGGGCAATCCGATCTTCCCAGATAGACCAATCCACATTGACAACGCCCACTTCCGTTAACTCTCCAGTCAAGAGAATCGCTAAAGCCTCTAAAACTTCGTCAGGGGAAATAGCATTTAACCCCTGTTGTTGTAAACGAATATCTGCACCCCGTTCTGCTGCTTCTCCGACTTTGGATACGGTTCCCCAATGAATACTTAATGCCGGTAGTCCCATACTGCGTCGATAATGAGCTAAATGATCGAGAAAAGCATTAGCAGCAGCATGGTTACTCTGTCCAGAAGAACCAAACAGAGAAGCAACAGACGAGAACAGAATGAAGAAATCTAAAGGTTGGTTCTTAGTAAGCTGGTGCAAATTCCAAGCCCCTTCTATTTTGGCTTTCATAACGGGTTCAAAACTTGACCAAGTTTGATTTTGCAAGACGGCATCCGAGAGCATCCCCGCCGCATGAATCACTCCTGCTAGGGGGTATGGGGAGCGATTAATGCGATCGCACACCTGGGTGATTGCGTCTAGATCGGATACATCGGCCCTTTCTACTGTCACGGAACACCCCGATTTCTTCAGTTGAGCTAATTTTTCTGCGGTTAACGCATCAGGAGAACGGCGACTGAGCAACACCAAATGTTGAGCGCCTTGCTCAATCATCCAACCTGCTACCAGCAAACCTAATCCCCCTAAACCTCCTGCGATTAGATAAGTCACGTCTTTACCGAGGCTGGGAGGAATGGATGGTGTAGCCAGATCGTTCGGGACTAACCGAGAAACATAACGGCGTTGTCCTCGAAAAGCCACTTGATTTTCACCCTCCCTTGAATGGAGTTCATCCAATAAGTTTAATGCCTGAGTCTCCACCGATTCTGTTGGGTCAAGATCGACTCGAACACAGTTCAATTCTGGGTGTTCTAAGTCAATTACTTTGGCCATCCCCCATACTGGAGATTGGGCGAGTCCAGATAATAGAGGTTCGGGTTCAGGAAGGGGTTGCACGCCTTGGGTTACGACCCATAATTTGGGCGGTTGGCTATTCTCAAGTTTGACTAATTCTTGCACTAAGGATAAGGTCGCGCCACATCCTGATTTCAACCATTCGTTTAACGGTTCTCTCTGAAGGATATCTCCCCTTTCCAGAGTCCAGCATTGCACCACTCCATATAAACTTGACTGTTGGACAATTTCAGTCATCATTTGTCCAAACTCTAAAGGGTGGTGAGGATTAAGGATAAATTCTGCTGCTCCAATCTTTTGATAGTTTTCTCCAGGAAATACCAACGTGCAAGAGTGTCCGACTGAACGTAAATGGGTCGCTAGGTGCTGGGCAATTCCCTCTGGATCTGCCAAAATCAACCAATGTTGAGAGACTGCTCGGTCTTCGAGTCTAGCGGTTTCTTCTGCTTGTGCAATCATCACGACTTGGTCAGAAGAGAGGTCTAATTGCCCCGATTGTTCAGGGAGGATGACCGGCTCGCTAAATCCCGTTTCCTTCAACAGTTGCTGCCATTGCAGCCGATTGAGCAATGGATAATCAGGACGCAATTCATGATCTTGAAATCTCCACCATCCTTCTAACAGTCCAAAAACCAAATCTAGCCATAGGTTCTGGGTTGCAACTTCTAATAAGACAATGAGTCCCCCTGGAGCGAGTAACTGATGTACGTTGTTTAAGGTCTGTTTGAGGTTTTCAGTCGCATGAAGGACATTAGCCGCGATCGCGATATCGTATTGATGTAAATCAACATTCTGTTGTTCGAGATCGCTTTCAATATCTAACGTTTGGTACGAAACAAAGGAATAGTCCTGAAATTTTTCTTGTGCTTTCCGGAGAAATAGGGGCCCTAGATCGGTAAAAACATATTGGGTTCGACTCGGTTGAAGGTGGGGGAGAAGGTAAGCGGTTGTTCCTCCTGTTCCTGCGCCGATTTCTAAGATTCTGACCCCTTGCCTTGGAGGTAACTTTTCTATCACTTGGCTGACTGCGCGTTGGACGATGGTATTCATCGCCTGAGCAGTGGGAGACTCTTGATAGAGGTGTGTTGCTGCGGTCAAATCCCCTTCTGGAAAGACTAGCTGTACCGGGTCTATCGCTCCTCGTAATACGGCACTCAACTGAGACGCACAACGGTGAAGAAGCGTTAATTCGGCAACGATATCTGGATATTTCTGTAATCTCGACTGATAAATTTGACTGGGATTTACGGGGGGTAGCTCTTGTACAACTTCCCATTGTTGCGATCGTTTTTTAAGCATTCCTTCTTGAACAAGAACTTGTAAAATCCGATTAAACAGTTGTTTTTGGCTATTGACGATCCCTAATTTTTGGGTGACTCTCTCTAGTGAAAACAGCTCTGTTGGCTGATAAGACCAGCCCATTTCATCTAGGGCTTGTATAATATACTCTATACCAATTTTCTCTAATAGAGTCAGAATATTTTCTGAAGTTCCTTCCTTGAGTTCTAACTGACCCAAAATAGATTGACGTTCCATGTCTACCGGTTGGATTAACCGGGTCTGACCAAAACCTACTTTTTCTCGCCAATCTATAGAATAAAAATAATCATGAATGCCCGCTTTTCCTAACTCTTGTCGATGTTGCTTGACCAAACACTTCAGTAATTTGGGAAGTAAATCAACTTCATGAGGACTAAAATCTTCAACCGTTCTCAATCGTTCAGTTAAAGGCGATATCTCGCCCTGATTCAATAAGTTGATAATTGATGTTCCTTCGTTAATTTCAGAATCTTCTATCCAATACTTTTCTCCTTGAAATGGATAAGTCGGCAAAGAAACTTTCTGTCCAGAGAAACCAAAACTTTCATAAAATCCTAACCAATTTACCTTCGCCCCTTTTACATAGAATTCCCCTAAACTAGAGAGCATTTGTTGCCATTCTGGTATTCCTGGACGTAAGGAAGGCAAGCATAGGCCGCCTTCCTCAGGTAAACACTCTCTTCCCATGCCCAACAATACAGGTTTTGGCCCAATTTCCAAGAAATTTTCATATCCTTGCTCACATAAGGTCACCATGCTTTGTGCAAATCTAACCGGTTCTTTGATATGATTCACCCAATATTGAGCAGTGCTGACTTCTTCTCCAACTTTTATACCTGTCACATTAGAAACTAACGGGATTTTGGGCTGACGATAAGTTACTCTTTTAGCTATCGCTTCAAATTCAGCTATCATGGGTTCCATCAATGGGGAATGAAAGGCATGGGAGACTTGTAGCGTTTTAGTTTTAATTCCCAGACTTTCTAATTGACTACAAATTGCTGCTAAAGCTTCTATTTCCCCTGATATGACAATACTTCGTTGCCCATTAAAAGCGGCGATACTAACTTGTTTAGAATAGTTCTTTATGACTGCTTTGACTTGAGTTTCCGATGCTAATACAGAGACCATTTGGCCGCCGGGAGGCAAGCGTTGCATTAATTGTCCCCGCATGGCGATTAGTTTCAAACCTTCTTCTAAGGTGAAGACTCCGGAAATACAAGCAGCGACATATTCTCCGACACTATGACCCATCACAATACTGGGTTTTATTCCCCAAGATTCCCATAGTTTAGCTAAGGCATACTCTACAGCAAAGAGAGCGGGTTGGGTATAAGCAGTTTGGTGAATGAGAGAGGCCTCAAGGGGCTGAGATTCATCAGGATATAAAACTTTTAATAGAGGGACTTCTAAATAGGATTTTAGAATTGTGTCACATTCGTCTAAAACCTGGCGAAAAGTTGGGTGTCTTTCATATAATTGTCGTCCCATATTGATAGATTGAGACCCTTGACCGGTAAATAGAAAAGCCACATCTTGAGAGTGGGCTGACGGTGCTGTTCCTCGAATGACCCCGTAGGTGTAAGGTTGGTTGACAAATTCTAAGAGTTTTTCCTCTAACTCTTGCTTCGACTCAGCCACGATTGCTAGTCTTTCTTCAAAATGCGCCCGTCCTAGGGTACTGGTATAGCAAATGTCTGCTATTTCAGATTCATTCTGAGATTGTAAATAAGGGATATAATTCTGGGCTAAGTCTTGCAGCGCGGGTTTGGTTTTAGCACTAAGCGTTAATATATTGAATGAAGGAGCTAGTTCTGTTTGTAGTTTGTCTTGTTCGGGCGGTTCTTCCAAAACGATATGAGCGTTGACTCCTCCAAAACCAAAGGAACTTACTCCGGCTCGCCTAGGAACTATTTCTCCATTTTCTGTAATTAGTGGTTTCCATTCTTGAGTTTCTCTGACTAGATAAAATGGTGTGTGCTTTAAGTCTATTCGAGTATTGAGTTTCTGGAAGTTAATGATTTTAGGTATTTTTTTGTTTTTTATCGATAATAAAACTTTGATTAATCCAGCTATTCCGGCGGCGGCTTCTGTATGCCCAATATTCGTTTTTACTGCTCCTAGACCACAGTAGGGATTTTGTGGTGCTGGGATTCCATAGTGTTGATGGAGTTGTTTGAAACTCCGTTTGAGACTATTGATTTCTATGGGATCTCCCAAGGGTGTTCCTGTACCATGGGTTTCTATGTAAGAAACGGTGTTAGGCGCGATATTGGCTTGGGTATAGGCAGCTCGTAGAACTTGAGTTTGAGCATAAATATTAGGAGCGGTTAATGTTCTTGCTTTGCCCCCATGATTGACGGCACTTCCTTTGATAACACCATAAATTTGATCTCGGTCTAATCGGGCTTGTTCTAGAGGTTTTAATAGGATTATTCCGGCTCCTTCTCCTCTAACATAGCCATCGGCTTGGCTATCAAATGTTTTGCATTGCCCTGTTGGAGATAACATGCCGAGCTGACTGAATGATATATAGCTGGTGGGAGTGCATAATATATTGATTCCACCTACAAGTGCCATTTGGCATTCTTGTGCTTGAATGGAATTGATGGCTTGGTGCAGAGCAACTAGAGAACTCGAACAAGCGGTATCTACGGGCACACTAGGACCATGAAAGTTAAAGAAATAAGAGATTCTGTTAGCAATCATGCAGGTGTACGTTCCTGTGGCGGTATGTCCCTGAATATTGCCATTTTGATGTTGTATTTGATTATAGTCAGAGTTGCAAACACCGATAAATACTCCTATCTGGTTTCCGGAGAGTTCTAACGGTGAATAACCTGCATCTTCTAAACAAGACCAACTCAATTCTAGGAGAATCCTCTGTTGAGGGTCTATTCGACTGGCTTCCCTTGGCGAAATCCCGAAAAATCCGGCATCAAATTTATCAATGCCTTCGATTAATCCGGACCATTTACTAATCGTTTTGTTGGCAGTCTCTGGAATGGAAGAGTAAAATTTGTCAATATCCCATCTCTGGGATGTGGTAGTGATACTATTGACTCCTTGGAGTAAATTATTCCAGTATTCACTGTAGCTTTTTGCGCCAGGGAAGCGACAGCTTATGCCCACAACAGCTATGGATCGCTCATGGTGATTGGTTTCGTTCTCATTCGTTGCAGAAATCATCTCTTCCAAGTCTTAAAGCCCAGGTCACTAACTATTATACCATAGGTGGGGACACAATGAGCGATCGCTCTCAACAGAAGCTTTAATTCGTCCATGATAGGCATCCTAAGTGCAGGAGTTGTATGATAAGCGTCTTTTTTGATTTTCTGAAAAGTGTGGCTCTACCCTGGTAAGTTATGTCAAAATGTAATGCAAGAATTGAAGATTAATATTTCATAAGCAACTGATAAGATAAAATAATGTTAACTGGCTCAATCCTGCAAAAACTGCATACAGCCCACAAAAACACCCAACCCCTGAACTTTGGGGTCTATTATAAAAATACTTTGGTTGCCCTGTGTCATGCCTTAGAAGATTTTATTCTCCAATGTGAGGATCAGCCCCTGCTGATTGCAGCATTCCAACAGGGGAAATGGTATGAGCAAGAAGCAGAACGCTATCGAGAATTAGCCCAGCGAGCTTCCGAAGTGGTGATTTTAGCCACTGAAGAGGCAGGATTTACTCAACATCCGACCAGTCAATTCCCCAATGTTCAATTAGTGGGTCTAGAGAGCCACGATCCAGTTTGTCAGGAATGGCATCTGATTATTCTGTCCAACAATTATACGGCGATGGTCTTATGTCAAGAATTATCTGCGGTTGATTATGGGGTAAAAGGATGGCCAAAAAACGATTGCGAACGGAAATTTTATGGGTTTTGGACATTTGAACCGACGTTAGTTAAGGAAACTGTTACGTTAGTGGCCGAACATCTGCAAGCCTACGATCCAAAATTAGCTCAACAGCTCGGCGATCGCCTGAAAAATATCACCCCTAAACCTCCAGAAGCCGATCTGCTCAATGCTGTCGTTTCTTCTGTTGTAGACTATCTGCAAAACTGCCAAAATCAACTTAACCCTTACAATAGTGATTCCCCTCTCTATCAGTTTCAAGACCTGACGGATAACTTGCGCTCCAATAAAATTCAAGCCTTGTTACGGATGGCTCAAGTCATTGACCAAGCCGATCTGAGCAACCCCCATGTAGCGACAGAAGTGGCAGCGCTCTCAGATGTAATGGGACAATTGCTAGATTTACCGGTGTGGCAAGTGAAACGCTTACGGTTAGCGGCTCTGCTCCATCGACTGCCCTGCTTACAAGGTCTCCCCGAAGCCCTCGATCCCTACCAAAGCAAACGGCAACAAGAACTTCAGGAACAGCTCTCAGACTTGCCCAAATCTTCGATTTTGCGGATGATGCCCCAACTTCAGGCGATCGCCCATATTATTAGTCATCAAAACGAACATTGGGATGGTTCTGGCAAACCGGAAGGTCTCGCCTACGATCGGATTCCGATTGAATCTCGGATTCTCAGTCTGATTGCGACCTTTGAACAGCAGTTCCAGAGTCAGAATTCCCAAGAGGCGATCGCAGCCCTAGAATATTGCCAAGACCTGGCTGGAACCCAATTTGACCCCAAATTAGTTGAAACGTTGACCTTATTAGTGCGAGGAATGCAACAGGGCTTGCAACTCTCGAACTTGCCCCCTAAAATTGCTTCAGGCATCTGGTTACTTGATGAAAATCCCACCCCCCTTACTTCCCTGAACTCAACCTACTGATGAATCTAATAAATACTATGGATTTAGATCTTGTTGCCCTTCGTGCTGGCCATCTCAAACACCTTCCAGGGGTAAACTTAGAAGATGAAGACCTGACTGAAGTCCAACTTCCGAATGCTGATTTAGCGGGAGCTAACTTAGTGGGAACGATTCTTTCCTCTGCTAATCTCAAAGGAACCCGACTCGACGGTGCAAATCTGATGGCAGCTCAACTGATTGGGGCTGATCTGCGGGGAAATTTACTCGGATCAAACTTAATGCAAGCAGATTTAACCCAAGCTGACTTGCGAGGGAGTAACCTTAGAGGGGCTAACTTGATGAGTGCTACTTTAACCCAAGCTTCCTTAGCGGGGGCATTTCTCAGTGGCGCGAACCTGATCGGGGTTAAGCTACAAGGTGCAGATTTGCGAGGCGCTGACTTGCGAGGTGCAAATTTGAATAATGCTAATCTTAAAGGGGTTGATTTAAGTTATGCCGATCTCCAAGGAGCAAGCTTAACTCAAGCGAATTTAGAAGAAGCTGACTTACGTGGTGCGAATTTGATTGGTGCTAACTTAAAAGAAGCCCATTTACTCTGTGCCGAGTTAGAGGGTGCAAATCTGACGGGGATTACTTGGGAAGGCGCTTGTTTAGTCGGAACAAGCCAGAACCCGGGATAGGATTGTCAAAGGGGTTTTATGCGATTGCCTTGTTCTTCGGTAGACCTTAAGAATAGGGCAGTAGATGCCATAGAGTCATCCCATTTTTGGTTAAGAGTTCTATGCAGCACATTCAATTTGAACCATCCCAATTTACCATCCTGGTGGTTGAAGATAATGCCACTAACATGCGCTTGTTGATTGAAATTTTGCTTGATGATGGCTATCAAGTGGAAGCAGCAGTCAATGGTCTTGAAGCGTTAGAAATCGCTGCACAAATCCGTCCCGATCTGATCCTTCTAGATGTGATGATGCCAGGTCTGAATGGCTATGAAGTGTATCAAAAACTCCAGGACAATCCTCAAACAGAGGAAATTCCGGTGATTTTCATTACGGCGATCGCTCAGGTGGCAGATAAAATTAAAGCCTTTGAACTGGGAGCGATTGATTATATTACCAAACCGTTCAATATCAGAGAAGTCATGGTACGGTTGAAAGGGCATTTGATTCGGCGATCGCAGCATAAGTATTTGGAAGAAAAAATCATGACCCTAGAACAGGCCTTATCAAACCATCAAAAGAATTAATCGATTGCCTATTCCCTATTCCCTTCTGTTCATGTTCAGTCCCCCCCCCGATCGCTATTTTCCCAGAGCGCCTCTGTCACGACGGACAGCAGCGTTTGCTATAGATTTGGCTACGATTTGGCTCTTTTGTGCGATCGCCGGTAGGAGTTTGTTTTTACTAGCCTTTCTCTTAGCTTGGTTTACGGCTCGAATTTTTATTGTCCTCAAAAACAAAGGGCAAAGTCTGGGACGCTATGCTTTTGATCTGCGAGTGGTAGACCAAACGGGACGGACTCCCCTATTTTCTGACTTATTAAAACGGGAAGCCGTTCTCGGACTCGCCTCAATGTTGGCCTTGATCGGATTTAATTCTCTCAATCCAGCCAATGCCTGGTCACTGCTGTTAATCTTACCCCTAGGGGTCGATTGTGGCTGGGCCTTTGCCGAAACCAATTGGCGACAAGCCTTTCATGACCAAGTAGCAGGGACTTTGATGATTCAAACCCGTCGTGGTTATTCCTTAGATTTGAAACTCAAACAAATAGTTGCACAATTACAAAGACGTATGAGACAATAGGAAATTGTGTTTAATTAACTCTAAAAACTTTTAGCGCCCGTAAAGCTATGGCTAAGAATAAAGGTGTCCGCATTACTGTGACCCTAGAATGTACAGAGTGTCGCAGTAACTTGGCGAAGCGATCGCCAGGTGTCTCTCGGTATACAACCAAGAAGAATCGTCGTAACACGACGGGCCGATTAGAGCTGAAAAAGTTCTGCCCCCACTGTAACGCCCATACAACCCACAAGGAAATTAAATAACCTCCAGTTGCTTATTTTGAGTTGCTGGAATTAAGCCCATTGTCCCCAGAATATCAACCGAGATCGAATCTATGTCAAATTACTACAGAAAACGGGTTTCCCCGATTCAACCCAAAGAAAAAATTGATTACAAAGATGTGGATTTACTCCGTAAATACATCACTGAAAGAGGTAAGATTTTGCCTCGTAGAATTACGGGATTAACCTGTAAGCAACAACGTGCCCTAACAGCAGCCATTAAACGGGCGCGGCTGATTGCCCTATTACCCTTTGTCAACCAAGAAGGTTAAGCAGCGGAGTCGGGATGGGTAAAATCAGCACATCCTATGGAGAAAAGTTGGACAGAGAAGAATTCTGAACTAGGAAAGTTAACTCTGCCAAAGACTGGTAAATTAAGGCTGTGATGTTGTGAATCAATCCCTAGGATAGTGCTGTGGAGAAGGGAAGGCTAATTGAATTTAGACTCAATGGGGAACGGCGACTGGCAGTAGCCGATCGCCCAGAAGGAAAGAAAAATTGGGTAGTAATTGACGAAGGCGCTCATAGTCATACGATTAAGCGCCAACAGATTACCTATGAAGTGGCGGGAGAAGCTTATACCCCCTCAGATATTCCCCGGTTCCTCAAAGAAGTAGGGCCCTATCTTGACCCATCCAACTTAGAAGTAGCCTGGGAACTGTTGGTAGAAGCGGGGGAAGCGGTAACCCCCGAAGAACTAGCTCAGTTGCTCTATAGCGATCAAAGTCCTCCCTTGTGTTATGCCGCCCATTGCTTATTGGTTGAAGATAAGCTTTACTTTAAGCAAAAGGGCGATCGCTATGAACCCCGCCCGAGTAGTTTAGTCGCGGAAATTCAGCACCAAACAGAAGTTCAACAACAACGGCAACAAGAAGCCCTTGATTTTCTAGATCGCCTCAATCGGGCCCTAGCGGGAGAAGTGTTAGAGTGGACAAATAGCGATCGCTCCCGTCTAGAGGCGATCGAGAAATACGCTATCCATGGTAATAGCACAGAAGGGTTTAAACCGTCGGCGATCGTTGGCGAAACCCTAACAGCCCTCAATCGTCCCGATACCCCCCAAGCCTGCTTCGATCTCTTAGTTGCTTTGGGGATATGGAGTCCCCACGAAAACCTATTTCTGCGGCGGAGTCAAATTCCAACTCAATTCTCAACAAAGGTACTCGAAGTGGCCCAAGGTTGTCTTCAAAATCCTCCGGATGACCCGGACTCCAACCGCCTAGACCTCACCCATCTTAAGGTCTATACCATTGACGATGAAAGTACCAAAGAAATTGACGATGGTTTGAGCATTGAATACCTAGACGATGCTCAAATTCGGGTCTGGATTCACATTGCCGATCCCACAAGATGGTTAACCCTTGGAGATGAACTAGACCTAGATGCTAGACGGCGAGGGACTACCATTTATACCCCCACCGGCATGATTTCCATGTTTCCCTCAGAATTGGCCACCGGCCCCATGAGTTTAATTCAAGGGAAAGAATGCTGTGCCCTCAGTTTTGGTGTAATTTTAGATCGAGAAGGGGCGATCGCCGACTACACCATCCACGCCACCCTCATCAAACCCACCTACCGCCTCACCTACGACGATGTAGAAGAAATGCTCCATCTGGGCGTTCCTGCCGAACCAGAAATCGCCACCCTTGCCACCCTCGCCAAACTGCGGCAAACCTGGCGCACAGCCCAAGGCGCAATCAACATCTCCATACCCGAAGCCTCCATCAAAGTCAAAGACGACGAAGTAACCATCACCCTGCTCGAAGATGCCATCTCTCGGCAACTTGTCGCCGAAATGATGATCCTCGCCGGAGAAGTTACCGGACGTTATGGTTCTACCCATCAACTCCCCTTTCCCTTCCGTTCCCAACCCCAACCCGAACTTCCCCCAGCCGAAGAACTCATGCAACTCCCCGCAGGGCCTGTCCGCTCCTGCGCCCTACGTCGTTGTATGCCCCGCAGTGAAATGAGCATTACCCCCGCCCGTCACGCCAGTCTCGGACTCGACTTTTACACTCAAGTGACCTCCCCCATCCGGCGCTACATGGACTTACTGACCCACTTCCAACTCAAAGCCCATCTGCGTGGCGACCCCCTACCCTTCTCCGAAGCCAAACTGCAAGAACTCATGGCTGCCATTGCTCCCAGCACCCAAGAAGCCAACTGGGTCGAACGTCAAACCAACCGGTATTGGGGATTAGAATTTCTGCGTCGCCATCTCGATCAAGTTTGGCAAGGTTTAGTCCTGCGCTGGTTACGGGAAAATGACAATTTAGCCCTGGTTTTATTAGAAGAGCTGGGTTTAGAAATGGCCATTCGCTTTACCAACCCGGTAGCTCCTGGCGATTATATCGAGCTTAAAGTCACCTATGCTGACCCCAGAGAAGATGTAGTTCATTTTCAGCATGTCTTAGAACCGGCAGCTTTAGAATCTTGATCCTTGGATGTCCAAAGCCTTTAGGACTAGGGCGTAAAGGCTTGAGTACTTCCCAGGAAGGCATCACTTAAATCACTGGGATAAGATGGTCGTTGAGGATGGACAATTTCTGGTCAGCGACTCATAGCACTATTGAGACTCAATTCTGGCTATTCTCATACTTAATCGATTGAGTGTACCATTTCTTTATATTTCCTTTACATATCAGCTCTGAGAATGGGTGGTAGAGTGGATTTAGGTAGATTTTAGGTAGAGCATAGCCTTCCAAGCTGAATATGGGGATGAGAGTTCCTTTACCCATAAGGCTATAAGAGCAAGCGGGTAGGGGGAATCGAACCCCGAAGATGTTCATCCC